>NZ_JAMYNH010000004.1:0-419010 GCF_040318975.1 Mesorhizobium sp. M0983 | reverse complement strand
ATGATCCTTCTGATCAGCCTGCCAGCCGTGGCACGCTGATCAGCCCGGCCCCATGCCGGAGAGCGCGGCGACCAAGCCGTCAGCTACACCACTCCCTGGGACAGATCCATCCAAAAGCTTGAGACAAACGAGAAATTGAGCCGTGTGGTTATCCACCAGGGCGTGGCGTATCTCTCCGGCCTCACAGCCGATGACAGAAGTGCCGATACTTTCGGGCAGACCCTACAGGTGCTGCGGAAGGCCGACACCCTTCTTGGCAAGGCCCAATCGGACAAATCGAAAATTCTCTCAGCGCAAATTTGGATGCGCGACATCGACGAGTTTGATGAGATGAACAGGGCGTGGGTCAGGTGGCTCGACGGCACGGTTCCTCCCGCACGCGCTACCGTGGGCGCGACTTTCGCGCTCCCTGACATCCGTGTGGAAATCCAATTCACTGCCGCCGTCTGACCGTCTCAAAACGAAGGGGACAGTCTCGCGCACCCTGCCTTCATGCGATAGCGGCGAAGAGGCGCTTCACATCTTCTTCGTCGTTATAGACGTGAGGAGAGATGCGCAGTTTCGTTCCGCGCACGGTCGCAAAAATCCCCTTGCTCTTGAGTTGGTCGGAAAGTCCATCGGTCGGCCTGTCGCCAAGATCGACGATTGCAATATGCGGGGCTCGAAAGCGCTTATCAGACACGTTTAGGTCGAGCTTCGCAGCTTCGTCCCAGATCAATTGGTTGAGATGATCAAGCCGGGAAAACACGCCTGCGACGCTCCACGCACTCAAGAGGCGAAGAGAGGCGATCGCAACTGGCAATACCGCGAAATCGGAACGTTCGCCCATGTCAAATCGCCGGGCCCCCGACAAGAACTCAGGGACATCTACCGCATAGAAGTCTGACTTATCGCCGCCCAGACGGTTCCACGAATGATGTTCGAGAGGCTTACCCGTCGAATGCCATCGGCGGTCAGCGTAGAGAAATGCGAGGCGATATGGCCCTAGAAGGAACTTGTAGGTGGCGAAAACGAGAAAGTCCGGGCGCACCGTCTTGACGTCGAAAGGCAGCGCTCCGACCCACTGCGTTCCATCGACGACGACACATGCGCCAACCTCCCGCGCGGCGGATGCGACCGCCTCCATGTCAACCGACATTCCCTCGAACCAATGCACCATCGTGCCTGCGACGACAGCGACCGGTACGTTGGACGATCCGATCGCCGAGATGAGCGCAGACGTCCAATCATTGTCGGCGGGTCGTTTTGCGATTGTGATCGATGCCCCGCTTTTCGCCGCCATTTCGTACCAAACATACCGATGCGACGGATGTTCGTTTTCCATGAGGATGATCGTCGAGCCGGGCTCCACAGGCACGTTGGCCGCGGCGACCGCCGTCCCGTAGCTCGTAGCGGCAACGATTGCGATATCGGCGGGATCCGCGTTGATCATCGAGGCGGCCAGTGCCCGCGCATCCTCGACCTCGTCGTAGTATGACCGGATGGACATCTTCCAGGGCGACGCCTTCACGGCTGTCCCGGCTAAGCCAGCCTCCAGCGATATTTTGGGGATTGGAGACATGTATGCGGCGTCGAGATAGGCGATCGACCTCGAGAGATCGAAAAGATCGCGTTGGCAGTCCAGCATATGGTCACACCTCGAAATCAATGAGGGAGCCAAGCGACCTTTCGCGGGCAACCCGGTAAACGAAATTCGCAAGTTCGATATCCTGCGCCGGCACGCCGAGAGAACGGTAAAGAGTAATCTCCGCATCGGTGGTCCGGCCGGGGATGGCGCCTTCCAGCATCGCGCCGATCTCTCCACGGATGTCGTCTCGGCTGGCGACCCCTAGCTTGAGAGCTTCGACCAGTTCTCCAGCCGCGATGAGCGCCATTGGCATGTAGTCGACCCAAATGCTCGATCTGCGCACACATTCCAGGTCGAGTTCGCGGCATTGAGACACGCTTGCGCCGACGGCGTTGATATGAATGCCCGGAGGCAGCCATTCGCCGAACAGTACCGGCTCCTGTGCCGAGGTCGTCGTGCAGACGATGTCGGCTTCTACCAAGGCCTCTCTTGCGGACGCGAAGACCAATGTCTCAAAACCTGCGCTAGCCTGTTCTTCAGCGAAACGCGACGCCTTCTCAGGATTTCGCCCCCAAACGTGAAGCCGCTTGATGGGACGCACCTTCGAGATCGTTTCTATGTGACGTCGCGCCTGGTCACCATATCCAAAGATCGCAAGGATCGAGGAGTTGGCGCGAGACAGTGCTCTGGTAGCGACCGCGCTCGCTGCCGCTGTTCGCCAGGCGGTCAATTCCCCGCCATCGACCAGCGCGACCGGACGGCCATTTTCCTTGTCAAAGAGGATGATAGCTCCTCGATGTGATGGTAGCCCTCGCGAGAAGTTACCGGGAAAGACCGAGAGGACTTTCGCGCCGAACAGGTCACGGTCGGAGAGCGCCGCGTACATTACGGATAGACAAGTTCCTTCCAACCCGGGCAGCGCCAGCGTTCGTCGGACATCCTGGCTCGCAACGCCGTTGGACGTCTTGCGCAGCGCTGCTTGTGCGATCTCAAGCGACAGTTCGATCGAGAGCGCGGATCGAATGGCATTCTTGTCGAGCACCATGAAAGCTGGCGCTTGATGATCGGCACTCATGATGCATGCGTTCCCGAGTAACTTTCGTCCAGCCTAGCACCGGCACTCCCGGACTCATCTGCGAAGTTCATAACTTTCAAGCATAAACCACACGTCGCTGGATCGTTGACGATGACCATCGCTCTCAACAGAATATACCCAGCAGAGATAGCCGTTCAAAGATGACTTCGGCTGCGTGGCTGGATTTTGAAAGAATCGCTTGGATAACTCATTCGGAGCAATAATATATGCGTGTTGTCGTAATAGGATCGGGAGTTATTGGGAGCTCCGTTGCATACGAGCTGGCTAAAGCGGGAGCGAAAGTTTCCGTTTTTGAGAAGGGTAGAATTGCATCGGGTGCTTCCGCGGTAAGTTTTGCTTGGACAAACGCCAACGGAAAAAGACCTCGCGAATACCATGTGCTCAACGTCGCAGGTATGCGAGCCTATATTGACCTCGCCCGTGAGTTCGAGAGCGCGCGCTGGTTCAACCAAACAGGCAGTTTCGAATGGTGGACCACGGAGGCCGCACAGGCAAAGCAGCTGGCGGGAGTAAAGCTTGAGCAGGAATGGGGGTATGGCGTCGACTTTATCTCCCGCGATCGCGTTGCCGCGATGGAGCCTGACCTCGATGTTCAGGCGATAGGTGACGCTCCGATCGTCTATTACCCCGAAGAGGGCTGGATCGATCCCGTCCTTTATGCGGCTTGCCTGTTGCGCAGCGCGTCTGAGCGCTGGGGCGCGCAGGTCTACACCGGCACGCAAATCAAGTCGTTGGAGACGGGGTCTGGACGCGTTTCAGGAGTGCGCACGGCGGCCGGTGAACGATTCGAAGCTGACGTTGTGGTGAATTGCACGGGGGGGGCATCCAAAGAAAGCCTGGGCGATATTCCCGGCATCCCAATGAAGTCGTCAATCGGCGTTCTGGCGTTCACCCAGCCAGTGGCGATGACCTTGAGGCGGCAGTTCCACGCCGACGATCTCGATGTCCGTCCCGACGGCGCAGGCCGCCTGATGCTTCACAAGATCTCAGTCGACGAGCAGCTTTCCGAACCGAAATTGCTTCGGCCTGATGGCATCGAAGCGGCCACCATCCTCAATGCTGCACGTGAGCTGCTTCCAGCGCTGGAGGCAGTCAGCATCGAGGTCGTCAGGACGACGGTTCGTCCGATCCCCGGCGACGGATTGACCTGCGCCGGCCCGATGCCGCAAGTCGATGGATATTATGTCGGCGTGACACATAGCGGTGTCACGATCGCGCCGCAGATGGCTCGGTTGCTGGCCGATGAGATTGTTCACGGGAACATCCGCGAAGAACTCTCCATGTTCAGACCGTCACGCTTCTTCGGTGGAGCTCCTGGCAGCGTCGTACCCAAATACGCGGTTGCCGGCCCCAGCCACGACTGAGCATTCAGGCAAGTCAGGCACCGAGGCTTGGCGCTGCCGTAGGAGATCAACCAGGTCCGGAATTCGAACCGAGCAGAATAAGCGCAGCCTCGGAAAGGGGCGCGACAATCGAAGAGGAAGCGCGAGGTCGAAGGTTTACGCAGAAGACAGGTCATAACCATAACAGGGGAATTTAGATGACACTTCTTTCACGCAGAACTCTATTGCTGGGATCGGTGGCCATGGGCGGCCTCTTGGTCACCGGTGTCGGTGCAAATCAGGCTTGGGCAAAAGAAGGCAAGACGTTGCGGCTGCCGATCGGTCGCGCAGCGGGAAATCTCGATCCGCAGCGTTATGTCGGCATCTTCGCCGTGCAGGACATGATCTTCGAACCGCTCGTGCACTACTCTTCAGGCGGCAAGATCGAACCAGCCCTAGCTGCCTCCTGGGGCAAATCACCCGATGACAAAGTATACACGTTCAAGCTTCGCCCCGACGTGACGTTCACGGATGGCGAGCCTTGGAACGCCGAAGCGGCAAAGTGGAATCTGGACCGCTGGCTTCCGAAGGAAGACTACAACTGGATGCGTATTAGCGCGAATCTCGACAAGATCGAGATCGTCGATCCGATGACAATCGCAATCCATTTCAAGCAACCGACTCCCACGGCTCTCGTAGAGTTTTCCTACGTCAGGCCCGTAAGGTTCCTGAGCCCCAAAGCAGTTGATGGAGAGGGCAAGTACGCATCCGCCGTGGGAACAGGTCCGTGGAAGATCGAGAAGGACGCGCCCGAGGGTACCGACCTCATTCCAAACGAAAAGTACTGGGGCGCAAAGCCTTCGGTTGACAAGGTTTCGCTGATTGTCATGCCGGACGCACGCAGCCGGATGTCGGCGCTACGAGCAGGCGACATCGACGCGATGGGCGGACAGTTCATCGCTCCGGTCAGTCCTCAGGATGCGAAGACCCTTGAGTCTTCCGGCGTGACCGTGGTGACCGACACGGGCACGGATACTATTGTGCTCGGCTTCAACCCGCGCATCGATACTTTCAAGGATGTACGTGTTCGCGAGGCGTTCAACCTGCTCCTCGACCGCGAGGGCATCTGCAAGGCAGTGATGAAGGGTTTTGCCACTGCTACAATGAACCTTTATCCCGAGGTAATCGCTTATTCGGGAACCCGATTTGAAGTTCCGAAGCGTGACCTGGAAAAGGCCAAGAGCCTGCTCGACGAGGCCGGTTGGGTTGGAGAGCCTGTCCGATCCAAGGATGGCAAGCAACTGAACATCGATCTTGTCATATCTGAAGACGCGGTCCCGAGCTCCCGCGCCCTCGGCGAGGTTATACAGGCGTTGCTTTCGGAAGCCGGTATCGGTGTGAAGTTGCGCAACGTTGACCACGCTACGCGTCACGGTGATATTCCGGAGTTCAAGTATGATCTCTCGCTGTTTATAACCAACGGCGCGCCGTATGACCCCTTCAATTCAATTGGTTTGATGGTCCTCTCGACGATCGAACCGGGAACGGATGGAAAGATCTACGAGGACAAGGCGGTTGACCCACTGATCCTCAAGGCACTCTCGGCTCCGGAGCCCGAGCGGGCTGAGGCATTCCAGGCCGTTTTCACCTGGCTGCATGAAAACTGGGCGATGATGCCGCTGTTCCACGCCCAGCGAATCTGGGCGCACAATGATCGCGTCAAGGCTTTTGCCATACCCGCGACAGAATACGAGATGCCGCTGAAAGGCATATCTCTTTAAGTTGTACCTGTGCCTCGGCTTCGCGCCGAGGCACCCGCAGTCTCAGGAAAGCCAAAGGTTCGCCATGCTGAGAATAGCCATGAAGCGCGGTGTTTCCGCCGCCATCCTCATCGCCATCGCCTCTGTGTTCTCTTTCATCTTGATCGCAGCGTTTCCCGGAAACGTGGCCGCGCTCATAGCTGAGTTGAGAGGCGGCTTTGTGTCGCACAAGGTCGTTGAGCAGGTGGCGATCGAATACGGCCTGAACGATCCACTGCCATTGCGATATGTGCACTGGCTCGGCGATGTGTTGCAGGGCGATTTCGGAAGGTCGCTGCGAACCGGTCAGCCGGTCTCAGAAGCCATAATGGAACGCCTTGAGCCCACTCTGGTTCTTATTGCTGGCGGCGGCATTGTCATGCTGATCGTTGGTGTCGGGCTCAGCTTCATGGGTGCCATGTGGCCTAACGGAACGACAGACCGGATGATCCGCGCCTTCGCCGTTTTGAACGTGTCGATCCCAAAATTTTTCCTAGCCTCAATGCTCATTTATGCGTTCGGCGTGACGTGGAACGTGTTTCCCACTTTCGGCTTCAGGGGACTTTCCAGTTGGATTTTGCCGAGCATCGCCATTGGGGTTGTTCCAGGTGCGCTCCTCAGCCGCGTCGCACGGGTCGCGCTGGAGGAAACTATGAGCAAGCCTTATGTCATTACCGCGATCAGCAAAGGCTTCAGCAGACGAAGAATTCTGTTTCGCGACGCCTTGCCGAATATCGTCCCGGTCGTTTTGACAGCGTTTGGAATGGCGCTGGCCCAGATGGTGCCCAACGCGTTCATCATCGAACCGATTTTTTCGTGGCAAGGTCTTGGCGCCTATTTTGTTGAGGCAGCTCGCTTCCGGGATCTCCCAGTACTGCAGGCGTGCCTGCTGATCTTCTCCGTGCTGTTCATTGTGGTGAATCTCGTCGTCGACCTGATCGTCATTGTCGTCGATCCGCTTCAACGTCGGGCTGCGAGGGCCTGATCATGAGTTCGATAAAATCATTCTTTCGCAGCGTCGGCTGGCCGATCTCGCTGATGATCGGGTTCTTTGTCTTCATCGCGATCTTCGGCTCACTGGTCAGCCCTTATGACCCGAATACGCAAAACCTCCTTGCTCCAACTGAATCGTTTTCAGGAGTCTATTGGCTGGGCACCGACAACCTCGGGCGCGACGTGCTCAGCCGACTTATTGCGGGTGCCCAGACCACGCTCGTGGGTGTGACCATTGTCCTGTTTCTTGCCGGCATATTTGGAATGTTGGTTGGGACCATATCCGGCTATTTCGGTGGCTGGATCGACGAAATCCTCATGCGTATGGTCGACTTCGGCCTCAGTGTGCCTAGTCTTGTGGTGGCGCTGGCGATCGTTGGTGTATTCGGCCCTAGCTATTGGAATATGATCATTGCGCTGGCGATCGCCTGGACGCCAATCTATGCCCGGCTGACGCGAGGTGTGGTGGCGGCGGCAGTAAACCAGCCGCATATCGAAAGCCTTCGCGTTTTGGGCGCCAGTCGACTCAGGATCATATTCAAACATCTGGTGCCGGTCGCATTGGGATCCGTGCTGATCTACGCGAGCGCGGACGTCGGTATTTTGGCCCTCGCGATCGCTAACTTGAGCTTTCTGGGGCTCGGTGTGCAGCCGCCGCAAGCGGAGTGGGGACAGATGCTGGTTTCGAGCCTGCCCTATCTTGAAGAAGCACCGCGCCTGGTGATCCTTCCGGGGCTCGCGCTTACCATCATGGTCGTAGGTTTCAACCTGTTCGGCGAGAAGATCGCGCTGTCCAAGAACCCGCGCCGGATGACCAAGCGGAGCTTGGCCGCCCGCAAGAAATTGTTTATGAAGGAGATCGTGACATGAGCACTGGGAGTTCCCCAACACCTGCATTGCTCGAAGTCTCCAATTTGTCGGTGACGCTCCATACGGCGAGAACCAGCGTCAAGCCGGTCGATGGCGTGAGCTACCGTGTGGACGAAGGCGAGGTCCTGGCGATTGTTGGCGAAAGCGGCAGCGGCAAGACCATCCTCAACATGGCGCCGCTATCTCTGCTTCCGACTGGACTCGACGCCGAAATAGAGGGGACGGTGAAATTCAACGGCCTCGACATCCTGCGAGCGCCTGAGCAACAAATGCGCAAACTGCGTGGAGGCGAGATCGGCGTCATATTTCAGGATCCGTTGAGTTCTCTCAACCCGGTCCGACGCATTGGAAGGCAGATCGCCGAGGTCTCGGAATTGCACCTTGGCATGACTGCGGCGCAGGCGGACAAACGAGCCGCCGAACTGCTGGCGTTGGTCGGGCTACCCGATCCACTCAGCCGACTACAGCAGTATCCGCACGAGCTTTCCGGGGGTATGCGCCAGCGCGTTGGCATAGCGATGAGCATTGCCGGCGAGCCCAAGCTCCTCATAGCGGACGAGCCCACTACCGCGCTCGATGTCACGGTGCAGGCTCAGATCGTGGAGCTGCTGAAAGACCTACAGAGACGCCTGCAGATGGCCATCGTAATCATCACTCACGATTTTGGTGTCGTCTCCGGCATGGCGACCAAGGTGGCGGTGATGTACGCTGGCCGGCTGTCCGAACTGGGTCCGGTGGACGACGTGCTGATGACGCCGGTCCACCCCTACACCAAAGGTCTGCTCGGTTCAGTTCCATCGTTAAATGCAGACATTGGTTCGAAATTTATTGGTCTTCCTGGCCAGCCGCCAGATCTGTCTCGGTTGATACGCGGTTGTGCGTTCACGCCACGCTGCGCTTCGGCGCTGCAAAGCTGTAGCGCCACTCAACCGCACTTGCTTTCCGTACCAGGAGAGTCGTCGACGCACGTCGCCGCATGCCCGGTCATCATCAACAAGCTTGCGCGAGTGATGGAAGATGCCTGAGAACCTCATTGAGATCGTCGATCTCAAAACACACTTTCGCGACCGCCACACAGGGGCTGAGATTAAGGCCTGTGATGGCGTGAGCCTGAAGATTGGCGCAGGCGAGATTGTGGGATTGGTCGGGGAGTCGGGATGCGGAAAATCGACACTGGGTCGGACAATCGTCGGTCTGGAGAGCGCCAAATCCGGAGAGATCCGGTTCAAGGGCGAAAATTTCCTGGCTATGAGCGGCAAGCATCTGTTCGAACGAAGGCGCAAGATCCAGTACATCTTTCAGGATCCGCTTTCCTCGCTGAGTTCCCGGCAGACGATTGGTCAGGCGATCGATGAAGCACTGATCATCAATGGGGAGAATAACCGCTCCGCGCGCGTGGCGCGTGTAAAGGAACTGTTGAATGAAGTGGGCTTGCCCGACCAGATCATGGAACGCTATCCGCGGGAAATGTCGGGTGGTCAACGTCAACGGGTCTGTATCGCGCGATCGCTGGCAGCCGACCCCACCGTCCTGATCTGTGACGAGCCCGTCAGTTCGCTCGACGTTTCGATCAGAGCGCAGATCATGAACCTGTTTCTGAAATTGCGAGATGACTTCGGAATGTCATGCCTGCTCATCGCACATGATCTCGCCATCGTCCGCCAAGCCGCGCAGCGGGTCTATGTAATGTATCTCGGACGCATCATGGAGGAAGGTGAGAGCGGCGCGCTCTATAGCCAGCCCGCGCATCCCTATACTCAGGCGCTGCTCAGCGCGGTCCCCTCGACTAGCCCAGTTGAGGAACGCGAGCGCCAGCGGATCATCTTGAAGGGAGATGTTCCAAGTCCGGTTAACCCGCCGACCGGGTGCCGCTTCCGAACGCGGTGCCCTGCGGTTCAGCCCGTTTGTGAAACGATACCTCCAGTCAATAGCCTGTCAGAATCACATCTAGCTCTTTGCCACTTTGCTGGTCGCATCGAGGCGGGTGTCTTGCAGTAGTCCGACATGACACAAGCAGCCCGGTGAAGGAGTCCAGGTGAAGCTAAGCGTGGCAGCGGGGGCGGAGCAGCCAAGGTCAACTATGACCTGCACGGCGACGGCCCGAACGTCTCCTACGAGAAGGGGCGAGGGGGCGTGAGCCACGAGGATGGAGCCGCCTTGGCGGAAACCATGGCTGGTTCTGGCGCAATCGTACAGACGCGCCGGTGATATTGACGCTGAAGGCGAACGGCGCTTACACCTCATTGACCGCCGCGGCGTCCAGTTTGCCTGGGGTTCTTGGAAGCCTTTCGAACTTTCTGCCTTGCGCCTCCAGCCGAATTGCGCGCGCTTATGAAGGAAATTAAGGGGTCTGGATCCGTAGTGTTGCGACTTTGATCGAAGCCCTTATCTGGGGTTCGAGTCGGAAGCGCGCTACCGCCTTTCCTCCCATTAGGAAACCCTGCGATATTTTCTGCGGTGTTGGGCACGATTCGATCTGTCTCGGCGCTGCAAAACCGGTGGGGAAAAGTCTGCCCCATCTCGGTCATACTACCAACGCCAATGCCCGCATTCGCTGCAACGCGCCAACGGACCTGTTCAGCCATTGCTATCGGGTCCCAACATCATCCATTCCACTCTGGATTCAAGCCAAGGGGCGAGTTTGAAGAAGCGTGGCAGGGCCTTCGCTCTGATGATATTGCGGGCGAGTTCGGCAACGCGCGGCCCGAGCGTCAAAAACTCATCGCGGCGCGTGACGAAAGTCAGCTGGCGCGAAAATCCCGGTCCTGGCAGCGGCATCACCTCGACGCCGTCGACAAAGGCAGCGCCCTGAAGCAGGCAGAGCGGGGTGGTGATGGCAACGCCGACGCCGGTCGCCACCATGGCAACTAGCGAGTCGGAGGTATCGAATTCGAGCATGCGCGGTGGCTCTAGGCCAAGCCGGCGCAACTGCCGCTCGACATGGGTACCGCTATGCGATCGCGCGCTGTGGCGTATGAGGCTATGGCGGGAAAGGATCTCGCGCAGGTCCAAGTCCCGGCAATCAGCGCCGAGAGTTTTGGGCACCAGCAGCACATAGGGGTCGCGAAACAGGGGGTAGCGCACGATCTCGTCGAGGCCTTCCATCGGGTCCGAGGTGACGGCTGCGTCAATGGCATGACGCATCAGTGCCTCGGTATGAGAATAGGCGAGGCCCGACCATGCCGTCAGCCGCAGGGCCAGCGCGCCATCCACCAGTTCCTTGACCAGATAGGCGCCGATCGTGCCGGCAAAGGAATCGACCAGCCCGAGCCGCAGGTCCAGGCGCTCAGGCATCGCTGCCGCCGAGCGCACCGCGTCAACTGCTCGGCCCACCCGCTGAACAACTTCCCGGACCTGGACAGCCAGCACGCTTCCGGCATGGGTCGGAACCATCGGCCGACGCTCGCGGTGCAGAAGCCTGGTGCCAATCTCTTTTTCCAGACGGTGCACGGCTTGCGACACTGCGGATTGGGTCAGGCCGAGGCGTGATCCGGCCACGCTCATGCTGCCGCTTTCAATCGCCACGGCGGCTATTTCCAGCATCCTGAGGTCGATGCCGCCCTTCATCGGAAGCCTCTGTCATTAACTGACATTATGATCTTCATTAGTATGGGTACTTATGCCGAAAAGCAATTGCGGCCGGCGGCCCTTGGCGTCATTTATGTCTGCCAAGGCCCGACAACAGCAAGAACAGGCCTTCGAGAACAACAGACAAAAGAGAAAACCGCCCGCGAAGCCGTCGCTTCGCGGAAGCGGAGGTATTGGAACACTCACGGATGGAGATGACGATGAAAGCTTTGAAGATCTTCGCCTTCGGGTTGGCTGTCGGGCTCGGCGTGGCCGTAGCGCACGCCGAGACGCTCGATTGCGGTGACGATACTTTGTGCAAGATCGAGGCGACGGAGGTGCTGAAGGTCGGCACCAAGGACGATTACAGACCGTGGTCCTACCGGGCGGTCGACGGCAGCTTCGCGGGTATGGAGGTCGACCTCGCCAAGGCGCTCGGCGAATTGTTGGGGGCCGAGGTCGAGATTGTGAAGGTCAACTCGGCCAACCGGTTCGAATTTCTTGCCCAGGGGCAGATCGACCTCATGATCGCCTCGGCGACCGATACGGCCGAACGTCGGCAGGTCGTCGGCTTCGTCCACCCGAACTACTACTCGTCGGGCTACAACATCCTTCTTCCGAAGAAGGTTAAGGCGACCAACTGGGACGAAATGTCGGGCCAGACCATCTGCGCTACCCAAGGTGCCTGGTACAACAAAACGGCGCAGGAGAAGTTTAAGATCGAGCTGCTGGCATTTGCCGGCAATGCCGAGGTCGATAGCGCCTTGCAGCAGGGCCGCTGCATCGGCGTGCTCTCCGATGACAATCTGATCAACGTGCAGCTAGCCGATCCGAAATGGGCGGACTATCACATGCCGCTGGCCACCCAGGACGACGCGCCTTGGGGCATTGCCGTGCGCAAGACCGATCTCGACAAGCCGTGGGGCGTGCTGGTCGCCGGCGCCATCGCCAACTGGCACCGTTCGGGGAAGATTCTCGAACTGGAAAAGGCCAACGGCATCGCCGAATCCGCCTACCTCAGAAAAATGCACGAGGCGCTCAAAGACCATTTGAACACGAATTGAGCCGAAGCGTCTTCGGGCCGGGGATGACGTGCGGACCCACGTCATCCCGGCAGTGATGCATCTGATCGCGCCGGCTCCCTTGAACGGGGCCGGCCACCTCTTCACGGGAGCGGGCGATGCTTGAACTGTTCCGTCAATTCGCACTCGACCTCAAGGCGTCGGGCATCAACCTGACGATCCTTTACGACGCCTTCGATTTCGAGCGCTTCGTGTCGGGGCTCGTCACCACCTGCGCGCTGGTCATTGTGTGCACGTTCTTCAGCGTCCTGATCGGTGGCGTCGGTGCGGCGGTCCTCGGTCTGTCCAGAGGCCCGGCTGCAATGCTGGTGAACGCGTACGTGGCGCTCATCCGCAACACACCGCTCCTGGTGCAGATGTATTTCTTCTATTTCGCCGTCGGCAGTCTGATGCCGGCCGGACAGAACGCCATTGGCCTGCCGGTGCCGATGATTGGAAACTTCACCTGGGCGGTGACCACGCTTTCGCTCTACGCAGGCGCCTTCAACATCGAGACCTTCCGCTCCGGTGTCGGCGCCGTACACGGCTCCTATGAGGAGGCGGCATTGGCGCTTGGCTATTCGCGTTTCAAAGCGTTTCGCCATGTCGTGGCGCCGCTTGGCCTGCGCTTTTCCTTCGCCTCGCTTGCCAACAATCTGGTTGATCTCACCAAGGCGACGACGGTCGCTTACGCGATCGGCGTCGCGGAACTGCTCTACGTGTCTAACCAGATCTGGTCGGACTCCCTCAACACCTTCGAGATGATGAACGTCATGCTGGTCGTCTATCTGCTCTTGACCGGGATCGTGGTGTGGATCATCGGCCGCGTGCAGACGGCGATGCGCCTGCCCGGCTTCGGCGCGAACTGAGGAGCGCGCACCATGTCTGACACCTCCGCCTTCGCCGATGTTTTCCGCTGGCTGCCCTTTGTGCTGTGGGGCTTCGGGCTCAATGTGCTGATGAGCGTTCTAGCCATCGTGCTCGGCACGGCCGCAGGTGTGTTCGCCTCGCCACCCAGCTGTTCCGCAACGCTCCCTGGCTGGTGCTGCTGTTCTATTGCATCTTCCTGATGCCATATTCGATCACGATTTCCGGTGTTGCCTACAACGTGCCGAGTTGGCTGCGCGCAACGCTCGGTTTCAGCGTGCCGGTCGCGGCGAATTTTTCGGAAATCGTGCGCGGCGCCATCGGCTCCATCCCGAAGGGGCAATGGGAGGCGGCCGAAGCGCTTGGCTATTCCAGGTCGGTGACGCTCTTCCGCATCATCCTGCCGCAGTGCATCACACGTATGCTGCCGCCATGGATGAACCTTTATGCGCTGCTGATCACGGCAACGCCGCTCGCTTCGATCGTCGGCGTCGAGGAAGCGTTGGCGCGCACGCAGGCAGCCGTGCAGTCGGAGGCGCAGGCGAGTTTCCTAATCCCGATGTACGTCACTTTGCTCGTGATGTTCTTTCTCTACACCTATCCGATTTCCTGCATCAGCAACGCGATCGAGCGGCGCTTCCGAACCGTCTGAGGAGTTCCCATGCGAACCGCGATTGAAGGTCATGACCTGGTCACGCTGAAGGGTGTGCGCAAGGCGTTCGGAAGTTTCGAGGTGCTGCGCGGCGTCGACCTCACCGTTGCCAAGGGCGAGGTGGTGGCGATCATCGGGCCGTCGGGCTCCGGCAAGTCGACGATCCTGCGCACGATCAACGGCCTGACGCTGGTGGATCACGGCACGATCACGGTCGGTGACATCACCGTCACCGACTCCAAGGTCGACAAGGTGGCACTAAGGCATCGCGTCGGCATGGTGTTCCAGCAGTATAATTTGTTTCCGCACAAGACCGTGCTGGAGAACGTTGCCATGGCGCCGATCCAGGTGCTTGGGGAACCGCGCAGGCAGGTCGAGGAACGGGCAAAGGATCTGCTCGCCGGAATGCGTCTGCCGGAAAAGGCGTTCTCCTATCCGGGCGAACTTTCCGGCGGCCAACAGCAGCGCGTGGCGATCGCACGCGCTTTGTGCATGCAGCCCGACGTGATCCTGTTTGACGAGGTGACGGCAGCACTCGATCCCGAAATGGTCAAGGAAGTGCTGAGCGCCGTCAGGAAGGTCGCCGAGGACGGCATGACCTGCATCCTGGTGACCCATGAGATGCGGTTTGCCCGCGAGGCCGCCAACCGCATCTTTTTCACCGACAAGGGCGTGATCGTCGAACAGGGCGAACCGAAGGCATTCTTCGCCCATCCTCAGGACCCGCGGACCAAGGGATTCCTGGACAAGGTTCTCTGATCCGGCCGCCATCCAAACCAAGGACTTCGACATGAATGAGACTATGCCAGGCTTAACGGGTAGCGATGGCGATCGCATTGAGACGGACGCCCTGGGCAGCCGGCGCATCGACAACGCTCACTACTATGGCATCCAGACAGTCCGCGCGCAGGAGAATTTCTCCATCTCAGGCAAGACGATCGCTGATATTCCCGGTTTTACCCAGAGTGTCATTCGCATTAAGCAGGCTGCGGCGCTCGCCAATCTGGCAGCCGGCGGACTGGCGAGGGACATCGCCGAAGCGATCGTCGGCGCCGGCGCATATTGCCTGGAAAACTTCGAACCTTCGCAATTCTGCGTCGACATCTACCACGGTGGCGGCGGTACCGCCGCCAACATGAATGTCAACGAGGTCCTGGCGAACCGGGCCAACGAAGCGTTAACCGGGCGCAAGGGTTACGACCGCGTCCATCCCAACACCGATGTGAACATGGCGCAATCAACCAACGACGTCATCCCGTCGGCGATGAAACTGGCCGTGCATGGGTTGCTGGCGCAGCTTGAGGGCACCGTGTCGATCCTGGTGGAGGCGCTGGCCGCCAAGGAGGTCGAGTTCGCCGACGTGATCAAACTCTCGCGCACTTGCTTCCAGGATGCACTGCCGATCACGCTTGGCCAGCAGTTGTCGGGTTACAGGCATGGTTTCCAGCGCATCTTTCGCGAGTTGGAAAGCGCCAGGGAAAAGTGTCTGCGCTTGCCTCTAGGTGCGACTGCGGTCGGCACGGAATTCGGCGCGCTCGCCGGCTACAAGAAGGCGGTCTATGCGGAGCTTAGCCACGTCACGGGGCTTGCGCTGGAACCCGACGAGAACTTCTTCGACGGACTGCAGAATGCCGATCAGTGGATATCGATGTCCGGCGTGCTGAAGACGCTGGCGCTATCGATGGCCAAGATGTGCGCAGACTTGCGCTTGATGTCATCAGGCCCGCGCGCCGGCTTTTCCGAAATCACGCTGCCGGCTGTGCAGCCGGGTTCGTCGATCATGCCCGGCAAGGTCAACCCGGTCATTCCGGAAATGGCCATTCAGGTCTATTTCCGCATTCTCGGCAACGACGCCACCGTCACCCGCGCCTGCGAGGGTGAACTCGATCTCAATGTCTGGGAATCGATCATTCTGAATGCCGTGACCGAGTCGATCGTGTTGCTCGACCGGGCGATACCATTGCTCGTTTCGAAATGCATCGCGGGCATCGACGCCAATGAGGCGACGTGCCGCGCGGCGGCGGAAGGTTCGCTTGCGCTTTCCACCGCGATCGCGGCTGTCTTCGACTATCCGAAAGCCGGATCGGTGGCCCGCTTCGCCGCCGAGCAGGGACTGCCCGTCAAGGATGCTGCGGTTCAAATGGCACTATTGTCCCGGGGAGAGGCCGAAGAGCTTTTTGAGGTCTCGCTTTTCGCCGATCCTTTGCGCTATCAAACCGTGATCCAGAAATATCGCCGTCTTGCACAGCAGGGCGCGCTCGGCGGCTGATCCCACGGAAGAACGATAGCCCATGGCAAGATCAATACCCGACGTGGCTTTCATCGGAGCCGGCGGCACGATCGCGTCGATCGGCAAGGATGCGTTTGATGTCCTGGATTATGGAAACAACGACAACAGACTTCACGCCGAGGACATCGTCGCGCAGCTGCCGCCGTTGGGTGGTCTGGCTCGAGTAACGCCGGTTCGTTTTAAGAACATCGAAAGCACTGCGATCACCGCTGAAGACTGGCGGGATCTGGCGCTGCTCTGCACCAGGCTCGCCGAAGAAAACCTGGAGCTCGCGGGCATCGTCATCGGCCATGGCACCGCAACGCTGGACGAAACCGCCTACTGCCTGTCGCTGACGCTGAAGCTGACAATTCCGGTGGTTGTCGTGGGGTCGCAGCGCCCGCTCAACGGTCTGTCATCGGACGCCCAGGCAAACCTGGTCAACGCTATCAGGGTTGCGGTGGCTCCCGCGTCGAGTGGCCGAGGCGTGCTGGTCGTCCTCAACGACGAAGTCCATGCCGCGCGGGAGGTCACGAAGCGATCGACTTTCCGCCTGCATGCCTTTCACAGCCCGGACTTTGGCATATTGGGCCAGGTCGATGGCGACGTCGTGGTCTACTATCGCAAGCCCGAGAGGCTCCACACGACAGGCAGTGAATTCTCCGTCGCCGACATCGAGAACATGCCGCGCGTCGACATCGCCTACAGCTACGCCGGCTCGGACGGAACTGCGATAAATGCCTTCGCAGACGCGGGTGCGAAAGGCATCGTGCTCGCCGGTTTCGCGCCGGGAATGGGCACGCCAGCCGAGGTCGCCGCGCTTGAAGACACCATCTCTCGAGGTGTCGTAGCGCTGCAATCATCTCGTGCCGGAAGCGGCCGCGCCCTGGACAGCGCTCGGCACCGCGCCATTGGTATCATGACGGCGGACAATCTGACGCCGCAGAAGGCGCGCATCCTGCTCGGCCTCGCGCTGGCGCGGACAACAGAGCGTGGTGAAATTCAGCGAATATTCGCGACATATTGAATCATCATCGAGGCAACAACTTGTGAATTCAAGGCTACTTCTGAGTGGGGTGCTCCGTTGATCTCATTGGGCAATTCAGTCCAGAGGCGCTACCATCGAAAGGACGATTTAGCATACGCTTCAACGAGTTAGTCAGATTTTGTAGCGGAAGAGTGCTGCCGCCTTTCCTCACGCTCGATCTGGCCGCTTTTCGTCCTTCCTTGCGGCGGGTAGCTGAGGCAAAAAATCCGAACATAGGTCTGGTGCTTGCCAAGCCATCTTAACCAAGCGGTACCGAAATGCAGCGCTGGCATGCCTCGGATCGAGATAGCCACCCTGCGCTGCTTATCATCCAAGTTGCCGCCGTCAGAATCGGCCCACGCGTACACGCCTTGCCTAATCTGAGTGTTTTCCGAGTTGGCAAGTCACTTCCGCCTCGCCCGTGCTGACGGACTTCAGTTGCGCCGGTTTATGCCTATTGCTTCGATGGGAGAGCCTCGTCGAGGGTGGTCGCATGTGGTTCGTTCATACCTGCGAGCTGCCCTTCATCTTCGGCACGACAGCGTTTGCGCGCACCGGCAATCCTGACAACGTCACCATCCCGGATGGTCGCGTTACGATCCAGTCCATAGATGCACAATACACTGAATACTAATGCCCGGCTCGCAAACGATCTAGGCGGGGCGGCTAACGCTGCCCTGGATCAACTGCCGGACTTTGGCTACGGCCACTCGATCCCGGCTGTGATTTCGGATTGACAGTCGCTCTCTCTGCAGCTGCCGGAAGGCCGTAGGCGATCTGCTGGCGCATCAAGGCTGGCAACATCGAACATTTCACCAGGAGGGAGGCCGCTCACCGAGTCGTGAGTATTGTCCGCGCACGATCCTGTGATAGCTCGTGTCAGGCTCGGTGCGGACGGCAATGGTCACCGGCTTCATAACGATGGAGTTTCTTATGGCTCGCTCAAATTTCTTTGCTTCGTCGCTTTTCCTGGCCTGTTCGCTCGCTGCGACAGGTTTCGCAGGCGCGGCTTCCGCACACGCGAAGCTCGTCTCGGAAACACCGGCGGCTGACTCCCACGCGATGCCAGCACCGACCGAACTCAGGCTCAAATTCTCGGAAGGAATCGAGCTGAAATTCACCGGCGTCAAGGTGGTGGGAGCGAAGAAGGATGCCGTCGCCACTGGGCCGGCCACGCTTGACCCGAAAGACAACACCACGCTCGTCGTGCCGTTCAAGTCGGCGCTTCCCGATGGCAAGTACACGGTCGACTGGCACGCTCTGTCGCGCGACGGTCACAAGATCAAGGGCGCCTACAGCTTCGAATCGATGCAGTAGGGCTACGCGTGGACGACGCGCTCGTCCTTTGCAGGGCACTGCATTATGGCTCCGCGCTGATCCTGTTCGGGATTGGTGTGTTTCAAGGTTGGCTGGTTACGCTGCCCCTCGCCAACGCGCTTGAGGCAGTGCTTCGACGCATCGTCCAGCTTGCGGCCGCTCTTGCCTTTCTGAGCGCTGTTGCCTGGCTTCTTCTTGCCGTGGGCGAGATGGGAGACGGGTGGAGCGATGTCTGGAATCCGGCGACCTGGTATTCGGTTCTTGCAGATACGGAATTCGGCCACGTCTGGCTGTTACATCTCCTGCTGGGCGCCGTTCTGGCCGGATTGGCCCTGGCCCGGCTTGGTGGCTACTGGCGGCTCATGTCGATGGTGAGCGCTTTCTATCTCGGCAGCCTGGGCTTTGTCGGCCACGCCGTCATGCTCGAGGGAGCAGAAGGGTCTGTCAGCCGCGCAAGCCATGTCGTTCATCTTCTGGCCGGCGGCTTCTGGCTGGGCGCGCTGGTTCCACTGCTGCTATGCCTTGGCAAGCTCGGCGATAACGAACTGCGGTCGGATGTTTCCGATGCGCTCCAGGGATTTTCGGGATTAGGCCATGTCGCGGTGGCGGCGGTGATCGCGTCGGGCCTGATCAATGTGAAACTGGTGCTCGGCCAGTGGCCGACCGACACGTCATCTCCTTACCAGGTGCTGCTGCTTTGTAAGCTGGCTTTGGTTGCCGCAATGATTGCGTTTGCAATCGTCAACCGATACGTGCTTGTCCCCAGGACGAGAAATGGCGAAGGAGCGCTGCACGGCCTTCGCCTCTGCACGCTGGCCGAACTGGTACTGGGCTTTTGCGTGGTCGTTCTCGTCAGTCTGTTCGGAACCTTGCCGCCGCAATAACAGCTGATGCCACGCCAGATTGCCGCATGATCGCCAAGGTGGTTTCCTCGAACGACGGCCACTGCTATCAATCCTGAATCGTCTGCCGGGGGATGCTCGTGAGATCACGACGCGCGGGATGGAATCTGAGGGCGGCGCTTGTCGCAGCCCTTATGCTCGTCCTGCAAACCGTCGTAGGCGCTTACGCGATCGGCGTCGGACCGGGCGAGCTCGATACCTTCGGCAATCCGCTATGCCTCAGCAGCGTCGGCCAGTCTGATCCAGGCAAGACCGGCGACCACGGCAGCCTGCCCAATTGCTGCACGCTCGGATGCCCGATGGTTGCGCAGGCCCTCGGCTCGCCGCCAGAGGCCGCATCGCTTCCGGCAGACCTGCCGCTCGATGCCGGTATTGTTCCGGTTGTCTCTCCTCGCCTCAATCTTTCGCCGGACGACCACCAGCCCGGCAATCCGCGCGCGCCTCCACAAACCGTCTGATCGCTATCCGGCTGCGCGCCAGGACGCCTGACCGGAACTGTCTGCCATCAGAACATTCGCGGCCTTGATCGGCGCGAATCCATCATTCGTGGAGTTTCCAATGACATTCTCTACCCGCACCTTCGTGCGCTCACTTGGCATTACCCATTCAAAATCGAAGTTCCGCAGCGTGGAAGAACGTGCAGGCTTGCTCGTCTTTGCCTTTGCCTTGCTTTTCGCCATGACCCATCCGCTCTGGGCGCATGAATTCAACGTCGGCGATATCGAGATCGAACATCCATGGTCGCGCGCCACGCCGGAAGGCGCTGCGGTGGCGGCCGGCTACCTCGGACTGAGCAACGAAGGCTCCGCACCCGACCGGCTGATTTCCGCGACCGCCGAGATCGCCGGCAAGACCGAAATTCACGAGATGGCGGTCGATGCCGCCGGCGTCATGACCATGCATCCGGTTCAGGGCGGGATCGAAATTCCGGCCGGCGGCGAGGTATCGCTGAAGCCGGGTTCCTTCCACATCATGTTCATGGAGTTGAAGCACCAGATCAAGCAGGGCGAAAGCTTCACCGGCACATTGACCTTTGAGAAGGCCGGCACCGTGACCGTCAACTATTCGGTCGACGCCGTTGGCGGCGAGGCCGAAGCCCATGACCATGGAGGCTGACATGGCTGGCCGTTCCAGAACAATCATCCTGGCCCTGACGGCGATCGTCCTGCTCGTCGTAGCCGGCGGTCTCTACGCATGGTCACCCGAAAAGCCGCCGGCGGTTCTCGCCGGCGCGGTGACGATCGGCGGTCCGTTCAAGCTGACCACGCAGGACGGAAAGCCGCTTTCGGATGCCGACCTCAAGGGAAAACCCTTCGCGGTCTTTTTCGGCTTCACGCATTGTCCCGAAGTGTGCCCGACCACGCTCTGGGAAATGACTGAGGCCCTGAAAACGCTAGGCCCGGATGCGGATAGACTGAAAGTGCTGTTCATCTCGGTCGATCCGACGAGGGATACGCCCGAATTCCTTGCCCGCTACCTTCAGTCTTTCGACAAGCGCATCGTCGGCCTGACCGGCACCGAGGCCGAGATCGATGCTGTCGGCAAGTCCTACCGTGCCTATTGGGAGAAGATCCCGCTCGACGGCGGCGACTACACGATGAACCACACCGCTTCGATCTTCCTGATGGACGCGAAAGGCCAGTTCGCTGGCACGATTTCCTATGGCGAGGCCATGGATATGCGTCTGGGGAAGCTGCGCAAGCTGATCGCCGGCGGAGCCGTGTCGTGAGGTCCGATCCGTCAGCAAACCATCCGCTCGCCGAGATCGCGGCGACGTTCCTGACCGGAGCCCTTGCCGGGGACTGTTCCTGGCCGGGATCTCGATCCTTGCTCCGGACAGTGCGGCGATGTTCGACCTGCACGGCGACGGCCTCGACGCCAAGGACGCCTGGGCGGTGATGTGGCTGTTTGGCCATGTCGCCATCCTCGCCCACTTCGTCCTACCCGGCATCGTGCGCGACTGAGGCCGGCCCGGCCTCGGTTTTTCACAATTCAAAACGCGTCATTCGCGTCGCGAGCGACGCCGTGTCCAATCTGGAGAGAACCCATGACTTCAATTTCCATGCCATCGCAGGATGGCCTGTCAAGCACCCGGCTCTACCGGGCCATCTGGCGCTGGCATTTCTATGCTGGCTTGATCGTCATTCCGTTCCTGATGGTCCTGGCGACGACCGGCCTCATCATGGTCTACGGCAATTCCATCGAAACGTTCCTGGGCCAGAAGCATTATGTTACGCCCGGCGGCGAACGCGCCAGCTTGGCTGCGCAGGCGCTTGCCGCTCAAAATGCGGTTCCGGGCAGCAAGGTGAAGATGCTGGTCAGCCCTGTCGACCCTGATCGGGCAAGCGTCTTCGTCGTCGATGCCAATAACCAGAACGTGGTGGTGTCGGTCGATCCGCACGGCCCGGCCGTCGTCGACACGATCGTCAAGGACCAGACATGGTTCTACTGGGCCGACCACATCCACGGCACCTTGCTGCTCGGCGACTTCGGCGACCGGTTGCAGGAGATCGCTGCCGGGTTGGGCATCGTGCTTGTGCTGAGCGGCCTCTATCTGTGGTGGCCGCGCAACGGCCGTTCACTGTCCCGCGTGCTGTTTCCGAACGTCAGAGCGGGCGGGCGCGCATTCTGGAAGGAACTCCACGTCTCGCTCGGATTCTACATCTCGGTGGTGCTGCTGTTCTTCTTCATCTCCGGCTTGTCATGGACAGGCATCTGGGGCACCAAGATCGTCCAGGCCTGGAGCGCTTTCCCGGCGGCGAAGTGGGACAATGTTCCGCTTTCCGATAAAACCCATGCAAGCATGAACCACGGTGCGCTCAAGGAAGTGCCCTGGGCACTGGAGCAGACGCCGCTTCCCGTCTCGGGTTCCAACGCCGGCGTCACCGGTTTGCCAATGGGAACGCCCGTCAATCTCGACACAGTCGCTGCTTTCGCAAGGTCGATCGGGTTCAACGACCAGTTCCGCATCAACGTCCCGGCTGCCGAGGACGGCGTCTACACGATCTCCGCCGATTCCATGGATGGCGACACGCACAGCCCGACAGGCGACCGGACCGTGCACATCGACCGGTATACGGGCAAGATCTTGGCCGACGTCCGCTTCGCCGACTACGGGCTTGCAGGAAAGGCGATGGCCGTCGGCATCGCTCTCCACCAGGCGAATCTCGGCCTGTGGAACACCGCGCTCAACACCCTGTTCTGCCTGGCTGTGATATTCATGGGCATGTCGGGGATCATCATGTGGTGGAAGCGGCGGCCTGCGGGCACGCTGGGCGCCCCGCTTTACCCGAAGAATTATCAGGTGCCGGTGACGATCATGGTCATCGCCATCTGCGTCTGCATCGTGTTTCCGCTCACTGGGCTCAGCATCATCGCCTTTTCGGTCATCGACTTCCTGCTGCCCAAGCGGTTCAAGGAAGTCGGCTTCCATGCAGCTTAGGTCTGAACAGGTCAATCATCGCGATACGGTCATTCCGGTTGCAATCCACGGCTCAAACAGTTCAGCGCCCTGGGCGGGCGCTGACCTTGCTTTGTTCAGCCTCGACCGGCCATCTGGGTTTCAAATTGGTCATGACCTTGTTCGGCGATCGTTTCGTCAAGCGCGACGGTCTGCTTGCGATCGCGCTCAGCAACCTCAATCCGCAGAACCATCTGGGAATTGCCCTTCTCAATCTCACACGCATGGAGAAGGCCGAGCAGTGGAGCCAGGGGGGAAACGTCACTCCTGCCGTTGGCCGTTTTATCGAGGCTCTGGATGCCGAACGGTTGGCCATAGCTGCCCATTTCGATATCGCGGTTCGTACCGTCCAGGAACATTTTTCATTGTCGTTCCACGTCCCCATGAGCACTGTTTCGAAAATGAACCAAGAGATGGATCGCCAAGGCCGTGGCGGCTTTGGCCCGACAACTATCGAAAGCCGCTATATCCAAGAGGATGTCCCATTCGGACTACTACCGACCGCAATTCTGTGGAAGATGGGCGGGAACCCAGCGGTCCCTCATGAGTCTGGAGTTGCGATATTCTCGGCAGCGCATGGTCGCGATCTCAACGCGACAATGATAGCAACCCGCCCTTCTACCTGCGCGAACAGGGAAGACCGCCGGGCTGCGGACGGCAATTACCCCCGCAGGGGTTTTGCCCATGTTACCCCGAATGCATGCCACCCAAAGGTATAACTATCGAGAATAGTTTAGCCTCATAAAAATATTAGACGGCATGAACTGCGCCATGCCAACTTCGTTCATGCAGCTGGCGTGAATCCAGCCATGCCGAAAGGACAGAGGTTCTGCGTGCAATTCGACAGCGTCTGCGGAACTGTTTTCGACAAGCGCTCTTTCGGCGACTTCTCAAGAAACCCGACAAAAGCAAAGTCGGATCCGCAGGCCAGTTCGATCGGGTCACACAAATGGGGAAAAGGGCGATAGGAGAAGCTCAATGAAAGTTACACGTCGCAACATTCTAAAATCTTTTGCGGCTGCGCCGGTCCTGTTAGGATTGGACGGCACGATCATATCCGCGATGGCTGCCGATCCGATCGGCACATTGCGCATCGCGGTGGCCAAGGCATCCGCCAATCTGGACGCGCGTGACTACGTCGCTCAGTTCCAACTGCAAGATCTCATTTACGAGCCATTGATTAGATATGGGGAAGGAGGTGCTCCGGTACCCTGCCTCGCAGAATCCTGGAGCCTTTCCGACAACGACACTCGATTGACGCTGAATTTGCGGAAGAATGTAAGCTTTACCGACGGGCATCCCTTCGACGCGGATTCGGCTATCTGGAACCTGAAACTCTGGATGGGTGTTGCGGACAATTCCTGGATCAACGCCTCCAAGTATTTCTCGGGTGTCCAGAAGATCGACCAGCACACGATCGAGATCAAGTTTACGCAACCCGTACCGGGCCTCACGTATGAACTGAGCTATATTCGGCCCGTACGTTTCCTGTCCCCCATTTCCGTCAAGGAGGACGGAACCCTCAAGGCACCGGTTGGAACTGGGCCGTGGATCGTTAAAAAAAACTCGACGTCCGGCAGCTCTTTCATTCGCAACGACAAGTATTGGGGTGATAAGCCATCTTTTTCCGGGATCGAGATCACCGTTATGCCGGATTCTCGTTCCCGTGTTGATGCCATGCGTTCTGATGAACTGGACATTGTCGGCGGCGGAGCGGCCGCGCTGACATCGCAGGAGGCGGACACGTTGCGGCGGGCGGGAATCAACGTCATCACCGCGCAGGGCTCGATGACGATGGTGCTTTCCTTCAATACCCAACGGAACGCCGCCCTTGCGGAAAAGGCCGTACGACAGGCGATTGATGTTGGCTACGACCGCACTGCCGTATCGGCTGTGCTCTTCAATGGCGACGCCGCTCCGGCTGGTGATCTTCTCGGACCAACCGTGCCATTGTCGGGCACGAGGCATGACGCACCCGTCCGCAACGTCGAGAAAGCGAAGCAACTGCTCGAGAACGCCGGTTGGACCGGTGCGCCATACCGCTCGAAGAGTGGCAAGACCTTGTCCGTGGAGCTTCTGGTTTCAGACGATTTTATCGCCGGCTCCAAGGTGTTTGGCGAAGTTCTTCAGCAGCAGCTTGGTGAAATAGGCATAGAGGTCACGGTGCATTCCGTCGACCACGCCTCCCGTCATTCCGAGATTCCTAAGCGCGAATATGACATCGCAATCTTTCAGACCTATGGCGCTCCCTATGATCCATTCGGCTCGGTGACGCTTCTGTTCCTATCCACGATAGAAAGCGGGTCCGACGGCAAGGTCGCGCTCGATCCAAGTCTGGATCCACTCATCGCAGCTGCCACTGAAGCGATGGGAGATGAAGCGCAGTTGGCTGCACTGCAGGTCTTCTACGACAAGCTTCGTGAAGAAGTCCTATATTCACCGGTTCTCTACCCGCCGACATATTGGGCAGCTTCGAGTCGCGTCGACGGTTTCAAGGTCCCTCCCACCGATACAGAGTTCCCCTATCGAGGTATCGTGTTGAAGTCGTAGTTCCGGGAAGGTGTCTTGCTCATGTTTATTTATCTAAGGCGCCGATTGCGAAACTCAGCACTGCTGCTGCTGATGGCGTCAGTGTTGTGTTTCGGGCTCGTCGTGGCTGCCCCGGGAAACGTCGCGCAGCTCATCGCCGAGCTGCGCTTTCCGGGCGCATCCAAGGCTATGGTAGACCAGGTCGCGCAGGAGCTCGGGCTGAACGATCCCGTTCCTGTTCGCTATTGGCACTGGTTGCAAGGCGTCGCCCAAGGTGATTTCGGCATTGCCTATATAACCGGCGAAGATGTCGGCAAGGCCATCAAAGCAAGAGTACCAACTACGATGAAGCTCATTCTCGGGGGGAGCATCGTAACGATACTCCTCTCGGCAGCGATGGGACTGATCGGAGCGGCGTGGCCAGGACGTTTCCCCGACCACATAGTGCGGGTCATGGCTCTGCTAGGCGCGTCGACACCAGTGTTTTTCGGAGGCGCAGTTCTGATCCTGCTTTTCGCCGTGAATTTGCGATGGCTGCCCTCGTTTGGCGACAGCTCCATTTTGAGTTGGGTACTCCCCTCAATCGCGATGGCGGCACCTTCCGCTGCTGTGCTCTCTCGTGTGCTCCGGATCGGCATTTCCGAAGCGATGACACGGCCTTATGCCCTGACGGCGCGCGCGAAGGGGTTCTCGGTCCTGCATATCATGCTCCGCGACGCTTTACCCAATGCAGTTCCCGCATATGTTAGCGCGCTGGGCAACATGATCGGCTCGATGACAATCGGCGCGATCATCGTCGAACCGCTTTTCGCCTTGCACGGCATCGGCGAGCTCTTTGTAGCAGGCGTTCGCACCAGAGATTTCATGGTCATGCAGGCCTGTCTCCTGGCGTTTGTACTGTATGTCTCGCTGGTGAACCTGGTAGCCGACTTGCTGATGATTGCGGCGGATCCTAAGCTGCGGAGGCAGGTGGCATGAAGCGCTTTTGGTATTCCATCGGAGAGGCGTTCAGCAACTTTCCAAAGTCCGCACTGATTGGGGTAGCTCTGTTTCTCTTTCTCGGAGCATTCGGTTCGTGGCTGGTCCCCCACGACCCCAACCTACAGGATCTTACTGCCCGCTTCGCTGGTCCCTCAGCCGATCATTGGCTCGGGACAGACCATATCGGCCGCGATGTCTTCTCGCGCTTGATTGTATCGGCTCGAACAACAGTTGTCGCCATGACCATTGTCGTGACGTTCAAGCTCCTCATCGGAGTCACGCTGGGTACTTTCGCCGGCTTCGTCAAAGGTCGGACCGAAGAGATCCTGATGCGCTTCGTGGAACTGTTCATGGCGCTTCCGTCGCTCATCATAGCTCTCGCAATCATCGGCATGCTCGGAACGGGCTACTGGAACATGGTGCTGGCGCTGATCCTGGCGTTCTGGGCAGGTTCTACTCGCGTCGCCCGCGGCGTGGCGATCGGGATATTGAACCGGCCGCATATCGAAGCACTCCGGGTTCTTGGGGCCAGCCCGCTGCGAATCTATTTCCGTCATCTGCTTCCATCAACGGTGGGAATGGTGCTGGTCTATGTTTCAGCGGATGCAGGAGGGATTGCACTATCAATTGCGACTCTTTCGTTTCTCGGACTGGGCATACAACCGCCCACACCGGAGTGGGGGCAGATGCTCGTTGATGCGTTGCCGTACCTCGATCTCAATCCATGGATGGTACTGCTTCCCGGCTTTGCGATCACAGGAGTCGTCGTCAGCTTCAACTTGCTGGGCGAAGCGATTGCACTGAACCGTGTGCCGCGCGACTTGCGACGCTCAGTTTTGCGGCGCGGCCGGCTTGTCGCTGCGTCATGGGAACGAGCACCAATCGAAGATCCGAAAAAGCGAATTGCGACATGAGCACAGATAAAGTTCTGGAGGTCAGAGATCTCAGCGTGGATCTCTTCACCAAGAATGGTGCACTTAGGCCTGTTGACCGGGTCAGCTACAGCGTGCGCAGGGGAGAGACCCTGGCCATCGTCGGCGAGAGCGGCTCCGGCAAGACGGTGATGAACTTCGCGCCGCTCGACCTTATGCCAGTTGGGCTGGCGGTTCAGATCAGCGGTTCATTCAACATCGCCGGCACAAATATTGCAGCTTTGCCGCCTTCCAGCCTGCGCCATGTTCGCGGGAAATCGGTTGGAGTGATCTTCCAAGATCCGATGAGCGCCCTGAATCCGGTCAGGCGGGTGGGCCGACAGATCGCGGAGGTGGCGCAAAAGCAGCTTGGCTTGACCACCCGGCAAGCTGAGAAGCGCGCTGAGGAATTGCTCTCCCTGGTTGGAATGTCGGACCCAGCCCAGCGCATGAGACAATATCCTCATGAACTGTCGGGTGGTCTGCGACAGCGCGTCATGATTGCGATTGCGGTTGCGAGCGAGCCGCCTCTGCTAATCGCGGACGAGCCGACAACGGCGCTGGACGTTACGATCCAGGCGCAAATACTCAAGCTCCTGCAAAGCCTTCAGAAACAATTGAACATGGGTATCGTGCTGATCACGCACGATATGGGCGTCGTCGCCGCCATCGCGCATCAGGTCGCCGTGATGTATGCGGGACGTATTGTGGAGTACGGCCCCGTAGCTGACGTACTAGTGTCCCCCTCCCATCCTTATACTTGTGGTTTGGTCGACGCGATTCCAAGAGAGGAAGATCCTTCCGGTTCACCCTTCAGGGGAATTGCCGGGCTTCCGCCGATCATGGGAGCACCTCTGGAGGCATGCGCATTCGCCGAGCGGTGTGCATTTACCCAGCCGGTTTGTCGCAACGGGCGCCCCCAACTGCACTCCATCCCGCAATCACTTGTTTCGATGGCGTGCACTGTAAAATACGAGCAACTGAGGTAGGGCAGTGAAAAGCATCCTTGAGGTAAAAGACCTGACCACCCGCTATAGAAGCGGGGAGCGGGACAAATGGATCACTGCCGTCGATAACGTTTCAGTTCACCTAAATGCCGGCGAGATCGTCGGCCTTGTAGGCGAATCCGGGTGCGGCAAATCCTCTCTCGGACGAACCATAGTTGGTCTCGAAAATCATCAACACGGCAGCGTGGTGCTGGACGGCACCGACCTTTCAACCCTCCGGGGGCGCGCGCTACGAGATCGACGACGTACAATCCAGTATATCTTTCAAGATCCCTATGCCAGCCTGTCCGAACGGCAGACCGTCGGTGAGACCCTAGCCGAGGCACTTGTCATTGCCGGCAAGGTGTCCGCCAAGCAAATCGATGCCAAGGTCGGCAAGTTGCTCGACCAGGTTGGTTTACCCTCCCAAATGAATAGCCGGTTTCCTCGCGAACTGTCGGGTGGACAAAGGCAGCGGGTCGCAATCGCCAGGGCCTTGGCGGTCGAACCGAAGGTGTTGATATGCGATGAGCCTGTGTCCGCTCTTGACCTGTCAATCCGGGCTCAAGTCATGAATCTCTTCTTGGAGCTGCAGCGTGATCTAGGGGTGGCGATGCTTTTTATTGCTCACGACCTAGCGCTGGTTCGACAGGCCGTGACGCGGCTCTATGTGATGTATCTCGGGAAAATCGTCGAGGAGGGTACGAGTGAGGAGGTCTATCGCACACCACAGCATCCCTACACCCGGGCTCTGCTAGCTTCGGTTCTGCAATCGGATCCTCGTGTTGCCGCTGAACGGGGAATTGTCACGCTGGCGGGCGAAATCCCCAGCCCGATCAATCCTCCCTCCGGTTGCCGGTTCCACTCGCGGTGTCCGATTGCGCAGAGCATTTGTTCGCAGACCCCTCCCGAGATGAAGAGCGGCGGCCGCGGACGTCAGTTCGCGTGTCATTTCGACACCGAGTTAAAAGTGGCCTGACTGACAAAATAGAAAATGCGCTTCACGAATAGATGTGAGGTGAACCAATTGCGCATCAGAAGTTCAGTCTTTGGCGTAGTTCTCTTCCGGCGTCCGGGAGCGGTGGACTCGAAGAATTGTGCACCGCTGGTTAGTTAACGTCGGTCTGGAAGGGGCCGCATGGCTGAAAATGAACCCAGCCACGTCGCGTTCGACACGCGGCGGGCGGCAGGGCGCCGAGATCCCTGGCGGTATGGAACCGCTTGTCGCTCCGGCTTTCGCCAAGGCTATTGCCGCCGATCGCTTTCCAGTTCGGACAGGATGCGCGCCCAGCTTCGAATTCCTTTCCGGAGCCGCTCCACGTCATAGCGTTCATTCGGAGCATGAATGGCATCATCGGCGAGGATGAAGCCGGTAACAATGCAATCTATGCCAAGGCGATCGGTCAGAAATCCCACGAGTGGCACCGCGCCGCCGGTTCCCTTGATCAGGGTCGGCTCCGGCCATTCGGCATCAAGCGCGCGCGCCGTGGCTGCGATGAATCGGCTGGCTTCGTTTACCGACACTGCGGAGCTTCCACCGGCGCCATCAAATTCCACATGGCAACCGTCAGGAAGGCGCGTTTCGACAAACCTCCTGAACAAAGATCTGATGCGCTCGGGCTTCTGCTCGTCGACGAGCCGGAATGACAGTCGGGCCGTGGCCGACGAAGGAAGGACTGATCGTTCGCCGGGTCCAGTATTGCCACCGACTACGCCGTTGAAATCAATGCCGGGCCGACTCCACATCAACTCGATCGCGCCATGCCCGCCTTCCTGGACGGCTCCGCAGACCGAGACGCCGGCAAGAGCTTCTTTGAGATCAAGAGACCGCCATTGCTCCCGCAGCCTTGCAGGCACAGGCCGGACGCCATCATAAAAGCCATCGATCGTGACCCGCCCCTCGTCATCATGAATAGAGGCCAGAATCTTGGCGAGTATCCGCACCGGATTGGCCGCTACATTCCCGTAATGGCCGGAATGCAGGTCGCCATTGGGCGCGACGATCGTGATCTTCTCGTGTAACAATCCCTTCAGACGCGTCGTGATGGCCGGCCTGGTCGGAGACCACATGTCACTGTCGCTGATGAAGGCAACATCGCAGGCAAGTTCGTCGCCATGCGTATCGATAAAGGCGGGAAGGCTGGGAGAACCCGTTTCCTCCTCTCCCTCCAAGAGCACCGTCACATTGACCGGAAACCCGCCTTGGGTCTCCTTCCAGGCGCGCAGTGCCTCCAGAACGGACCAGACCTGGCTCTTGCTGTCCGACGCCCCACGCGCGTAAATCCGCGTAAGGCCGTCCTCGTCCCTACAAGCCGGTTCGAATGGCGGTGTCCGCCATGCATCGAGGGGTTCTACTGGCTGCACATCGTAGTGACCGTAGAGCAGGACCCTCAGGTAACCGTCTCGCTGCCATGACTTGCCCATAACCAAGGGATGACCATCGGTCGTAATAAGCTGTGTCTCAAGGCCCAGGCCTGCCAGTTCGGACCGAAGCCACTCTGCGCAGGCGGCAATTCCTTCTCTGCCCTCCGGCTGGCTGGACACGGATGGGAAGGCCAGAAATTGTACAAACTTGTCAATCGAGGCGGGCAAGTTGGCTTCTATATGGTCAAGGATGAGATCGATGTCGCTCATTGGAGCTCCGATGGATTGGCTGCGGCTGACGGCATCGTTCATTCCATTCGATACTACGCTGTGCTCAATGCGTTCGAAAAAGCTATATGTCGGGTTCAGCCGCCGACGGCGGTGCGCGGCTCAATTCTCTCGCTTTCGGTGAGCGCCGCGAAGAAGCGCGTCAAATCATCCTTGAGGTCGTCGGGATGTTCCAGCCCCACGCTCAAGCGAAAGAGGTAGTCCGGCCCCGTCCAGGGCCGCACGGTTCGCAGAGCCTTCACGGAGGATGGCGCGATCAGGCTCTTGGTTCCTCCCCATGACGCGCCAATGGAGATCAACTGTAGGGAATCCAGAGCGACAAATGCCCGGTCTGCGTACTGCTCCTTCAGCGTGAAAGTGAAGACACCGCAGGCACCGCTGAAATCGCGCTTCCAGATTTCGTGACCGGGATTCCCGGGCAGGGCAGGGTGGATCACCATTTCCACACATGGATGTCCGGCGAGCCAAGGCGCGATCTGAAGGGCGGAGGCATTGGACCTCTCGAGACGCACAGTCAGGGTCTCTATCCCGCGAGCCAGAAGGACACAGTCATCCGGCGATGTTCCAATGCCCAGTCTCCCCAGACAGGCTTTGAGTTTCAGCCCCAAGGCTTCATCCCTTGTGGTGATCGAACCCAGGACTAAGTCGGAGTGGCCGGAGAAATGTTTGCTTAGAGCCTCCGCAACAATATCCACTCCATGGCGGATCGGCCTGAAGTTGAGTGGAGTAGCCCATGTGTTGTCGCACCCGACGAGTGCTCCTTTGGCATGGGCCATCAGGACGATCGCCGGAATGTCCTGCATCTCCAACGTTATCGACCCTGGAGACTCTGTCCACACAAGGCGCGTGCGGACATTGATAAGTGAGTCTAGAGCGCGCAAATCGAGCGGATCGTAGAAGACGGCCTCAATGCCAAGCGCCGCCAGCTCATGCGTGGCAAAGTCGCGCACAGGGCCATACACCGTATCGGGTATGAGTACCCGCTCGCCTGTGGCTACAAGGGCCAGTATGGAGCAAGTGACAGCGGCCTGACCGGAAGGCACCAAAACCGTGCGGGCGCCCTCTTGCAGTTCGGTGATTTTCTTCTCCAGGTACCGGTGGGTGGGCGTTCCATAAAGTCCGTAAACATAGCCGTCAGCGCTGCGCTCGAACCGGGCTGCGAAAGACGCGGCATCGGGATACCTTATTGTGGAGGCGCGATGTATTGGCACGGTCAGGCTGTCATATCCTTCCAGGCTGACCGACACCCTCGTTACCGACCTTGTGTCATCACGCATTGTAGATCGCTCCGTTACGACGCCATTGTTGACACGCGGGGACATATCCCGTCCAATACCAAAGGACGGCACTTCTATGCTTTTCAGTTATGGGACTCCGCATGGATGTTCGGTTGATCGAAACTTACCAGGCGGTCATGACCTACGGCACGACCTCGCGGGCCGCAGAGATTCTGGGGATCTCCCAGCCCGCCGTCAGCAAGGCGATAATGTCGCTGGAGCGTTCAATCGGCTTTAAGCTGTTCGACCGGGAAAAAGGGCGCATGATACCCTCAGCAGAAGGGCAGCTGTTCTTCCGCGAGGTTCAGATATCGCTAGCAGGTTTGGCCAAGCTGCGAAGTGCGGCAGCCCGCATCCGCGACTACGGTTCGGGCGACATCCGCGTCGCGTGCCTTTCGGCCTTCAGCACGAACCTGCTACCGAATGCCATCGCCAGATTCCGACAGAAGAACCCCAAAGTAGCCGTTTCGCTCTATGTCAGCGGTTCCTCGTCGATTCGAGACATGATCGCCGCGAACCAGCTCGACGTCGCGATCACTGCGGATGAAATCGACACAAACGGAGTTGAGGCGATGCCGTTCGCGGAAATCCCGGCTACCCTAGCTATTCCTCCCGGACATCCGCTGGCCGAAAAAGAAGTAGTGCATCCCGCCGATCTTGATCGCCTTCCTTTCGTCGCATTGGCTCCCGAGGATACGACCCGCCACGAAGCCGAAGCCATCTTCGCGAAATACGGCGTGGCCCCCCAGGTGGTGGTTGAGACTGCCTATTCATCGACGGTATGCGCGTTGGTTCTAGCAGGAGTCGGCTGTGGCATTGTCGACCCGGTAACTGCCACTGGATACATTGAGCGGGGTGTGACATTGCGGCCGCTGGTCCCATCAGTAAGCTTCAGAACGCTGATGCTGTTTCCAAATCAGAAGAAATCGAGAATAGTCATCGAGATGGCCGACGCATTGATAAAGGAGCGTTCAAGGTTGTCCGGGCTATGGTGAGCTTCACTGCCACAGATGCAAGTTGCGACAGAAACCGAGCTTTCAATTCCTGTTCGACTTGCTGCGTTGTAGACGATCCAATGGCTGCGGAAGACCAACAGCCCGCATCCATGCTACCCTGATGGCTCCGCAATGATGTTCAAGGCCGAAACGGCGGTTGCGCGATAGCGCCAAATACGCTTCAGAGATGACCGTAGCTTTTTCATGCAGAGGATATCATGCCGGCGGACGATGGTAGTCTACGCGACATTCTTGGGATTTTCTTGGTTCTCGTACTCGTAGGCGCAAACGGCTTCTTTGTCGCCGCCGAATTTGCCCTCGTAGCGGTTAGACGCAGCCGCGTCGACGAGCTTGCAACTGCCGGGCGCTTGAACGCCGGGCGGCTTCAAAAAGCCTTGGTCAATCTGGATGCCAATCTTGCCGCGACCCAACTCGGCATCACCATTTCATCACTGGCGCTCGGCTGGGTTGGTGAACCCGCACTTGCCCATCTGATCGAGCCACTTCTCTTGGGACTAATGGGATCCCTGGCCACGGCAGCTTCGCACACGATCGCCGTCGCAATCGCCTTCATCATCATAACCGCTCTTCACATTGTCCTGGGCGAGTTGGCGCCGAAAAGCCTGGCGCTCCAGCGCAGCGAGGGCACCGCGCTCTGGGTCGTACGCCCGCTTGGTCTGTTTCTGTTTCTGCTGAGGCCGGCGATCCTGGCTCTGAACGGTCTCGGCAATCTGGTGCTGCGTCTCTGCGGTCTGCGCCCAGGCACAGGGGAGGAGTCCTTGCATTCGCCCGAAGAGCTGAAGCTGCTCGTGGCGGCAAGCCATGAGGCAGGGCTGCTCCACCAGACTCAACAGGAACTTGTCGAGCGTGTCTTCAACATCGGCGACCGCAGGATCGCGGATATCATGACACCGCGACGTGATATCGACTGGATCGACGCTGGCGACAGCCCGGACGAGATTCTGCGCACCATCCGCGAATGTCGCCATGAGCAGCTTCTGGTTGGCCGTGGCGGGATCGACGAGCCGCTCGGCATGATCCTGAAGAAGGATCTCCTTGACCAGGTGCTCGATGGAAAAACCCTCGATCCGATGGCGGTTATCCGCGAACCCGTGATCGTCCACGAAGGAACGCAAATCTTCCGCGTGCTCGATCAGTTCAAGCGGGCGCCGGTGCGCCTGGCGATCGTCATCGACGAATATGGCGCACTGGAGGGGATCGTCACCCAGACCGATCTGCTCGAAGCCATTGCAGGCGACCTTCCGGACCTGGATGGTGAAGACCCCGATGTCGTCGAGCGTGATGACGGCTCCCTGCTGATCGACGGTATGATGCTGGCGCACGATGCTTTCGCTCTCCTCGGCTTTCGATCAAGGGCGGCAGAGGGCGATTTTCACACGATCGCCGGGTTCGCCCTGTCTCGGCTCGGGCATCTTCCGGAAGCTGGCGAGCACTTCGACTACGAGGGCTGGCGCTTCGAGATTCTCGATATGGACGGAAGGCGGATCGACAAGCTGCTCGCTCGCCGCGAGTCGCCTACATCCAAACCTGCAGCCATTTGAGACCAAATGCAAGGGGGCCAGTATATCTGTCGCCCCACAGGATCGCTGACGTGCCATTGGCGATCTGGAAGGTCAGGAAGCGCATCTCGCAGATACTGCGACCTCAAGCCGCCTGCGAGGATAGAGTTGCTTCCGTTCCGGCGAGGTGTCTGGACGCTCGGCTTGCAACTCGATCAGGTCCATGACTTGATGGTGTCCTCCGGCCAGCCCCCACAACATGCCACCGCCGCAGTCCGTCTGCTTCCAACCAAACTGTGGCAGCCCGGTTCTGCTCTTCGATAGGCTTTGTCATCTTCTGAAAAGCCTTTGATATCCCGCCTTCCAGAGCACACAGCATCCCGCACCTTGCAAGCTTTAATGCCGGCGCGTTCAAACACTGCTTCGGCTGCCGCGATGCCGTGCAAGCTGTGTGGCTGTGTTGCATCCTCGATATTCAAGCGAAGTGCCATGGTTCGCCTTTCTATATCCAGCCTGTCAATGTGAACAAAATGGGAACAAATGGTCAAGCATGCCCTTGACGGGAGAGGAAAATGTTCCTTATTTCGGCGTGATCTTGAGCAGCAAAGGACCATGGTTCAGCGGCAATCGCGCTGGCCGGCGAAGCTATGGCGAAAACAGCGGAAGACAATTTTCGAATCGAGGTCTGGGATTGCGAGGAGCAGGCGTTGTCGGAAACCATTTCGCGCTCCCCCGATTCAACCGTGAGGCAGGCGGCTTGGCAAGCTGCCATCCGGCGCCGGCCGGGCATGTTGCTTATCCACTACAACAGTCGGCATGTGATGGAGAAATCCTGACACCAGGCGAGGTCAAGGTCTCACCGCAGGCCATCATCGATGGTACCGTTCACGCTGGCCTCGATGTGGCGCTGGGCGATCTTCGCGAGTGGCATGTGTTGCGAGCTTGGTGCAAATCCTGTTCGCACCATGCAACGGTAAAGCCAGCCGGCCTCATTGAGCGCTATGGAAAAGGCGCTCTATTCAGTTCGGTCGAACGAGCGCTCTTCTGCACAAGTTGTGACAGGGGAGGGCCTGTCAGGCTGGAAATCCACAAGCTCCGACGCTGAGGGTGAACGGAGGCAAGCCATTTTGTCTAGGACAACCCGGCTCGGGTTGGACAGCCAACCGCGGTCACCGGCCGGCATTGTCGGCTCCGGAAACGCGCCCGATCTCCGCCTGTGGCTTCGATGCAAAATATGCGGACCACCGCGGACGGGGACAGTCGGTCCCGCGTCCGGTCCTGCGGCCGGCGCTATGCTGACGCTCCTGCGGCTGTCCCGTTCACCGTCCGCGGCGAGGGCGAATTTCCTCCGTCCTGCGCGCGCCAATCATCCGCTGTTGCGGACGCGCGCAGGACTGCGGCTTATACGCCGTTCTTCCTTTGAGGGCCGACGGTCGCCGGCGCGGGAATGCTTGGCAGGGAACCGAATCCCAGGCAGGGTATTGAATCGGACTATGTATCCGAATTCCACATGTCGGCTGTAGGTAGCACCCCTAGCAAAAGGCGCACACGGCGCAGAGACTCAGAATCTATCGCGACCTATCTGCTGCCGGAGTTTCGGTCCTTCCAGCTCTGCACACTAACAGACGACATACCGGTGGGCAGAGATTGGCTCTTCGAGATGAAGTTCGACGGCTATCGTGCCCAAGTTGCCATCTCCGGCTCGAAAGTCGTCGTCTATACCCGCAATGGCCACGATTGGACCCGACAGTTCAAGGTCATCCTGCCGCCGCTTCAGAGCCTGACCAAAGGCGCGGTTCTGATCGATGGTGAAATCGTCGCCATCGACAGCCAGGGCCGCACGAACTTCTCCATGCTGAAAACCGGCATTGCCGCGGGTATGCCCCTCAAGTTCTACGCCTTCGATCTGCTTGAATTCGATGGCGAAGATCTGTCGAACCAGCCGCTCCTCGAGCGCAAGGCACAACTTGAGTCCCTGCTGGGCGCGCGCCGCCCAGAGGACAGCCTGCAATTCTCCAGCCACATCGTCGACCAGGGCAGAAGGGTGTTCGACGCCATGTGCGAGGGCGGCCACGAAGGCGTCATCGCCAAGCGCGCCGACAGCTCCTACGTCGGCGACCGCACCGGGAGTTGGCTCAAGATCAAGTGCACGAAGCGACAGGAATTCGTCGTCGGCGGCTACCGCCCAAGTGACACAGGACGTGGCATGGCATCGTTGATCCTCGGCACTTACGAGAATGGCAACCTCATCTATCGCGGCCGCGTCGGCACGGGGTTCACCGCGGCGATACGCAAGGACATCCTCACGAAGCTCGAGAAACGCCGTGTTGAGAAACCGGCTTTCGTTTCCGTTCCGAGAGACATTGCCCGCCGTGCCCGGTGGGTGAAGCCCGAGCTAGTTGCCGAAGTCACCTATGCCGAAGTGACACCGGACGGCAGCTTGCGACATCCAAGCTTTGAGGGCATGCGCGAAGATAAGCGAGCCGACCAAGTGGTAATGGAAATGCCGAAGACACCGGCAACTCTTGGCTCCGCCAATCTCGATCCCGGAATCGGCAAGGAGATCGCCGCCGCTGTCGGCGTCAAGCTGACGCATCCAGACAAGGTCATGTATCCCGGGACCAAGGTGACCAAGGCCACGCTCGCCGCCTACTACGCCGTGGTCGCCGAGAAGATGCTGCCGCACATCCAGGATCGACCGCTGTCGCTGGTGCGCGATACCGATGGCGACCTGCAGCAGACCTTCTTTCAGAAGCACAGACTGCCCGGCATGCCCAAGGCCATCCATGACGGCCAGTTGGAGAAGATGTCCGGGAAGGAAAGCCGCATCTTGTGGGTCGATGACCTGGCTGGGCTGATCGCAGGCGTCCAGATGAACGTGCTCGAATTCCACATCTGGGGAAGCCGGCGCCAGCAGCCGGATCTGCCGCATCGCATGATCTTCGACATCGACCCCGACGAAGGCTTGGGCTTCACTGCCGTCAAGCAGGCAGCCCTCGACATTCGAGGCATTCTGGAAGCGCTTGGACTGCAGTCGTGGCCGTTGCTGTCCGGCGGCAAGGGCGTTCATGTGGTCGTGCCGCTCGTCCCCGAGGCAGACTGGGACGAGGTCAAGAGCTTCTGCCAAGACTACGCCGAACTACTGGCCCGTACAGATCCGTCGCGCTTCGTCGCCAACATGAGCAAGGCGAAGCGCAAGGGCCGAATATTTCTCGATTACCTGCGCAACGGCCAGGGCTCCACTGCAATCTGTCCCTGGTCCACTCGGGCACGCGCGGGGGCGGCGTGCGCGGTGCCCGTCAGTTGGAAGGAGTTGCCCTCCTGCGAAAGCGCCAACGGTTTCGATGTTTTCGCCGCCGCCGCGCGGGCTCAGTTGCCCGAAGCCTGGGAGGGCTATTTCGACGTCGAACAAACGCTTACCGATCGCATCCGCCACGCAGTCCGGTAGCAATAACCAAACTAGATGGTTGGCGACATTTGATTTGGCGCGGACCGCCTTTGCCCAAATTCGAAAGCGTCCCCCTTCTATGGGAGGTCCCCGCAACGCCGTCTAGAGTGAGAGTACGGACCGGTTTGCCGTGACGGGTTGAGGGCTGGAGGAGAGGCCTCCGGCGCCCGTCGCGGAGAACCGCGATGTCCAGACATTACGCTCGCGCCGGCGCCGACCGGACAAGCCTCTATGACGATATCACCAACAAGATCATCGCGGAGCTGGAAGCCGGCCGCTTCCCCTGGGTGCAGCCCTGGGGAACGACGGCGGGGCAAGCGCCCCTCGCCATGCCGGCCAATGCCACGACTGGCCGCGCCTATTCCGGGATCAACGTGCTGATCCTGTGGGGTGCGGTCGTAGAGCATGGCTTTCCCGTCCAAAGCTGGCTGACTTTCCGCCAGGCGCTATCGCTGGGCGGCCATGTCCGCAAGGGCGAACACGGGACCACCGTCGTCTATGCTGACCGCTTCATTCCTGACGACGAGAAGCATCGCGCGCGGGAAACCGGCGAGGCAGCACAGGCCATACCGTTCCTTAAGCGCTTCACCGTGTTCAACGTCGCGCAATGCGAAAATCTGCCAGACGATCTGGCCGCGGCTCCGCCTGCACCGGAACCCGGACTGATCGAGCCTACAGTCGAGGCGCTGATCAAGGCGACAGGTATCGATTTCCGCATCGGTGGCAGCAGTGCCTATTATGTGCCGGCGCAGGACTACGTGCGGGTGCCGCCCCCGCAGGCCTATTTCGAGACCATCGACTGGCACCGCACCGCCCTGCACGAGCTTGGCCATGCGACCGGCCATCCCTCCCGCGTCGGCCGTGACCTCGGCGGCGCCTTCGGCACCAAGAGATATGCTTTCGAGGAACTGGTCGCAGAGATGAACGCAGCCTTCTGCTGCGCCTCGCTTGGCATCGTGCCAACCGTGCGCCACGCCGACTACCTGGCCTCCTGGCTCGAGGTCCTGCGCGAAGACAACCGCGCCATCGTTCGTGCCGCCTCCCAGGCCAGCAAGGCGGCCGACTGGCTGCTCGCCTTCCTGCCGCAACCTGACGGTGCAGCCAAGGCAGGCCCGGCCGACGTCGATGAGGCCGAGATCGAGAGGAGGGCGGCGTGATCCTCCTCACCGACGAACTGCGCAAACGCCTGCTGGCCAATGGCCGCGAGCGCAACGCCAATCACGTACCGGTCGTGAAGCTCTTCAATCCGCTCGACGAAGGAACCTGGCTCGCAACCGAGCTGAGTGCCGATGGTGTCACCATGTTCGGTCTCGCCGGTCTCGGATATCCCGAGCAGGGCAGTTTCTCGCTCTTCGAGATGACGTCGGTCCGGCTGCCTATCGGCATGGGCATCGAGCGCGACATCCTCTTTACCACCGACCTACCGATTTCGGTCTGGGCAGAGGCCGCCCGCCGGGCCGGAAGCCTTCGCGACGCGGAACGCATCCTCTACCACGCCGCCCAGTCTGGCCGAGACGGCGCGTGAGATCTCAGCTTGAAATCCGCAAAGCCGCAGATGCGCAAAGCCGTGTCTGCGGCCCTGTCCCCTTCGGATCTTCGGTGTGCGGCGCAGTCCTCAGAGTGAGAGGGCTGCGCCCGTCTCTTTTGACGGGTTTGGAGGTCGAGAGAGTCTCGGCCGCCCGTCGCGGAGATAGTCCACATGGCTACGCCCAAGCAGAAGATCACCCTCAACGCTTCACGTGACATCCCCTTCCACAAGCTGATGCTGAGCCAGTCCAATGTCCGGCGCATCAAGCGCGGGGAAACGATAGAGGACCTCGCCGCGTCGATCGCACGGCGCGGCCTGCTCCAGAGCCTCAACGTCCGGCCAGTGTTGGATGGCGAGGGTAACGAGACCGGCATGTTTGAGGTGCCGGCTGGTGGGCGCCGCTATCGCGCGCTGGAACTGCTGGTCAAGCAGAAGCGCATGATCAAGACCGAGCCAGTTCCCTGCGTCGTCAGCGACGCCCACAGCGCGGTCCCGATCGAGGAGGATTCGCTGGCCGAGAATTTTCAGCGCGAAGATTTACATCCCCTGGATATGTTCCGGGCCTTCCAGACCTTGCACGACCAAGGCGCCAGCCACGAGGAGATTGCGGCACGCTTCTTCGTGTCCGCTACCTTTGTCCAGCAGCGCCTGCGGCTCGCAAAAGTTTCGCGCAAGCTGCACGAGGTCTACGAGCAGGAGGGCATGCAGCTCGAGCAGCTCATGGCCTTTACCGTGACCGACGATCACGCCCGTCAGGAGCAGGTCTGGGAGGCGCTCGAAAACTCCTGGTCGAAGGAGCCGCAGCAGATCCGGCGCCTACTGACGGAGACCACGGTGCGCGCGAGCGATCGCCGGGCGCTGTTCGTCGGTGTCGAGGCCTATGTCGCCGCCGGCGGCGTGGTGCTGCGTGACCTGTTCGAGGCCGACAATGGCGGCTGGCTGCAGGACCCGGCTCTGCTCGACCGCTTGGTCCGCGACAAGCTGAAGTCGATCGCCGACGAAATCGCGGCGGAGGGCTGGAAGTGGATCGTGGTCGATGTCGATCTGCCTTATGGCCATAATCACGGTCTGCGGGCACTGGCCGGCGCCCCCGTCGATCTGACCGACGCGGAGTGGGCGGAACGCGAAGCCCTGCGCGCGGAGTACGAACGGCTGGAAGCCGAGTATGGCGAATCCGACGAACTCCCCGACGCGGTCGATCAACGTCTCGGCGAGATCGAGTCTGTGCTGGAGGCGTTCGAGAGCCGCCCGATGAACTACGATCCCGCCGATATCGGCCGCGCCGGTGCCTTCATCAGCATCGACCGTGACGGTGACCTGGTCGTCGATCGCGGATATGTGCGCCTCGAGGACGAAGCGTCGGAAGCGGTCGACGGCGACGCCGCCGAGCCCGGCGGTGTGACCGGGAGCGAGGATGGCAGCGACGACCCTTCGGTTCGCCGCGCCACCATCACCATCGGCGCGCAAACGTCCGAGCCCGATGAGGATGACGGCGACGCCATCAAGCCGCTGCCCGAACGCCTGGTGATCGAGCTCACCGCGTATCGCACGTTGGCGCTGCGCAATGCCGTGGCCGAGAACCAGCATGTGGCCATCACGGCGCTGTTGCATCGGCTCGTCCTCGACACCTTCGGTCATCGCTCCGCGACCGGCTGCCTCGAGGCGTTCGTCCGACATGTCCACCTGCCGACGCAAGACGCCGAGCTGAAAGACAGCCCCGCGGCCAAGGCGATCGACGAACGCCATGAGGCGTGGAAGGGCGACATTCCGCTCGGTGACGACCAGACTCTGTGGGCTTGGCTCGACAGTCTCGATGAAGCCAGTCAGCACACACTGCTGGCGCATTGCGTCAGCTATGGGATCAACGCGCTTTTCGAGCGACCTAACCCCTATGGCAGCGGCGTTTCCCAGCACGGGCTGGAGCAGCGCTTGCGCGAAGCCGACCGGCTCTCCCACGCCACCGGGCTCGACATGGTGGATGCGGGCTGGCGGCCGACGGTCGATAATTATCTCGGCCGGGTCACCAAGTCCCGCATCCTCGAAGCCGTGCGCGAAGGTGCCGGCGAGCAGGCGGCTCAACTCATCGACCACCTCAAGAAGGGCGACATGGCCAAGGAGGCCGAACGCCTCCTTGCCGATAGTGGCTGGCTACCCGAACCGCTCCGTCTGATCGATCATGACGCACCGCCCGCGCAGCCGGGCGAGGGCGAGGAACCTGACCTGCCCGAATTCCTCGCCGGCGATGACGAAGACGACTCGGCGGCAGCCGATGAGGTCATCGCACACGCTGTCGCTGCCGAATAGCACCCATCGACGGGGCGACTCCGGTCGCCCCGTTCCCCTTCACCTCACCCTCATGGCCCGACGCCCTGTCGGGCCTTTTCGTTTCAGGAGACATCCATGTCCGCCCACATCGTCTATGACAACGCCCCGCTCGGCTCGCTGATCCAGTACTCGGACGGCACCCCCAAACCGCCCGCGCGCTTTACCCGCAAGCTCGCCGACTGAGCCCGTCGCAACGGCCTCGGCCGTCTGGTCCGCAAGGCATCGCCGCGCGACCGTCCGACCTACAGCGCACCGGCCTCGATCACGCTCAACGAAGGGAACTTCTCCTCCGGCGGCGTCATCCTCGTGACGGTCATGCGAACCTACTCGGTCGACAGCGACCTCAGCTTCAAGATCGTCGAGCAGCCCGGTATCGGCATGGTCCGGGTCCTGCAGCAGATCGGCGACCACGACGAGTTGTTGCACCTCGCCGAGAGCCGGAAGGCGGCCGCACTCTGGTTGGCCAAGACCGGGTACCGCAATGCGCGTCTTGAAGACGTCACCGCCGACGAAGTCGGCGCCGACGTCGTCGAGGGGCGGGCGGCGGCGTAACCGCGAAACATCACACCTGCACGCATGGACATCAACCTCGACCCGCCACGGCCGGGGCTCGGAGACGAACGCCGGGCCGCCCGTTTTTTTAGGAGCAGCAAATGCTGCAATTCACCATCGAGACGACGTACCACCTGCCAGTGTTCCGGCATTCAACCTATTTGGCTGAGACACCCGACGTCGCGTGCCGATTTGCCATCGAGGACACTGACTGGTCGGGTCAGCGGGAGGATTGCGGAGTCCTCGGGCGAAACCCATGTCACCGGCATATGGGAGGGTGCCGGTGCCGCGTATCGTGGACAGGCCATTCCGGTTCCTGCACATTTTGGGGAAGCGGTGCAGCGCAAGGCCGCACAATTCGAACTCATGCTGGGCTTGCTCAAGATCATTGTCGGCGATGCTAAGGCCCGCCGACCGACGCCGCCGGGGTGGCTCGGCAAGGCGAATGGGCCATCGCGCGCGGCGAAGCGATCCTCGCGGGCGCCCGCGATCCAGTTGAACCCGGAGATGCGAAGGACTTGCCATGAGCATTCCCGACCATGCCCGCAGCAACTTCCAGACGCTGCTTCGTGCCGCCAGCGACGGCAACCTCGCGTTGATGGAATGCGCCGACGCGGCGACCGGGCAGCGGCGTTATGTAATCTGCGCGGTCGGGCGGGAGGGCGCGGACTACGTGTTCACGCCGTTCGGTCATCTTGCCGACGGCAATCCCTATGATGCCTACCTGCCGCCCGATCCCGACGACGCCAAAGGTTTCCTACAGAAGTCGGAGCCTGACGGCGAAATATGATCGAGATCGGTTGATACCGGCAAGCGCTCCACCTCATGGCGGGGCGCTTGTTTCATTTTAGCTTCGGCGGGACCTGAGAGGGAGAGGCGGGCCGGGATGGGTTTGAACCCGTGCGGTCCAGAGAGAGCGCCGCGCGGTTCGGTCCTGTCCCCGCTCTCCCGAGGTTCACACCATGTACATGATCTCGCCCGCTGCGGCCGCCCCTGCATCACGCCCACACACTGAAACCGCGGCCAGCATCTTCGCGGCCGCCGGCCTGTTGCTTCCCCATCTCGAACACGGCGAGCGTGTCGACGCGCCAAAGCTGCGGGCGGCGATGGAAGCCGCATTTGGCGCCTCCGACGCCGCCGGCGCCTGGGATTGGAAGCAGGCATACGATGCCTGCGAGGCCGCGACGGTCCTCTTCCTTCGCAAGTACGGAAAGGCGTTGTTCCGCAAAGCCGCGTCTCCGGCTCTCCGGCTTTCCGCACTGTCGAAAATCGCCGGGCTCATACCGACGCATACCCGCCGATCCGAAACCTTCCAGCAGTTCTCGACGCCGATCCCGCTCGGCTTGGTCGCGGCAACGGCCGCCGCCATTACGCCGGCCGACCGTGTGCTTGAGCCTTCGGCCGGCACCGGGCTGCTCGCCATCCTGGCCGAGATTGCCGGTGCCTCGCTCGTTCTCAACGAGCTTGCCGAGACGCGCGCGGAACTTCTCTCCTCCCTCTTTCCGGCCGTTCCCGTCAGCCGCTTCGACGCTGCTCAGATCGATGACCATCTCGATCCATGTGCCGTGCCGAGCGTGGTGCTGATGAACCCGCCCTTCTCCGTCATGGCCAATGTCGAGGGCCGCATGGCCGATGCGGCCTGGCGTCACATTGCTTCGGCGCTGGCGCGACTGGCTCCCGGCGGGCGGCTGGTAACGATCACTGGTGCGAACTTCTCGCCCGACCATCCGGCCTGGACCGCTGCCTTCACCCGCCTGCAGGAACGCGGCCGCGTCGTTTTCTCCGCCGCCGTCGACGGCTCGATCTATGCCAAGCATGGCACGACCTTCCCGACGCGCCTCACCGTCTTCGATCGGCTGCCGGCCGACGATCCCACCGTCTTCCCGGCTGCTCCCGACGTCGCGCCCGACGCAGCGACGCTACTCGAGTGGGTCAGCGAGCTCTTGCCCGCACGGATGCCGGTCGACCTGCCCGCTGTCGCAGCTCCCAATTCGTCAGTGGTCGCACCTCGGCCCGCGCGCGGCCATCTTGCTCGCACGGCGAGGGCAACACCGCGGCCATCTCTCGCCGAGCCGGAGGCCGCCGAGCTCACCTATGAAGCGGTGGATTGGCATCCCGCTGAGGGGGGCCACATCACCGATTCCATCTACGAGAACTACGCGCTTCAGGCGATCCGCATTCCCGCCTCTCAGGCGCATCCGACCCAACTCGTGCAGTCGGCGGCGATGGCCTCGGTGGCCCCGCCAAAGCCGAGTTACCGGCCGCGCCTGCCCGAGAACATTCTCGAACTGCTCTCGGATGCGCAGCTCGAAACCGTGATCTATGCGGGCGAGGCCCATACCGAATATCTCGCCGGCGGCTGGACGGTCGACGACACTTTCGACGTGGTGAGCGCCGCAGCCGATGACGCCGCGGGTTCGGCCCGCTTCCGGCAGGGGTTCATGATTGGGGACGGCACTGGCGTAGGCAAAGGCCGGGAATCCGCGGCCGTCATCCTTGACAACTGGATGCAGGGCCGCCGCAAGGCTGTGTGGATCAGCAAGTCCGACAAACTGATCGAGGACGCGCAGCGCGACTGGTCGGCGCTCGGCATGGAGCGCTTGCTGATCACGCCGCTCTCCCGCTTCCCGCAGGGCAAGCCAATCACGCTGGCGCAGAGCATCCTATTCACCACCTATGCCACGCTGCGCAGCGACGACCGCGGCGAGAAGGTTTCGCGGGTCAAGCAGATCGTCGAATGGTTGGGGTCAGATTTCGATGGAGTCATCATCTTCGACGAAGCCCACGCCATGCAGAATGCCGGTGGCGGCAAAAGCGAACGGGGTGATGCCGCCCCCTCGCAGCAGGGCCGTGCCGGCCTGAGGCTGCAGCATGCGCTGCCAAATGCCCGCATCGTTTATGTCTCGGCCACCGGCGCCACCACCGTTCACAATCTCGCCTATGCCCAGCGGCTCGGCCTCTGGGGCGGCGAGCATTTTCCGTTCTCGACGCGGGCCGAATTCGTCGAGGCGATCGAGGCCGGCGGCGTCGCGGCGATGGAAGTGCTGGCGCTCGACCTCCGCGCGCTCGGCCTCTACACCGCCCGCTCGCTTTCCTTCAACGGCGTCGAATACGAGCTGGTCGAGCATGAGCTGACGCCGGAACAGGTCCGCATCTACGATGCCTATGCTGGCGCCTTCGGCATCATTCACAACAATCTCGATGCGGCCATGCAGGCGGCCAACATTACCGGCAGCACCGGCACGCTCAATGCCCAGGCCAAGTCGGCCGCCCGCAGCGCCTTTGAATCCGCCAAGCAGCGATTCTTCGGTCATCTCCTGACGTCGATGAAGACGCCGACCCTGATCCGGTCGATCACCCGCGATCTGGAGCAGGGCCACTCGGCAATCATCCAGATCGTCTCGACCGGTGAGGCGCTGATGGAAAGGCGGCTGGCCGAACTGCCGACCGAGGAATGGAACGATGTTCGCGTCGACATCACGCCGCGTGAATATGTCCTCGACTACCTCGCCCATTCCTTCCCGGTGCAGCTCTACGAGCCGTTCACCGATAGCGAAGGCAATCTGTCGTCGCGGCCGGTCTATCGCGATGGCCAGCCGGTCGAAAGCCGGGAGGCGGTCGCCCGGCGCGACGAACTGATCGCCAGGCTTGCCAGCCTGCCGCCCGTGCCCGGCGCGCTCGACCAAATCGTGCAGCATTTCGGGGTGGACATCGTGGCCGAGGTAACCGGCCGCTCACGCCGCATCGTGCGCAAGGGCGAGCGCCTGATCGTCGAGAACCGAGCAGGGTCGGCCAACCTCGCCGAGGCACAGGCCTTCATGGACGATCTCAAGCGCGTTCTGGTGTTCTCCGACGCTGGCGGGACTGGTCGCTCGTACCATGCCGAACTCTCGGTCCGGAACAGGCGCCTGCGCGTCCACTACCTACTCGAGGCCGGCTGGAAGGCCGATACCGCCATCCAGGGTCTGGGCCGCACGCATCGCACCAACCAGGCGCAGCCGCCGCTCTTCCGGCCGATCTCGACCAATGTGAAGGCGGAAAAGCGCTTCCTCTCGACGATTGCGCGCCGCCTCGATACGCTTGGTGCAATCACCCGCGGCCAGCGGCAGACCGGCGGCCAGGGGCTGTTCCGGCCCGAGGACAACCTCGAAAGCCACTATGCCCGCGATGCCTTGCGGCAGCTCTACCTGCTCATCGTGCGCGGCAAGGTCGATGGTTGCCCACTTGAGCGTTTCGAGGCGGCGACCGGTCTCAAACTCATGGACGCCAGTGGCGTCAAGGATGAGCTGCCGCCGATCACCACCTTCCTGAACCGGCTGCTGGCGCTGACTATCGAGCTGCAGGGCGTGCTGTTCGGCGCGTTCGAGCAGCTTCTGGCGGCTCGGATCGATGGCGCCATCGCCTCAGGCACCTATGACACCGGCCTGGAGACCCTGCGGGCCGATAGCTTCGTCGTCACCAACCGGCAGGTGATCTACACCCATCCGCGCACCGGCGCCGAAACGCGGCTGCTGACGATCATTGAACGCAAGCGCAATCGGCCAGTCACGCTCGATGCAGCGCTCGATCGTCTCAACGATCCGCGCGCCATGCTGCTCATCAACGAGCAGTCCGGTCGGGCCGCGGTGCAGATCCCGACCACCAGCGTCATGCTTGATGACGGCGAGGTCGAGCGGCGGGTCCGCCTTATCCGCCCGATGGATGCCCAGACCATGCCGTTGAGGATGATGGGCGAGACCCGATGGGTAGAGGCAGATCGTGGGGTGTTCGCCACGGCATGGACAGCGGAGGTCGCTGAGGTGCCGAAGCTTTCGAACTCGGTGCTGCACATGGTCACCGGCCTGTTGTTGCCGATCTGGAAGCGCCTTCCGAATGAGTCAACACGGGTCTATCGGCTTCAGACCGACGAGGGCGCGCGCATCATCGGCCGCCGCGTCTCCCCGGCTTGGGCAGCCAACGCCACCGCGACCGGCGTTGCAACGCTCTCGCCAGAGGCGGCGTTCACGGCTCTGCTGGACGGCCGGACCATCCTTGATCTTGCCGAGGGTCTCCAGCTTCGCCGCAGCCGCATCATGGGCGTCTGGCGCATCGAATTGTCCGGTTTCACCGACGCGATGCGCGAGCGTCTGACAGCTTATGGCCTGTTCCACGAGATCATCTCGTGGAAACTCAGGATGTTCGTGCCGATCGATGGCAACGGCCTCTCCGTTCTCGAACGCGTCCTCGATTGCTTCCCGATCGAGCGCGTCAGTGAGCGGGAGGTCGCATGATGCCGCGTCATGATGCATCCGACCTCGCACATCGCCTCGGCGAACATGCCGAGGCGGTGTGCCGTCATTACCTCTCCAACGGTCGCCGCCAGGGCAACTATTGGACCGTCGGCGACGTCCGCAACGCGCGGGGCCGCTCGATGTTTGTCCGGCTCAAGGACTCCCAGAAAGGACCGCCGGGGAAGTGGACCGACGCCGCTACCGGCGAGCATGGCGACCTGCTCGATGTCATTCGTGAATCCCTCGGACTGGTCAACTTCCGGGACGTCGCCGACGAGGCGCGCGTGTTTCTCGCTATGCCAGATGCCATGCCACCCCGACCGGCCGAGCCGATCACGCAGGTCCCCATTGGATCTCCGGAAGCAGCTAGCCGACTGGTCGCCATGTCGGAGCCCATTATCGGCACCCTCGTGGAAACGTATTTGCGTGGACGTAGCATTACGACTTTGTACGGCACCGGATCGCTGCGGTTCCATCCGCGCTGCTACTACCGGCCAGACGATCATGGACCGACCGAGACCTTGCCGGCGATGATCGCCGCTGTCACCGACCTCGATGGACATCTGACCGGCGCGCACCGCACCTGGCTCGCACCGGACGGCACGGGCAAGGCACTCGTCGACACACCGCGTCGGGCAATGGGTGACCTTCTCGGTCATGCCGTCCGCTTCGGCGTACCCGGCAGCGTTATGGCGGCAGGCGAAGGCATCGAGACGACGCTATCGCTCAGATGCGCCTTGCCCGACATGGCGATGGCGGCAGCACTCTCGGCAGCCCATCTTGCTGCCATCCTGTTCCCGCCGAACCTGCAGCGGCTCTATGTCATCCGCGACAACGATCCGGCCGGTGACGGTGCCCGAGACAGCCTGCTCGAGCGCGCGACGGACGCCGGAATCGAGGCAATCGTGCTGTCGCCGGAGACGGAGGACTTCAACGAAGACCTCCGCCATTTCGGACTTGCCGCCTTCCGAGCTTCGATTGCGGACCAGCTCATGCGCACGGACCGCTTCCGCTACCTGAAGCGGGTTGCATGAGCCGGTAGGGGAAGCGTGCGGCGCAGGGTGCCGGCGGTGTCGCATGGATGCGGGACCGCCGGTAGAAAACCGCGACCCGGCCTTCGAGAGGGCGATCGGCCCACAAGCGGGCCGGCCAGACAATGGCGGCGGCCGACTATTTTCCGGCGGCGCGCGAATACTCGCGAATGGCAGCGATTGGTCGCGACGCCTTTCCATCGCGAGGCAAAATAGCCGGCTGCCGCCATCCTCCGCTGCGCTCCGGCCCTCCGCTTCGCTGCGGGTGTCGGGCCAACCCGCCCGTGGGCTTTCGTCGCCATGAAGGCCGCGAGGGTCGCGGTCAGACCGACGGGAGCATCCCCATGGGCGAGCATGACGACACCGAACCGCACCACACCACTTCTCCGACCGATCACATCCTCACCGAACTCCAGCTCTATGGCTGGCGCCCCCATCCGGACGAGCCCGATCCGCGACCACTCCCCGGTGGCGACCACGTGGCCGGGGCCGTGGCCGACATCTTTGACGCCCTCATCGCCACCCTGGCTGACACGCGCCTCGAACCCGACCTCGATGACCTGCTCTGGTCCGTCACCAATGTCTTCCACCGAGGTGTACAACGGATCGAGCGGCAACTGGACGACAACGAGCAGGCCCAGCGCCGCCTGCAGCACGAACAGGACGGCACCGAGATCAGGGCGGTCGAACTCGAAAACCTCATCGCCCAGGGCCAGACCATGATCGAACGGCGCGACGCCTTCGAACTCATGCGTGACCAGGCCGCCGACCACTACGATCAGTACACCGGCTCGGCCTGGCGACCGCGCGCGGGGTCAATGGTCAACCACCACCATCTCACCGCCGCAATGATCGACAGCCGCGACTTCCTCGCGGCCAAGCGGCGCGCGGAAACCGAGGCCATGTTGCCCGCCGGCCCCAAGATCGCCTTCTCAGGCGGCGATACCGCCGATCACAAGCTGATATGGGCAAAGCTCGACCAAATCCGCGCCAAGCACCCCGACATGGTGCTGATGCACGGCGGATCACCGAAAGGCGCCGAAAAGATCGCCGCCCGCTGGGCCGATCATCGCAAGGTGCCGCAGGTCGCCTTCAAGCCCGACTGGGCCAAACATGCCAAGGCCGCTCCCTTCAAACGCAACGATCAGATGTTGGCGGTCATGCCGATCGGCGTCATCATCTTTCCGGGCACCGGCATTCAGGAGAACCTCGCGGACAAGGCCCGCAAGCTCGGCATCCCGGTCTATCGGCTCGGCAACGGCGGCGCGTAAGCGCCGTCGGACCTACTGGCCAAACAAATACCCGGGTAGGCATGGCATCCTTCAAGCCATGTCGCTCGTTTCCTTTCCCGAAAACTTCACGCCGGACATCGCGCTCGCCGACGCCTTCTTACGCAATGCCGCCGCCCACCTTGATGGCGCTGACTGGGCGGCGGATCTAGGCAGGCACAATGCGGCCCTTCACGCCATCGCCATCGCCATTGAATTGCTCCTGAAGTCGCATCTTCTCAGAACAGCGACCGACGATTGCTGGAACCGCCGCCATATCGGGCACGATCTCGGCAAGGCGGCTCTTTACGCCGAGAGAGCTGGATTGGGCCTGCCACCGCGACTGCACAGCGTCATCGCCCAGCTTCATCCTCATTTTCAGCGTGGCGGCTTCCAACGGGACCCATCGCGTTCATGGCCGTCCGGTTTCTCGCTCGACGCCCGCCACATCGCGCGCCGGCTTGCTCAGACTCTCACGGAACATGAGCGTCGCGCCAACGACGCCCGGTGCTCCTGACTTGAAGATGACCACACCCCGCGATCCATTGCGCTGATCCTTGGCCCAGCCGACGGCCTGACGCCATCAACCGGCAAGGGGTCGGACTACGCGAAGCGTGCCGCCGCTCCGGCTTCGCCTTCGCGGTGATTGCGGCCATCGGCCGGACACATCGGGCGCCTGTCAGCGGGGGAGGGTCCTCCGCTTCAAACAGGAGCCGGATCGATGTCCTTCGCCGACGCACATGCCTTCGCCTTCAGCCTCGCCGCCACTCTCATGGTCACCATCGTCATCTTTCGTGCCGGCGACGGCACTCTCTCGGTCGTGCCGGCGAACGAGTATGACGGCGAAGACACCGCCATCATCGGCGAAGTCGACCCGTTCGCCCCATGACGGGGCGAACATTGCCGCTGGCGAAACAGAGCTTCGGCAGTTTTCGCCCGTGGTTTTCGTTGCTATGCTCTGCGCTGCGCCGAGGTGGTGGTGGAAGGCGCAATCGCCAGAGCTATTCTCTCGGAGACACCACCATGATCATCCTCGGCATGTTCGTTTGTATCGCGGCCATCGGCATCCTGTGCTGGTTGCTCTTCACGCTTGCTATCTTCGCCCTTCCGTTGTTCGTCGGGGTCAGCGCAGGCACGTGGGCATTCAACACCGGTGCCGGCTGGCTTGGCGCGATCCTCGTCGGTAGCCTCGCAGCCGGGTTGACGCTCGGCGTCGGCCAAATCATCCTCGGCGTTATCAGCCCCATGTGGGCCAAGCTGGCGATCACGCTGGTCTTCATCGCGCCTGCGATCGTTGCCGGCTACCATGCCTCCCATGGCATCGCGAAGCACATGATGCCTTCGGAAACCTGGCAGATCGTCTTTTCCGTCATTGGCGCGACCGCCGTCGGCGTCACGGCATATCTCCGGGTCGCGGGCATGACAGCCGCCGACCAATCCGGCAGGGACGTGGTTCGAGCCTAGACCCGCGCGGGCGACGCGGGCGGACCAGACCGACGAAGGCCTAGCCACCTCATTATCGGTGGTTGGAGCAATCGGGTTCCATGCCAGGATCGAGCAACGGCCACGTGCCGGCGCGGCCCCGTCTGTGGACTTGGACTTTCTTCGGTCGATGCCCATGGCAGACCGACCAGTCGGTAGCAGGACGGCAGCGCGCGCGGTGGCGGGGCGTTGCAGGTGCGCGGAATCTGTGCCTGGAATGCGTTATGCCGGTGAAGCTTGTAGCGATCTGCCGGAGGCGCGTTGCAACGTCTCCGTTGCCAATCTGTCCCAAGAGCGCTCCAAACGGCCTCTTCAATGGGCTGATCTGGCCGAAGGACGGGTGAAGCCTCGACCGCCTAGGCCGCAACGGCGCGTCTCGACTTTCTTCCCCTGCCGGCGCCCACCCCATGCCGCAAGCGCATGGGGACCCCGAGCGCCGCCATTCCTCGCGAGACAAGAAAGCCGTTCCAGCGCCGTCCTCCGCGTTGCTCCGGTCGCAAGCGATGCGTCGTCGGTCGCCTCCGGCCAACCGATCGCCATCGAGGCCGCATGGTGCGGGCTCGGGAACAGAAAACGGAGACTTACAATGGCTACCATCGGCACCTTCAAGAAGACCACCGCGAACGAATTCACCGGTGAAATTGTCACCCTTAGCGTCCAGGCCAAGAACGTGCGCATCGTCCCAGACACCCGCGCCACTGGCGAGAACGCTCCGAGCCACCGGGTGCTGGTCGGCCGCGCCGAGATCGGCGCCGCCTGGTCGAAGACCTCCAACGAGGGCCGCGACTACCTGGGTCTCAAGCTCGACGATCCGAGTTTCAACGCTCCGATCTACGCCAACCTCTTCAACGACGAGGAAGGTGAGGGTTTCTCGCTCATCTGGTCCCGCCCGAACGCGCGGCGGGGTGACTGAGGACCGCGCAGGCCCCGGCCGGAAGGCCGGGGCCTTCTTCCGCGCAGGTCCGGTTCGGTTCACTCAAGCCGAGAGCGATGCCGAAACCGCATCGCCTGATGCTTGTCAACTATCCTCCGTCGGCGCGGTGGATTCTGTAAAATGCAGGCTTTCACTCTGTGAAGACGAGGCAAGCTATGATCGAGCCGTTTGACGAAACCGCGCCGACCAGTGACGAACTCACCGAATACGATCGGGAACACATCAAGCTCTATGTGCGCCTGCTTGACGCCGCCGACGACGGTGCGGACTGGCGCGAGGTGGTTGAAATCCTCTTCGGCATTGATCTGACGAAGGAGCCACAACGCGCCCGGCGCATCCACGACAGCCATCTGGCGCGAGCGCGCTGGATGGCGCGTGCAGGCTACCGTCATCTCTTGCGTCGACCCGGCAACTAGCACCGCAGCGCCTGTGGTTCGCGGGTGATGCCGAAGTGGCATCACCCGATGCCCGGCAAGGGTCTTCCGCCAATCGGTACAACCCGGAATCGTTTGGAGGCGGGGTCTACGCGTTGTTTGCGAGGAGCTCTTGGATGAGGCCGGATACGTCGCATTGGCGAGACAATGCCAGCTATGATTATTTCGATACATTACCCATCGAAGGGCTCGCCTGGGAGTGTCTGCGGCGTCACGAACCCTATCAACGGCACTACCAAGCGCTCCTGACCACAAGATCCGAAAAAGCACCCTTCCACCGTAAGGCACAGCGGCTGTGGGGGTTGCGATTTCCCGGCTAGGCCAGATTTGTCCGCCTTGGCGCAAGACGTTCTGTGGTCGCCTGACGTCGATCCAGCTGTGGTTTCTCTCGTGCCGGCGCCGGAATTCCTGTCGTCCTTGCGATCGGCGCCGTTGACCGGCCTGGGCGTGGTCCACGACAGCCCGGAAGGACGCCACACTGTCCATAGTGCAGGTGTCGCGACCCAACTTCTCCTTCTGCCCGGCAGTGACCCGCACGGCCACCTGGCGGCGCTGATCCCCTTGGATGCAGAAACGCTGGGACGGATCGAAGCACTCACCCGTTTCTGGCGTTCCTGGCAAAGGCGCCCAACAGCTTCGGACACGCGGATGACACCACAGCAGCGACGCCGCTTTCGTCTGATGATGCAGGCCGCTGACGGCCACTCGAATGGCGCGAGCTACCGCGACATTGCCGTCGCCCTTTACGGGTCTAAGCGCGTCGCTGCCGATCCTTGGAAAACCTCCGCACTGCGCGATGCGGTGATCGGCCTGGTCGAAGGCGCCACCGCCATGATCGGCGGCGGCTATTTGCAGATCCTGCGTCATCGCCGCCGATCGTAGCGGTTGTGACACTGGACAGGGGGGTGGGATTTTAGCCTCCCTCAACTTCCCCATCCCTTGCGAACCCCATTCTCCGCCACCGTGGTCGCCGTCCACCGCTGAACGCCAGCGGCTGCCCAAAACCCCACGGAGGTCCGACCCATGCGACCCGATATCGCCGTTTTGCCGCCGCGCTTCCTGCGCACCAAGGAAGCCGCGGATTTCCTCAGCTTGTCCGCCCGCACGCTCGAAAAGCACCGTACTTATGGCACTGGTCCGGCCTACCGAAAGCTCGGCGGTCGTGTCGTCTATGCCGTCGACGATCTTCAGGCTTGGGCCGAACGCGGCGCCGTCACCTCTACATCCGATCCGCGTGGGTCGGTCCTGCCGGCCAAGCGTCATACACCGACGCCGCCGGCGCATGGCGGACGATACGCACGCTGATCGCGCGCAGATTTCCAGATGGTGGTGCGAAACCAAACCCTTTCGGAGCGCGGGCAGCTCGACCTGTTCCGGGCGCTGCCTGGCGACTTCGCCCCACGAGACGCGCAGGATCTCATGGCCTATCCGTTCTTCTCCCTTTCCAAGACTCATCGCATCACCCCGATCGATTTTGCCGCCGGCAGCGTCACGATCCGGGTCGAGGCCGTACCCGATCACGGCATGGCGACCATCTGGGACGCCGACATCCTGATCTGGGCCGCCAGCCAGATCGTCGAGGCGCGTGACACCGGGCTTCGCACCTCGCGGCTGATGGCCGCCACGCCCTATGAGATTCTCACCTTCGTCGGCCGAGGCAAGAGCCTGCGCGACTATCAACGCCTGAAGGCAGCGCTCGACCGGCTGCAGTCGACGACCGTCTCGACGACCATCCGTCAGCCCGCCGAAGGCCGGCGCCACCGCTTCTCTTGGATCAATGAGTGGCAGGAGCGCATCGACCGCCATGGCAAGCCCGCGGGGATCGAGTTGATCGTACCCGACTGGTTCTACCACGCGGTTCTCGATGACGCGCTCGTGCTGACAATCGATCGCGGCTACTTCGACCTGACCGGCGGGCTGGAGCGTTGGCTCTATCGGCTGGTGCGCAAGCATGGCGGACGCCAGCGCGACGGCTGGCGCTTCGACTTCCGACACCTTCACCAGAAATCCGGCAGCCTGTCGCCCTACAAGCGCTTTACCTTCGAGCTGCGCGACATCATCCGCCGCCAGCCGCTGCCCGGCTACACCCTTGCGTTGGAAGTGGAGATTGGCGGCCGGACGCTGCTCGCCTTCGAGCGGATCGCGTCCTGTGCAAAGCCTGTGGAAGGCCTCGTGCTATCGGGAACCGGAACTATCGTGCCATCGGGAACCGCGGGCTCGTGCTATCAGGAACCCAAACGGGGCCTAACCTCCGGAACGCAAAGTCGAAATCGCGCCCTTAACTTAGACTCTAACCCTGATTCTAACCTTGAAGCGCGCGCGCGTGGTGTGCAAAGGCTCATCCGACGAACCAGCGACGCGCTCAGCATAGACACCGACAAGACCTCGAATGCGCCATCGGATTCTGACGGCAGCAGCACGGCAACCAACGCGTCCGAATCTCCGACTCCGCCTCTTGATCCACGCTCGGGAGGCCCCCGATGATCGTCGCGCTCCTCAATCAGAAGAGCTGTGTCGGCAAGGCGACTTTGACGTTGCATCTCGCCGGCGAATTGGCCTGTAAGGGAAATCGGGTCGCGCTGCTCGCCGCCCTCGTGCTGCTCAAGTGCAACCGTCGCCGTTCCACGGATTGGCGTTGGCAGAGATGCTGGCGCGTCTCCGCGAAGCGTGCATCTCCCGGCCCGAGCGGCGCGCATTTCGTCCTTGATGGCGATCGCACGGCAGCGCGAGAGACCGCTGCACCCGTGCGCGAGACCGAGGGGATCGCGCGACAGCAGTCCGGAATGCACTGCCGTGCATCGCGGCAGTCCGATCCTGATACGCGGATCAAGGCCGCTGTCGGCGCGTTGGGGACCGTCGTTCAGTCTGCCTTCATCGTGCGCCCGACCACCGACACGACGCCGCAGGTGCGCGACCGCATCGCCGCTTTCCAGCACGACGTCACCGACGCCGACATGCTGCGCGCGCGAGGCTCGCACGCGAATTTCCGACCACATCAGGAGAACCCCTCATGACTGGCATCGCGGCTTCTCGCGTGCGTGGCGCGTTCCCGGCCACACACCACGCCACTGACAATCTCGTCCATGTTGAACTGACCTGGGTCGAGAAGAGGCAAGAGAACTGGATACGGTTCGGCACGCACGCCAAGGAACAGATCGTCGACCGTCGCAGGCGCATCCTGTCCTATCGCCCCGGCACGGTCTTCGCCTTCGTGCGCTGGGCCGCGAACGACTTCGGAACGATCATCTCACGCATCGATATCGTGCGTGCGGTCACACGTGGCGAAGCCTATCAGACACTGCCCTTCGTGCGCCCGGGCGGCGACATCCTGCTGAAGGTCGAGAGCTGGCCCAAGGTCGAACGCGTGCTGCAGGCGATCGACGCCATCCAGCGCCTCGACATCGAGCCTGAGTTGGTGTCGCCCGATCATTGGCGGCACATCCACAACCGGATTACCGCCCGCCACGAACCGCGCAGCTACACACTCGACCAACATCGCGCCTTCCTCCTGCGCAAGAGGACCGAGCCGTGACGCGCGCCGGCATCATCCTCGCCAGTGTTCTCGCAACTATGGGCGTCGGCTATCCCGGCCTCACTTCGATGCCCACGAAGCTCATCTGGAATGCATCAGCTAGCGCACCGATCGGCTTCTACACGATCGACTTCCACCGGCCGTCCGAGGTCAGCGATCTTGTCGCCGTGGACGCGCCCGAGCCACTCGCTGCGTTCCTCGATGAGCGCGGCTATCTGCCGAGGGGCGTGCCACTCCTGAAGCGCATCCTTGGCGTATCCGGGCAACGGGTCTGTCGCTCGAACCTCACCATCACTGTCGATGGAATCGAGGCGGGCGCGGCGCTCGAGCGTGATCGGGCCGGCCGTGACCTTCCGGTCTGGCAGGGTTGCCGCCGCATCGCGACCGGCGAAGTCTTCCTGATGAACTGGCAGGTCCGCGACAGTCTCGACGGCCGCTACTTCGGCCTCACCTCCACCGCCCAGATCATCGGCCGCGCCGTCCCGCTGTGGACCGCCGAGGACGGCAACGGCCGCTTCGAATGGCGCGCGCCAACGCGGTGAGCGCGCGACCAGCGGCGCGCGTCGTGCCGCCAGCCTTCATCACCGCACGACTAGAAACAGGAGCCTGACATGCAACAGATCGGAGAGTTCACTCGCCAGAAGACTGGCTATAGCGGGCGCATCCACACGCTCAGCCTCAACCTGGATATCACCATCGTGGCGGCAGAGGCGAGCGAAACGGAGAATGCGCCTGACTACCGCATTCACGCCGGAAACGAGGACGGCCCCGAGATTGGCGCCGGCTGGAAACGCTCCAGCGAAAAGGCAGGCGACTATGTCTCGATCCAGCTCGACGACCCGACTTTCGCCCAGCCGATACGCGCGAACCTCTTTCGCAACGGCGACGACAAAACGTTCTGGTCGCTGCACTGGGCGCGCCCGCGCGACCGCAGCGAGAAGGATTGAACGATGCGCGCTCGCCGTTCTTCGACGAGCCATCGCGGTGCGTCCGGGCCGCTTCGTGCTGCCCGGCGCATGGCTCTGCTCCTCCTTTGCGGCCTGTCCATCGCCACCGTCATGCCGGCGGGGACAGTGGCGCAGGACTTGACCGTCGGGCGGTCGTCCCAAGCCGATCCGTTCAGCGCCCACATCAGCGAAGCCTCGCAACGCTTCGGCGTCTCGACTGCGCTGATCCGCGCCATCATGCGCAAGGAGAGTGCGGGCGACGCGCGCGCCGTCTCCAGCGCCGGCGCCCGCGGCTTAATGCAGATCATGCCCCGCACATGGGATGATCTGCGCGCCCGCTGGTCGCTTGGTCGTGATCCGTTCGATCCCCGCGACAACATCCTGGCTGGAACGGCTTACCTGCGCGAACTGCATGATCGCTACGGCTCGCCGGGATTTCTGGCCGCCTACAACGCGGGACCTGCACGATACCAAGCCTACCTCACTGGGCGTCCGTTGCCGGCCGAGACCCGCGCCTATGTCGCAGCACTTGCCCCGCTTGCCGGAGGTCGCGCAACCCTCCGCCCTTTCGAAGTCACGTCTGTCGAGGCCATTCCCTGGAAGCACGGCTCGCTCTTCGTCGGTCAGCCGGATCGCAAACAAGCTGTCGCTCTCGTGCCGACCGAGCGACCACCAAATGACGTGAACTCTGCACCCACCGTGCGCGATGTCTCCGCCATCGTGCCGCTGTCCGAAGGACTCTTCGTGGCGCGAGCGGGCGAAGGGATCCAGCCATGAGCGCGCATGGGCGTCTTCGCACAACCGCGAGTACCAGGGCACCGTGGCGTGGATGGAGGCGGAAGGTGGGCAGAACAACCGGAAGATGGCGAGATAAAAGGCCGCGAGGTGCGGCGTGGGTCGGTCGTGTTGTTTCAAGTGGTTATGCCGCATTTCCGCGAGGTGCGAAGGTTTCGCGCACCTCGCCGGAACACCGATTTGCCTGTGATTTCCGTGCCTTGGTACGATGTGCGGAGCCTTCGCCATGACCAGCGAGGATGGTTTCCGGATCCGGCCCGGCCGTATCCGCTCGCCCAGCGCCCAGCGCGCCAGGCCCTTCATCGCGCAGGCGCTTGCCGCCGCACAGAAGGCCGGCGCCCGCATCTCTCGCTCCGGCCGGATCAGCCCGGGCAATCGCTCGACGTTCGGGCGTGGCCGCTCGGCGAGCGTGCGCGCCAATCGTCTCCTCACCGGCCGCTCGCGAACCGTGATCATCAAGACACGGCTGGTGCGACATCACGCGCGCGGCGCACCGCTTGCCGCTCATCTCAGCTATCTGCGCCGCGAGGGCGTCACCCGTGACGGGGAGAAGGCAAGGCTGTTCGGGCCGGAGGCCGGGGAGGTGGATGGCGGTGCTTTTGCCGAGCGGTGTGGCGATGATCGGCACCACTTCCGCTTCATCGTCTCGCCGGAAGACGCCGTCGACATGGCGGATCTCAAATCCTTCGCCCGCGATCTGATGGGCCAGATGGAAAAGGACCTCGGCACAAAACTCGATTGGGCTGGCGTCGATCACTGGAACACCGACAACCCGCACCTTCACATCATCCTGCGCGGACAGACTGATGACGGGCAGGATCTCGTCATCTCTCGCGATTACATCAAGGAGGGGATGCGCGCCCGCGCCGCCGACCTCGTTACCCAGGAGCTCGGCCCGCGCACCGATCTCGATATCCGCCGCAATCTGCAGCGTCAGGTCGAGGCCGAACGCTGGACCCAGCTTGACCGGCAGCTTGTTCGCGATGGCCGTGACACAGGCGTTGTCGATCTTGCGTCCCCGGCGAACGCTCAGCCCGACGAGTATCACGTGCTGAAGGTCGGGCGGGTGCGCAAGCTCGAAACCCTTGGCCTTGCCGAACAGGTCGGCCCGGGCCAATGGACGATCGACGACAAGGCCGAGGCGACGCTGCGCGAGCTTGGCGAACGCGGCGACATCATCAAGCGGATGCACCGCGCCTTGACAGAACAGGGCATCGAGCGCGGATCGGCGAATTATGTGCTGGCGGCGGACCGCCTGGACACGCCGATCCTCGGTCGGCTGGTCGACCGCAGTCTCGATGATGAGCTGAAGGGCAGCGCCTACGCCGTGGTCGATGGCACCGACGGCCGCACCCACCACATCAAGCTGTCCGATCTCGAGGCCGCGGGCGACAGCGCTCCGGGTTCCATTGTTGAGCTGCGCAAGTTCAATGACGCGCAGGGACATTCGCGCGCAGCACTTGCTGTCCGTTCCGATCTCGATATTGAGCGGCAGGTTTCCGCCGCCGGCGCGACCTGGCTTGACCGTCAAAATATCGCCCGCGAACCGATTGCACTGTCGGAATCCGGTTTCGGCGCCGAGGTGCGGCAGGCAATGCAGCGCCGCGCCGACCACCTCGTCGAACAGGGCCTCGGCGAGCGGCACGGCCAACGCATCAGCTTCACGCGCAACCTGATCGACACGCTGCGTCGCCGCGAACTGGATGCGCTCGGTGAAAAGCTCTCGGCCGAAACCGGCCAGCCTTTCAACCGCGTTCGCGGCGGCGAGTTTGTGGCTGGTTCCTACCGGCAGCGCTTCATGCTCGCATCGGGCCGCTTCGCCATGATCGATGACGGGCTAGGGTTCCAACTGGTGCCCTGGACGCCATCTCTCGAAAAACATCTTGGCCGCCACGTCTCTGGCGTCGCTCGCAATGACGACGGCATCGACTGGAGTTTTGGCCGCAAGCGCGGCCTCGGCCTCTAACCTCTTTGTGAAGAAAGGACCGTGACTATGTCCGCCACCAAGATATTCTGGGGCCAGATCCTCGCGGTCGTCGCGATCGTGATTTTCACGACCTGGGGCGCAACGGAGTGGGTGGCCTGGCGTCTGGCGTTCCAGCCCGAGCTCGGCAGGCCATGGTTCCGTATCCTGGGCTTTCCGTTTTACCTCCCGCCGTCATTCTTCTGGTGGTGGTACGGCTTCGATGCCTACGCTCCAACAATCTTCGTGGAGGGAGCCTTTATCGCGGCGTCGGGCGGTTTCGCCTCCATCGCCGTCGCCATCGGCATGTCGGTCTGGCGGGCTCGCGAGGCCAAGAAGGTCGAGACCCACGGCTCCGCCCGCTGGGCCGACAAGCAGGAGGTCAAGGCAACTGGCCTTCTCGGCTCCGACGGAGTGGTGCTTGGGCGGTTTGACGGCGCCTATCTGCGCCACGATGGACCGGAGCACGTGCTGTGCTTCGCGCCCACACGTTCGGGCAAGGGTGTCGGCCTCGTCGTCCCATCACTGCTGACCTGGCCGAGCTCCGCTGTGGTCCATGACATTAAGGGCGAGAATTGGCAACTCACCGCGGGCTTCCGCGCCAGGCATGGCCGTGTCCTGCTGTTCGATCCCACCAATCCGCAATCCTCATCCTACAATCCACTGCTCGAGGTGCGCCGCGGCGAATGGGAAGTCCGCGATGTTCAAAACATCGCTGACATCCTGGTCGATCCTGAAGGCTCGCTCGAGCGGCGAAACCATTGGGAGAAAACCAGCCATGCCCTTCTGGTCGGCGCGATCTTGCATGTCCTTTACGCCGAGCAGGACAAGACGCTTGCCGGCGTCGCCGGATTCCTCTCCGATCCAAAGCGTCCGATCGAATCGACGCTGTCGGCGATGATGAAAACCGCGCATCTGGGTGAAGCCGGTCCGCACCCGGTCATCGCCAGCGCCGCGCGGGAGCTCTTGAACAAATCCGACAACGAGCGCTCTGGGGTTTTGTCCACCGCCATGTCTTTCCTTGGCCTTTATCGCGATCCTGTCGTGGCAGAGGTGACCCGCCGCTGCGACTGGCGTATCAGCGACCTTGTCGACGACAAACATCCGACCACACTCTACCTCGTCGTGCCGCCGTCCGACATCAACCGGACCAAGCCGCTCATCCGGCTGATCCTCAATCAGATCGGTCGCCGCTTGACGGAAGATCTGCAGGTGAGGGCGAAAGGGCACCGGCTGCTCCTGATGCTCGACGAGTTCCCGGCGCTTGGCCGCCTCGACTTCTTCGAGTCGGCGCTCGCCTTCATGGCCGGCTACGGCCTGAAAAGCTTCCTCATCGCTCAATCCCTCAATCAGATCGAGAGGGCGTACGGCGCCAACAACTCGATCCTCGACAACTGCCACGTCCGGGTAAGCTTCGCCACCAATGACGAGCGCACCGCCAAGCGCGTGTCCGACGCTCTGGGAACAGCGACCGAGATGAGGGCCATGAGGAACTATGCCGGCCACCGGCTGTCGCCGTGGCTCGGTCATCTCATGGTCTCCCGTTCGGAGACGGCTCGGCCTCTGCTGACGCCTGGTGAAGTGATGCAGCTGCCGGCCACCGACGAGATTGTCATGGTTTCGGGTGCGCCGCCGATCCGAGCCAAAAAGGCGCGCTATCATGAGGATGCTCGCTTCCGGCAGCGTATCCTGCCGCCGCCGGTGCTGACGGCGGCGGCGGAGGAGGGGAGGCCCGACGACTGGACCAGACTGCCTCTGCCTTCGCGTCCGCAGATTGCTGAAGCCATGTCGGCGCCGTCGGCCACGGATGACGACACAACTGATTCCGAGCGTCGTCGGCAACCTGAGCTTAGTCGCGCCGAGCAGGTCGTGAAGCCTTCGACCGAGAACGAATTCGAGATCGATCACCTGGACGACGTGGAGGACGAGGTTGCCCGCAACCGTCGACTGACGCGCCTGATGCAGGGCGTTGCGCGGCAGGCGTCGCTCGACCCGGGCGACGGCGTGGATATGTGAGGCTCCGATGATAAAGGCACCCCGCAAACAACGCCTGTCCGTCTATCTCGATCCGAAGGTCATGAGCAGGCTGGCCGAACATGCGGCGCGACGAGATCTTTCGCGATCACTCGTTGCCGATGCGGCCATCGAGTCGTTCCTCTCACCAGATGCCGCCGAGCGACAGGAGGCGGCGATCACCAAGCGGCTTGACCAGCTCGATCGCCGCATGACACGCCAGGAGCGCGATGTCGCGATTGCCGTGGAGACGCTCGCCGTTTTCGTCCGCTTCTGGCTGGCGACAACACCGGCTTTGCCCGAGCCCGCGGCACAGGCAGCCCACGCCAAGGCTGGCGAGCGCTATGATGCCTTCGTCACCGCGCTCGGCCGGCGCCTGGCGAAAGGTCCAAAGCTTCGGCAGGAGATCTCCGAGGACATCGATGGCGGTCTGGACACAAACCAGCCCGGCACGCCCGCGCGCTAAATGGACTGGCGAACCGAGATTTCGCAAGCATCGATATGTCAAATATATCAAAGCGTTGGAACGATATGTTGCCATGGAACGCGCGTTGCCAACCTGTCGGGTTTGGCAGACGAGAACTAGACAGCCGCAGGGTGGGGTCGCTTATACGGGAACCATGTTGGGCGCGAAATCCGCAATTTGAGATCTGTGATTGCATGAGGGACCACGCCTTTATGAGCTTCTATGACCACCTGGAAAAACAGGCGTCTGAGCCGAACCAGTTATTTTCAGTGGCTAGGCGGTGTCAGGATTTTTCGTTGAAAATTATAGTCTGTATGCTATAAGGCAAAGGGCGAATGAGAAACCAAAAGCCCACGATATGGATGGGGTTGTCGAAGGATGACCTGCGCGAGTTTCCGGTCGATGTTCGCCGGTTGATGGGTGTCGCAATCAACGACGCCCAGAATGGTGAGGAGCACCCGGCTGTCAAAGCCCTGAAAGGGTTTGGGGGCCGCAGCATCCTTGAGGTGGTCGACGACTTTGACGGAGATACCTACCGCGCCGTCTACACCGTCCGCTTCGCTGGTGTGATCTACGTCCTTCATTGCTTCCAGAAGAAGTCGAAGAAGGGCAGGGAGACGCCTAAGCAAGAAATCGATCTCGTCACAGTACGATTGAAGGCGGCCGAGGCGCATTATCGCGAAAACTATGGGAAAGGATCAAAGTCATGACAGAAGACATCACCGCCGAAGTGAGCAGCGGCAACGTGTTTGCGGACCTCGGCTTTGACAATCCCGAAGAGGAATTGCTCAAGGCCAAGCTGGCCCGCGAGATCCGCGCCATTATCAAGCGCCGGCGCCTGACCCAGGCGAAGTCGGCTGAACTGCTCGGAATGAAGCAGCCCGACGTCTCCGCGATCGCCACAGGGCGAACGGGTAAGTTTTCAATAGACAGGCTGGTTCGCTGTCTGGACCGGCTCGACTACAAGGTCGACGTGGTGGTTCGCCACAAGACTCGACGGTCAACTCGTGCTGAAGCCGCTTGATCAGACGGCTTTGCCGGCGAGCGGACAATTGATTATCCAGGTTCGGATGGGCGCCACCGCAACCAGGACGGTATAGCGAAAAGCACGGGAACACGAAGGTGGACACCTTCGCCAGACCTACGGCGACAATTTCGCAGCTGGGTTCGCCGCGACTCGAAGTTATTGACGGTGTTGCAGCGCGCCAGCGTCGGCTCTCTAAGCCCCGTACCTAAGGCGCGCCCTTAGGTCTCAATCCAAGCGTAGGCGGCACCAAAGATCCCGAGCGTCAGAGCAATAAACCAAGCCCATCCCTTCAACGAGGCGCGCACGTCTTCAGGCTTTGCGCCTTTTTCGTTGTCGTAGTCGTCCATAATCAGACTCCATGTTTTCGATCTTGGCTGGGTACAAAATCAAGAGACGCTGGGCAACCCTCGTAGCTGTCGCAGCGGATTCGCCTTTGTACCGCGCGCAGTCTAATACGTGGATTAGGGTACCGGCCTGTCGAGGACCATATAGATAATCGCCGTACCTAAAGCAGAACTAACAATCGCCGCCTTGCGCCGTTTACGTCGGCACCGCCGATCTCCTGTATTTGCACGCTACGCCACTACGCCTCGATATAGATGTTGAAACCACTCGAGATACGGCTCTCTTAATCATCCCCGTCCAGGGGCCGCCCATGTTCCCCCGGATCGAAACGGGGACAGGATGGCAGCTTCGCCTCACAATTCAGAAGGTCTGGCTCGCGGCGCACGCATGTTGCGCACAGCGCTCGGACCCGCGATCGCGCACTATCTCGACGACGCCGGCATCGTCGAAGTGATGCTTAATCCCGATGGACGTTTGTGGATCGATCGCCTGTCCGATACGGGCGAACGTTTGTCAGCGGCGGACGGCGAACGCATCGTTCGCCTCGTCGCTCATCATGTCGGTGCCGAAGTCCATGCTGGCGCCCCACGTGTCTCGGCCGAGCTGCCCGAGACGGGGGAGAGGTTCGAGGGGCTTCTTCCTCCCGTCGTCGCGGCGCCCGCCTTCGCGATCCGCAAGCCCGCCGTCGCCATCTTCACCCTTGAAGATTATGTCGCGACCGGAATCATGTCGGCGCAGCAGGCGGACGCGCTGCGCGAGGGCGTTGCCAACCGCGCGAACATCCTCGTTGCAGGCGGCACATCCACGGGCAAGACGACGCTGATCAACGCGCTGCTCGCTGAAGTGGCCAAGACCGCCGATCGCGTCGTCATCATCGAGGATACGCGGGAACTGCAATGCGCCGCGCCAAATCTCGTGGCGATGCGCACGAAAGACGGCATCGCGTCTCTATCTGATCTTGTTCGCTCATCGCTTCGCCTGCGCCCCGACCGCATTCCGGTCGGCGAAGTGCGCGGGGCCGAGGCGCTCGAACTGCTCAAGGCTTGGGGCACCGGCCATCCCGGCGGCGTCGGCACGATCCACGCCGGCAGCGCCATTGGTGCGCTCCGACGCATGGAGCAGCTCATCCAGGAAGCCGTCGTCACGGTTCCACGCGCGCTGATCGCCGAAACGATCGACCTGGTTGCCGTCCTTTCCGGCCGCGGCTCCGCGCGCCGGCTGTCCGAACTCGCCCGTGTCGATGGCCTGAGCCCGGACGGCGATTACCGGGTCGCGCCTGCCGTCGTCGAGGGCGACGACAGCCCGACCTTGCTCATCCAAAGCCCTGAAGGAGAAAATCCGTGATCCAACGCATGCGCCTCGCGCGCCAACGTCTCGCCATGACCGTTTCCGGTGCCACGCTCATCCTGGTGATGGCCGCGCCCGCTTATGCCTCCGGCTCATCGATGCCGTGGGAACAGCCGCTGCAACAGATCCTCCAGTCGATCGAAGGCCCGGTCGCCAAGATCATGGCTGTGATCATTATCATTGTAACCGGCCTGACGCTGGCCTTCGGCGACACGTCGGGCGGCTTCCGCCGGCTCATCCAGATCGTGTTCGGCCTGTCCATCGCTTTCGCGGCGTCGAGCTTCTTCCTGTCGTTCTTCTCGTTCGGCGGCGGAGCGCTGGTTTGATGGCGGGCGCTCTCGAACAGGGCGGCCCCATGCCGGATTATGCAGTGCCGGGCTATACGGTCCTCGTGCACCGCGCGTTGACCGAGCCGATCCTGCTCGGCGGGGCCCCCCGTGCCATTGCCATCATGAATGGGACACTCGCGGGCGCCGTGGGGCTGGGGCTGCGTCTGTGGCTCGTCGGCATCGCCATCTGGGCGATCGGCCATGTTGCCGCAGTCTGGGCCGCCAAGCGCGATCCGCTTTTCGCCGACGTGGTTCGCCGGCATCTGCGCATCCCTGCGCATCTCACGGTCTAAGCGAGGTCGCACAGATGATGAACCTTGCCGAATATCGCAACCGCAGCAGCCGGCTCGCTGACTTCCTGCCCTGGGCGGCATTGGTCGGCGCTGGAATCGTCCTCAACAAGGACGGCAGCTTCCAGCGCACCGCGCGTTTTCGCGGTCCTGATCTCGACAGCGCCGTGCCGGCCGAACTGGTCGCCGTCGCCGGCCGGCTCAACAATGCCTTACGCCGCCTCGGCTCCGGCTGGGCGATCTTCGTCGAGGCGCAGCGCCATGCCTCCACCCGCTATCCCGACAGCCGATTTCCGGATGCGGCCTCGACGCTGGTCGATGCGGAGCGAAAGGCGGGCTTCGAGGAGGCTGGCGCGCATTTCGAGTCCAGCTACTTCCTGACGCTCACCTATCTTGCACCCGCCGAAGACACAGCGCGTGCGGAAAGCTGGCTCTACGAAGGCCGCGAAAAGAGGGGCCTCGACCCCAATGAGGTGCTGACCGGGTTCGCCGATCGCAGCGACCGCGTCCTGCGCCTTGTCGAAGCCTTCATGCCGGAGTGCCGCTGGCTCGATGACGCCGAGACGCTGACCCATCTGCATGGCTGCGTCTCGACCAATCGCCACCGTGTCCGCGTTCCCGAAACGCCGATGTATCTCGATGCCATGCTGGCCGACCAGCCGCTGACCGGCGGGCTCGAGCCGCGGCTTGGCGCTTCGCATCTGCGCGTTCTCACGGTCACGGGCTTCCCGACCGCGACCACGCCGGGCCTGCTCGACGAACTGAACCGGCTGGCCTTCCCGTATCGTTGGTCGACACGCGCGATCCTGCTCGACAAGACCGATGCGACGAGGCTGCTGACAAAGATCCGGCGTCAATGGTTCGCCAAGCGCAAATCGGTCGCGGCGATCCTCAAGGAGGTGATGACCAACGAGGCCTCCGTCCTCGTCGACACCGACGCTGCGAACAAGGCCGCCGACGCCGACATGGCGCTGCAGGAGCTCGGCGCTGACTATGCCGGCATGGCCTATGTCACCGCGACGGTGACGGTGTGGGACGATGATCCCCGCATCGCCGACGAAAACCTGCGCCAAGTCGAAAAGGTGATCCAGGGTCGCGATTTCACGGCGATCATTGAAACCATCAACGCCGTCGACGCGTGGCTCGGCAGCCTGCCGGGTCATGTTTACGCCAACGTCCGTCAACCTCCCATCTCCACGCTCAATCTCGCCCACATCATTCCGCTTTCCGCGGTGTGGGCGGGCGAGGTGCGGGACGAGCATTTTGCAGCGCCCCCTCTGCTCTTCGGCAAGACCGAAGGCTCGACCCCGTTCCGGCTTTCGCTTCACGTCGGTGACGTCGGCCACACGCTGATCGTCGGCCCGACCGGAGCGGGCAAGTCCGTGCTTTTGGCACTAATGGCGCTGCAGTTCCGCCGCTACGCGGGGTCACAGGTTTTCGCCTTCGATTTCGGCGGTTCGATCCGCGCGGCGGCACTCGCCATGGGCGGCGACTGGCATGATCTCGGCGGCGATCTCAGCGATGGAGCGTCCGATAGCGTCAGCCTTCAGCCGTTCGCGCGCATTCACGATGTCCCCGAGCGCGCCTGGGCCGCCGACTGGATCGTGGCGATCCTGACGCGTGAGAATGTGACGATCACGCCTGAGATCAAGGAGCATATCTGGACGGCGTTAAGTTCTCTGGCGTCCGCGCCTGTCGAGGAGCGCACCATCACCGGCCTGGTCGTGCTGCTGCAATCAAACGATCTCAAGCAGGCATTGCGCCCCTATTGCGTCGGAGGTTCCTATGGCCGGTTGCTCGATGCCGAGCACGAGCATCTCGGATCGGCGTCGGTCCAGGCATTCGAAACCGAAGGGCTGATCGGAACGGGTGCTGCGCCCGCGGTGCTATCCTATCTCTTCCATCGCATCGAGGACCGGCTCGATGGCTCGCCAACCCTTCTCATCATCGACGAAGGCTGGCTTGCGCTGGACGATGAGGGCTTTGCCGGCCAGCTCCGCGAATGGCTGAAGACGAGACGTTGCCGTATTTCTGCTGGAAGGCCTGATCGATCTGCTGGACGTCATAGGCAACGTTCTGCGCTTGACCGAGCAATTGCTGCGTACGCTGCACGGACTGCTGGAGCTGTTGCAGCGAGGAGAACGGCAGGCTTGCGAGATTGCGGGCCTGGTTGATGAGCATCTGCGCCTGGTTCTGAAGCGAGGTGATCTGGTTGGTGATCTGCTCCAGCGAGCGCGCCGCCGTCAGGACGTTTTGCGAATAGTTTGAGGGATCGAAAACGATCAAGGCCTGTGCGGGTGTCGCCAGCATGGGCGAGAGCGCGGCGGGAGCGACAAGCAGGGCAGCGAGCCGCATGGCAAGTGAACGGCGCATTTTCATGGGGACTTCTCCTTGTTGGTGAGTGCGGGGCTGGTCAGGGTGGGAACGAGTTCAGCCGCCCATCGCAAATTGCGGTGGGTCAGCCAGGCTGCGAGGAAACCGTCGCGGCCGTGCTCAGCGAGGATCTGGGCGATCGCGGCCTGGTCGGTCTTCGCGGATACAGCGCAGAGCGCGAGTGCCACATCCGACAGACCGAGCTCGAACAGCCGGTTGCCGCGACGGGACTGGCAGTAATAGTCGCGCTTCGGCATCGCCCGCGCGATGATCTCGATCTGCCGATCGTTGAGGCCGAAGCGGCGATAGATCGCCGTGATCTGCGGCTCGATGGCGCGCTCGTTCGGCAGGAGAAGCCGGGTCTGGCAACTCTCGATAATCGCAGGCGCGACCGCCGAACCATCGATGTCGCTGAGCGACTGCGTGGCGAAGATGACGCTGGCGTTCTTCTTGCGCAGCGCTGTCGGCTTCGGACCAGGAACTTGTCGCCGAAGCGCGCTCGCGCTGGGGCAACACGGTCGGTGGCCTTCAGGATGCCATGCGTGTACAGGCGGGCGTCGTCGGCAACATTGACACCAATCGCAGTGAGATGTCGGCGCTGGTCGGCCAGAGCCAGGGTGCGACCGGAGCGCTTCAGGCAGCACAGGCCGGCAACCAGCTCCTCGGGCTTCAGGCGCAGCAGCTCGCCGATCTCACGGCTGTCGTCGCCGCGAACGGTCGGGCGCAAGCGTTGCAATCGGCCGAACAGGCCACCGCTGCCGACCAGGGTCGAGAGCAGCGCCGGCGCTTCCTGACGCAGGGCTCGGGCTACCAGCCCGGCAGTGCGCAGATGTTCTATGGCAAGAACTGAGGCCCGCGCGATGGATGGCAAGATCCTCGCGCGCATCGGCGCAGTCGTCTTCATCGGTGTCGCTTTGACAGTGACCGCAATCGAGATGAGCAGCAAGGACGATGAGCCGGACGCCCTGGCGACGCGGGACCGTTCCATCGCGTCACAAGACCCGCTCGCGTCCGAATTGCGCCGCTGTTCCGGAATCGGCGAGGCCGGCCCTCGCGATCCCAGCTGCGTGAAAGCGTGGGCGGACAGCCGGCGCCGGTTTCTCGGTCAACATGACTCGGCAACCGCGCCTGCTGCCGTTGCCCCGAAAACGTTATTCCCTGATGTGCCGTCGTCAGCCGACCGGAAAGAAGGGGAGCGGACGGATGTGACCGCTCCCGCGATGCAGGTCGAGCCGCCCCGGCCGGAGATCCGCTGACATGGGCGGTATGGGCGTCATCGACCATTTCCTCGAAGTCTTCACGCGCTACATCGACGGCGGCTTCGGCCTGCTCGGAGGCGAGGTCGGCTTCATCGCCACGACCCTGATCGTCATCGACGTGACCGTCTTTGAAAGCTTCGCCGGGCTTGGCCTGAAAGCTTCGGGTACGGGTTTTACCGTCAACGATCTCATGCGCCCGGGCAAGGTGGCGCAGACCGGGCTGGACGCCGGCCGGCCGTTGCTGGACTCGATCTCGAACCTGATGGGCTATTGGTCCTTCTTCGAGAACTTCATCCAGATCGCCTGCATGTTCTTCGCCTGGGCGCTGGTGCTGCTGGCCTTCTTCATCCTGGCAATCCAGCTTTTCGTCACCCTGATCGAGTTCAAGCTGACGACGCTCGCCGGTTTCGTGCTGATTCCCTTCGGTCTGTTCGGCAAATCCGCCTTCATGGCCGAGCGGGTGCTGGGCAACGTCATCTCGTCCGGCATCAAGGTGCTGGTGCTCGCCGTCATCATCGGCATTGGCTCGACCCTTTTCTCCGAGTTCACCTCGGGATTCGGCGGGACCACGCCGTCGATCGACGACGCCATGGCGATCGTGCTGGCGGCGCTGTCGCTGCTCGGCCTTGGCATATTTGGACCGGGTATTGCCAACGGCCTCGTCTCCGGCGGCCCGCAGCTCGGCGCCGGTGCGGCGGTCGGAACCGGGCTCGCCGCCGGCGGCATGATTGCTGCGGGCGCTGGCGGCGCTCTTCTGGTCCTGGGGTGCCGACGACGACATCATGGCGCGCCTCGTCAAGAAGACGCTCTTCGTCGGCGTCTTCGCCTACCTCATCTCCAATTGGAACAATCTCGCGCGCATCGTCGCAACCTCTGGCGCCGTCATGGCGGGTGGTACGGCTGCTGTTGGCGGTGCTGCAGCGGCGGCTCGCGGCGGTGCCGCGACTGCGGGCAGGGCATCCACAGCCTACCAGCTCGGCGCCGCCGGACAGTCAGGCTTTTCCAGCGTTGCATCCGGACTCGGCGGTGTCATCAGCGCCGGTGCCCAAGGTGCCATCTCACCGCTCAAGCGCGCGGCCAATAATGCGGCAGGCAGCATGAAGCACAGCTACCAGTCCGGCGCTCGCGCTGCCTTCGAGACGACGGCCGGATCATCCACCGCTGGCACAATCGGCGCGAACGCGCCCGAAGCCGGCTCCGCTCCCGTCGCGTCCTCCGCCACCGAAAGTCAGCCCGCCTGGGCAAAGCGCATGAAGCGCTCGCAACAGATGACCCATGGCGTCCAGGCCGCCGCCCACGCCGTTCGCAGTGGCGACAGCCATAGCGGCGGCTCCTCGATCAACCTCTCTGAAAGAGACTGAGCATGTTCAAACGACCGTCCACGCACTACGGCAAATCCCCACAACCCGAGACGCCCTACCAACGCGCTGCCCAGATCTGGGACGAGCGCATCGGTTCGGCGCGCGTACAGGCGCGCAACTGGCGTACCATGGCCTTCGCCTCCCTGGCGCTCGCCGCGGGCTTCTCCGCCGCGCTCGTCTGGCAATCCGCCAACGGCTCGATCGTGCCCTGGGTAGTGCAGGTCGATCGTCTCGGCCAGGCGCAGGCTGTCGCCCCTGCGGTCGGCGACTATCAGCCGAACGATCCGCAGATCGCCTTCTACCTGGCGCACTTCATCGAACAGGTGAGGTCGATCCCCGCCGATCCGGTCATCGTGCGGCAGAACTGGCTGCGCGCCTATGACTTCGCGACGCAGGGCGGGGCGCTGGCTCTCAACGACTATGCGCGCGCCAATGACCCGTTCACCAAGGTCGGCAAGCAGCAGGTCGCCGTCGACGTGTCATCGGTCATCCGCGCATCGCCGGTGAGCTTCCGCATCGCCTGGGTCGAGCGCCGCTATCAGGACGGCTCCCTCGCTTCCACGGAGCGCTGGTCGGCCATTATCACCATTGTCGTGCAGCCCCCGCGCGACGCCGACGCTCTGAGGAAGAACCCGCTCGGCATCTACATCAACGCCATCAACTGGTCGAAGGAGCTTGGACAATGACGCCCGCACTCTGCAAAGCCGCCCCTTGGGGGCGTCCGGCTTTCCTCATCCACACAATACCGGCCTTCCGCAAAATGGCCTTTCCAGCACTTCTGCTTTGCACGTCGACGCTTGTGGGCTGTGCCACCAGGCAGAAGCCACCGGAGATTTCCTATGACGATCCGGTTCCGGCCGTGCAGGCCGTCGATCCGCCCCCGGCCGTCAAGGTGGTGGAGCTGTCAAAGCCGCTGCCGCTTCCAGGCCAGTTGAAGCCGGTCGGCAAGGACGCAAAGCTCGAGCCGGAACCAACCGATCCGACCGCGCGCGTGAACCTGGCCAATGCGGCCGCGCGCGTCCAGCCTGTCCGCAACGGCTTCATCAACTCGATGCAGGTCTATCCGTTCGTCGATGGCGCGCTCTACCAGGTCTATGCCTCGCCGGGGCAGATCACCGACATCGCGCTCCAGTCCGGCGAGCAGCTCGTCGGCTCCGGTCCCGTCGCCGCCGGCGACACCGTGCGCTGGATCATCGGCGATACCGAGAGCGGTACAGGCGGGGCCAAGCAAGTCCACATCCTCGTCAAGCCGACGCGCGCCGACCTTCTCACCAATCTCGTCATCAATACCGATCGGCGTACCTATCACATGGAGCTGCGCTCGACGCCGTCGACCTATATGGCATCGGTTTCCTGGCAATACCCGCAGGACCAACTCATCGCCTTGCGCAGGCAGAACCAGCAGGCTGAGGCTGCACAGCCGGTCTCGACAGGCATCGATCTTTCTCGCGTCAATTTCCGCTACGAGGTGACTGGCGATCGCGCACCATGGCGGCCGCTGCGCGCCTTCGACGATGGCAAGCAGGTGTTCATCGAGTTCCCGCGGGGCATCGGGCAGGGCGAGATGCCGCCACTCTTCGTGGTCGGGCCGCAAGGCGACACGTCCGAGCTGGTCAACTATCGCGTGCGCGGCAACTACATGATCGTCGACCGGCTGTTTGCCGCCGCCGAGTTGCGCTTCGGCGCAGGCAAGAACCAGCAGCGCGTCCGCGTCTCTCGCACCGATGGGGTAAGGAGCAGTCGATTTTCATGGATGCGTGGCCCTGGTGAGACCCCGCCGGCGACGAACCTCCGAACAGACAGGGGAGGGTCGTCATCATGAGCGACAAAATGGAGCCCGGGAAGGAAGAAGGCCGGGGGCCGATAAATGACGCAGAAAGGGCGGAGTCAGCCGAAGATGACGCCCGTCCGTTGACAGGCGAGCCGGCCGCGGCCATGCGGCTACGCGCCGAGCCGCCGCGCGTGACGCGTCTGTCCCGAAAGGCGCTAACCGGCTTGGGGCTAGTCGCAAGCCTCGCCGTCGGCGGTGCGTTGATCTACGCGCTGCAGAACCGTCAACAAGGCCAGGGTCAGGAGCTGTATTCAACCGACAATCGTTCGACGCCCGATGGGCTCGCCGGCCTCCCAAAGGACTATGCAGGCGTTCCAAAGCTTGGCCCACCGCTTCCGGGCGATCTCGGCCGTCCGATTCTCAACGCGCAAAATAGCGGCCCGGCCATCGGAGCGCCGTCGTCGGGCTCGGTCGGACCGGATCCAGAGGAGCAGCGCCGGGAGCAGGAGCTGGAAGCGGCGAGGACCGCGCGTCTGTTTGCGTCCACGCAAACGCGGCCCGCAAGCGACGCGACCGCCGCTCAGCCTGGAACAGGCACGACAGGCACTCCGTCCCATACCGACCTCGCCAGCCTTGGCCTCGCGCCGCAACCTACGACGCCCTCCGCGCAGGATCGCCAACTCGCGTTCCTCAATCAGCCGCCGGACAAGCGTACCGTCTCGTCGGACCGTGTTGCGCCGCCGGCGTCGAAGAACGTCCTGCAGGCCGGCGCCGTCATCGCAGCCGCCCTCATCACCGGCATTCGCTCCGACCTGCCGGGTCAGATCACCGCGCAGGTAACGGAGAATGTCTATGACAGTCCCACCGGCCACATTCGTCTCATCCCGCAGGGAACGCGCCTCATCGGCCAGTATGACAATGGTGTCGGCTTCGGCCAGCGTCGCGTGTTGCTGGTATGGAGCAGACTGATTTTTCCAGACGGCCGCTCCATCGTTCTGGAACGTGAGCCTGGCGCGGACGCCGAGGGCTATGCTGGCCTCGAGGACGGCGTCGACTATCATTGGGGCGAACTGTTCAAGGCTGCCGCGCTTTCCACGGTTCTGAGCATCGGGGCGCAAGCAGGCTCATCGGGCGAGGAGAGCGACATCATGCGCGCGCTTCGCCAGGGCGCCTCGGACAGCATCAGCCAGACAGGCCAGCAGATCGTCCAGCGGCAGCTCAACATAGCGCCGGCGCTCACCATCCGACCGGGATTCCCGGTGCGCGTGATCGTCACACGCGATCTCGTGCTCGAACCTTACGGAGCCTGAAAATGGCCAAGCTGAAACTGGGGCCAATCGCCGACGACAAACCTGTCAAGGTCATGGTGGAGCTACCCGCGGCATTGCACCGTGACCTGACCGCTTACGCCGATTATCTGAACGGTCAACATGTCGCCGTCGCATTTATCGAGGGAGACGCGCCATGGCGGATCTGAAACTTGGCCGGCTCCCGAAGGTCGGCGTGGTTCGTATGACGCTCGCCATGCCCGAGCCGTTGAAGGAAGAGTTGGACCGCTACGCGGCCGAGCACAGCCGGCTGTACGAGCCTGTCGATGCGGCTGCGCTGATCCCGCACATGATCGAGGCTTTCATCCGCTCGGATCGTGGCTATCGCAGCCGAAAGGCGCAGGCCGCGCGGGGACAAGGCCGTCAGCGCGAGGCTAGATCGCCCGGTGCGACGAACGGCACCACCCGAACGGACCCCGGCGGCGACGGCTCGGCCTGAAGCCGGGTGAGCTTCCGCTCTTGCTCTGCGACAAGCAGGCTGAGTGCCTGTATCCGTTGAGCCATGTGCCGATTGGCGGTCCGCAACGCACGCAGTTCATCAGTCTCGCGGCCACGCAGCGAGGCAATCTCGTTCTCAAGCTGACGCGTGCGGTCAGCCGGTGCAGTGACACTCGCTGCTTGCAGACGAGCGGAGGCGGCATCCCGAAACCGTGCGAGCAGCTCGGGCGCCCTGTAAAGCGTTGCGCGGGATAGCCCGGCTTCATCTGCAAGGCGAGCGATGCTCAACTCCTCCTTCTCCGTCTGGCTGGCCAGGAGCCGGACCATTGCAGCTTCGATAGCCGAAATGGCGGTGGCGCTTATCGGTCTCGTCATTCCGTCATCCCTTCGAGAAGCGGCGCGATGAGGTTCCGCTTGCGCTCGTTATCCTGGGAGACCGCTTCCCGCTGGAATGGTGAGAGCTGGCGCTCGGAAAGCATCCGATCTCCTTCGGCGATCGAGGCCTGCCAGGGCGCCAGGTGGCGCCGCGTGATGCAGGCGTTGGGACAGTGATCGGGCCTGCAATGGGATAGAGCCGGTGCGCTGCGCTCGATCGACGCTTCCTCGCGATCGAGGCAGAGCGCGGTGTCGGGATCGAAGAAGCAATCCGCCAGCAGGCCGACATGGAGCGTGCGACCGAGATGCCTGAGCATCGAACGCAGCCGCTGGGAATCGACGATCCGGCCCGGCAGGTCACCGAGTTCGTCACGGACATGCTCAAACTCGCGGCGCAGCCGCGTGGCGGCCGGGCCAGCCTGGGGCAACCCATGCCTGACTGCATCCTCGTAATAGGCAACCACATCGTCGAGCTGGCCGAGGGCGCGTTCCTGCTCGACTTCATGCCGAAACCCTGATGGGCTAGCGCCGGAATAGCCCTCGAACATGGCGATGGAGGCATGCTTGTACTGGATCTTGCCGGCCACGGTGCCGAACGGCCGGTTGGCGATGTGCCAGGCGAGCGTTCGCCGAAACTGTCGCGGCGTGAACCACCACGGCATTCCGTCGACGTGCGGGATGGCGGGTCCGTTCTGCGATCGCAGGTCAAGCTGATCGCGCAGTTCGTTGAGAAGCTCGATGACACCGCCTCGAATCTCGCGCTCATCCCCCTTCGTCGTCACAAGCGTCTGCCAGATAGTGTCGGCGCCTCGGGCTTCCCGCTGTCGGACGCTCAACCGTTCCGCCACCTCGATCGCCTGAGAGACACGCGGGATCGTCACCCACTCTGCCTCTTCGCCGGTGACGTGCCTCGATTTGTAGACGGTGCTTTTGATGCGATGCCGCTCGACAAGGCCATCGGCGCTCGGGCTGATGGACAGACAGCCGACCCGCATCGCCTGCAACTCGCTGTCGCGCATCCCGGTCAGGTAGGCGCAGACGACGTAGGCGGCCGCCTGCAGCATCCGTTCTTCCTGGACGATGCTGCGTTCATCGAACCCCTCCCGCCAAGGCAAGCCGGTGTCCGGCTCGACAGAGACCGAACTGTCCATGCCGCCGACTTCGCCGCCGAGCCGTTCGAGTGCCCGCTCCAGACGCCTTCTCAGCGGTGCGCGATAGGCCAGGAAGTGTCCGTCACAGCCCATCTGGAGGCCGATGATATGGAAGTTGATGCCGGGATCGTCTGTCGTCGACCGACGGCCCTGACTTCCGATGGTGCGCATAGGAATGCCGCGTCCCTCAACGCAGCGCCGGCCGATGAAGATGTCGAGACGATCGGACAAGGACATGCTGCCCTGCGCATCGTTGCGCGCCTCGCAGGTCTGTTCGAGCCGATCGAGCTCGGCTCGCGCGGCGAAGATGTCCTCGGCGAAAAGGTCGATATACTTCAGCGAGCATCGCAGCATCGCTCCTATCACCGGCTCGGGGATCCGTCGCGTCCGGTTCTCGGCGGACATCGCCTGAGGCGCGAGCCCGGCGATCCGCACCGCTGGGCGACCACGCCATGGCCGAAAGGAAAAGCTCCCCAGCGTTAGGGACTGGCCGTATCGATCGAGCATGATCGGATCGGAACGTCGATGAGGTGGGCGGCGCGATTGGCGGTGCGTCCCGGCTCGCGCTTCAGCTCGGCAAGATAGGCGTCGAGCAATTCCTGATCGACCAGCCGCATGGCGAACACGCCTGCATGCCGTGCGACGAATGCCATGAAACCCGACACCGTGAACAAGGTCGCGCGCGCCATCGTCGGCGCCATACGGACCTGTCTCGGATAGGGAGATGGTTCGTTCAGCCGGGCCCAGATGAACTCCTTGGCCGTCAGCCGCTGCCAGGGGTCGCTGAGCGTCGTAAAGTCGACCGCCATGATGGACCTGGGTGCGTTCTCGCGAAAGATCGCCGGCGCGAGATCCCACCGCTCATCGACAAACTGGGACAGGCGTGGCTGCTCTGTGCCAGGCTTGAGGGCGTGCGTCGCAAGGACGATCTCATCTGCGCGCCGCTTCTGCGATATCGCCCAGGTGTTGATCGGAGTCGCCGGCTGGATCGCGCTCATGGGGCCGTCGCTTCCGGCGGCAGATAGAGAAGATCCGCCGTCGCATCGGCACGAGCGGCATTGACGGTGCTCTTGGGAAAGGCCGGCAGGATCTGATTGCGGATACGGCGATGGGCACGCCCGAACTTGGTCTCCCAATCGTCGCTGGCGAGCACCTCACGCTGTTCGACCGTGAAGGACATGAAGGCGATCAGCGCTGGCAGCTTGCGAGCCGTGATGACCGCGTTGGGGCAGTCGAGGCATGTCCAGAAAGGCGAAGGACAGGCCTGGCCGGACTTGCCGAACGGGCTCTCGTAGAAGTTCGCGCATCCGGCGAGCCACACGTCCTGCGCTCCGTCCAGGAACGGAATCACGGCATTGGTCGCGACTGCCGCGTGCAGGTCGGCGGCGCCGGGATCATTGCGGATAGCCGCCTCCTGCGAAGGTGTGACGATCCGGGGTTCATCGAGGTGCGCTATTGCGAGCGCATCGTCCAGCGCCGCCACGATTGTCGCCTCATGCACGCTCTTCAGCGCGGGGATATCGGCATAATGTTCTGCGGCGACCGCGACGGAGTGGCCTTGTGCGAAGGTCTCGAGTTGGCCGCCGGTCTTGACGTACCACTCGGCCTTGTAAGTCTTGCGCAGTCGCGACAGCTCAAGGCGGAGCACGCGGCCCTGATCGTCGACAAGATCATGATCCCGCACGAAATACTGGGCGGCGACGGTTCCATGCGTCATGCCGTCGATAAGCCCGTTCAGACAACCCCACACCCACAGCCGGTCGGAACCAAGGCGGCTGCGAGCGCGCGCTGTGAGCCTGATCGCGAGACGCACGAGGCCGCCGGGCGTTGTCGCACCGCCATCGCGGACGCGGATGGTCTTCCACTCCGCGCCATGCGCACGCCGCTTGAGATAGGCGATATCGATAAAGCCTCTGGCCGGGTTCTTCAGACAGTCGACCTTCAGTTCGCGCAGACACTCGATCTCGAGCCCGGCCCCGAGCGAAAGAAGGGTGATGAACGCAACGACATCCACCGCGGTCAGATAGAAGCGTGCATGCACCGCCACGCAGCTCAGATCCTTGCGCCTTGGCGCTCCATAATAGATGGCACGCTGACGCATGCTGTCGAATAGCGGGTCCTTCGACATGGCCCAGCCGTCGCGGGCGATGCCTTCGACCAACCGCTGAAAATGCTCTTTGACGATCGGATGAAGGTCGGCGGGTGGAGGCGGCAAATGGCCTTCCAGGGCGATCCGGCGTCCCGCCTCGACGACCTGCGTGCGGGCAGCGCGCCGGATGCGTGCGGCGACTGCGCCACTGTAGGCATCGCGCGGGCGGCTGTTCTTGTAGGGCTCCAGGCTGAGATAGGTGAGCCTGGGCAAGAGCGTTGGCGGCAAAACGCCCGGTTCCAGCTCTTCCATACGACGTAGGAGCAGGATCGGCCGGGAAAGAAGGTGACGTCGGAAGATGGCGCCGGCGACGGTGTTCTGCTTCAACCACGCCTCGTAGCGATCGAACAGTCCCGGTTCGATTGCGGCAATCGTGTCGACCGTCTCGCCTGCGGCATCGAGGAAATGAAAGAACCGTCGGAGCTGATCCACCTGCGTCCGTATCTTGGTGGGTGTGCAGACGACGCCAGGTGCAGTGAGGCCATCGTGCAGCGACGCTGCGAAGGCGCGGACAAGCCGTGGCCTCGACCGATCGTCCAGGACGACCGTGACGCGCTCGCCGCTCTCCACCTGCACCTCGAAGCGAACAGCACCGAGTGGCCGTGGCGGCGCCGTCTCAGGCGGCGGAAAGCTCGCTCGCCGGCCGCTCATGAAAGGTCCCCTGGCTCGCCGTCGAGCGCAGCACCCCAGCGCTCGGCGGCGGCCTCCACCAGCATCCTGCTCTCCTCCAGACTGTCCAAATAGATGTAGGTGCTGGCGATGCTGGCATGTCCCAGCAGGCGCTGCAGCTTCTGAAGGGGATCGCCGATCATCCGGCGATAAACCGCCGAGCCAGGCGTGTCGGGCGGACCATCGGATAGCACCGATCCGATCTGTTCGCGGATCAGCATGGAGAGCATGTGGACCGCGAAGGTGTGGCGCAGGGCGTGAGGGCCGACCCGCAGATCGAGGCCGAGGGCACAGCATCGCGCACTCGCGCGCCGGAACACGACCGACCAGGCCGCCGGCGTCATCGGCCGGCCCGCCTCGTTCAGCCATAACGCCATGGGTTTCGCCGCGCCGTGTGACGAGCCGACTTCGGTCGCGCGGGTTCAACACATCGAGGCTGACCCGCCTGACGTCACCGGCATCATCAGCCATGGTGACGCTGCTCCGGCCCGCTTCCTCCCCGACGGTAATGGAATCGGAATCGATGCTGCGCAAATCGACCACCGCGTTAGTCCGTTCGATCGCAACGTAATCCGCGAGCCGGCGCAAGAGCCGGGCCGGAATCCTTATCTCCCGCGATCTTCCGCCCTTGGCGATCGACGCGGGAAGCCGGAACGAGACCGACCTGGGCGCGGAGTGGGACGGATCCACCGGCGGCAACTCGATCGTGAGCAGGCTGGCGGCCTCTTCGAGCCGCAACCCTGTGGTAACGAGCAGCTCCGCAAACAGGGCATTGCGCTCGCCATGGCGTCCGCTCCAGGCCAGATCTTCCTGTCCATCGGGCATGCGGCCGCGCAGCCCGACGTCCCGGAATGCAAGGAAATGATCGAGGCCGATGAAGCGAAGATCACCACGCCGCGCGCCGGGCTCTCTCGCTCGGACGGTCCTGGTTGGGACCAACCGACCGTTCCGCGCAGGCCGCCAGCTCATGACGGACCCAAACGGAGAGGCCGCAATCAGCTCTTCCTCGACCGCCCAGCCATAAAACTTCTCCATCGCCGCCACGGCACGGTTCCACGAGGCTGCCGAGATCCGATGCGCCGGAGCCGATCGGCGCCGCGCCGCATGATAGGCGGCGAGATCCTCGCGGTCGGCCTGCCATATGCGCTTGCCCTGCCGTCTCTCGGAAAGGAACCGCATCCAGACCAGCAGGTCCCGCCCATAAGCGCGAAGGCTGTTTGGCGAGCGCACTCCCATGGTCGGGCAAACCCGGAAGAAGCGATTGAGATCGAGGTCGTATTCGCCATCGTCATCCAGGATGAACGGGATGCCATCACTGAGCCCACACCTCTCGGCCGCCGGGATCGCGGCGGCCGAGAGGTGTGGCGTCATCCCATCGAACGCACCGGAAAGGCGAAGAGCAGACAACTCGGTGAAATACAGTTGCGGGATAAAACCTCCTCGGCAGTTGTGGGGGGCCCCCCCCCCCCCCCCCCCCCCCCCCGCGCGGGGGCCCCCCCCACAACCCCCCCCTTGGGTGGGGCGCCGCGTCATTTTTTTAAAACAACAAATAAAAACCCCCCGGGCCTGTGGCCCCCCCCCCCCCGGGGGCCCCCCCCGGGGGGGGGGGCCCGACAACAACGCTGAACCTGCTGCTTGGAATACGGTGATGCTTGCCAAGCTTAGCGCCGGAACGTCACAGGCATGAGACACGCCCATAGAGTCTGGATAATGCGGAGATCCTCGGCCGCGATGCAGGGCAACGGCCCGCCGATGCGCCGCGCCTCATCGTCGCGATGTTGGAGCGGTTCATTGCGACGTATCGGGGCTTTGCCAGGGCAAAGCGTTCGGAGGGTGGTTGAGGGCCGGACGACTGAAGTCGAACCGCGTTAGTCGCGCCTCCGAGTCATGGCGTGACTTCAGAAATCGCGCCGCGGCCTTCCGAACTTCCTGCATTGACAGGGGTAGGCCCGGGTCGCGTTGCTGCCACCATGTTTCTTGCGGTCCCAACGAGCCGCAGAAGCGCACGCTTTGGATTCGATTCCAGCCACACTGCCTTGATCGAACTGATGCTGCTCTGGCCACTGATCGGTTTCCAAGCCATGGCGTCGATGGCGACTGTCCTGGCAAAACCCTCGCCCGCCAGAGCCACGCCTTGACCGAGTTGCACCTTGAGGATGACCGTTGCTTCGCTGGCGCGACATATCTGGACAGTGGGGCCACCATTCGCAGCGATGTGCTCCAGCAAACGCAGATCCCGGGAGGATCCGCCTGAAACCAGCAGACACGTATCTGCAAGATCTGCCCATGTGACCGCAGGCCTTTCAGCAAGCGGGTGGCAACAGGGCAGGAGAACGAACAGGCGCTCGTGCGCAAATATCTCGCTACGGCAAAGGGCGGCGTTCTCAAGCCCATGCGTGAAGACGATGTCGAGGCGCCGGCGGCGTATAGCCGCCAGGCACTGTTCCAGTGGAACGTCTTCGATCGCAACACATACGTCCGGATGCAAATGGCCAAAACGATCGATGAGACGTGCCACGAACGTGCGGCCCATCTGGGCGCATAACCCTATCCTGACCGTTTTGGCATCCTGGTGACCGCGACTACCTCCGGCAAGGGCATCGTGCAAGCCTTCATAATGAGCCCGGACAAGATCGACCCAGGCCCGGCCCGCCTCGGTCAGCCGAACGCCATGGACGTCGCGGTCAAACAACTGCATGTCGAGCAACTGCTCGAGAGCAACGATGTTGCGGCTGACACAGGATTCCCTCACTCTGAGGACTCTTGCGGCCTGCCTGAGGCTACCATGATCGACAGCTGCGAAGACATGGTCCAAACGGCGAAGCGTGTTGTTGACCTGTCCCAAAGCGCAGGAGCCTATTCCTGCGCGGCGGGGAGGCTATCCGGCAGGGTCGGATACAAGCTCGTTTCGTAGACGTACTCGTGCGGAATGGCTGGAGTGGCCATCTGGGAGAGGTACCGGTTTAGGTTTTCCTCGCTGTTGCTCGCCGCGAGGCTACAGAAATTTCCGCTGTTCCACGTCATGGAGCAGTACCTGAAATGCGCGCGTATTGCGTCAGCCATCTCTGCCAAGGTCACCTCATTGCCGAACATCGTATCCAGAACGAGGGTTTGCTTCTTCTCGATTTCGTCTGGGGGAAAATAGCGCGCCTTGAAGCCGAAATCCTTCTGGTATTCGCGACGCCTGTAGTCCGGCTCCTCGGTTGCCCGGAACTTCTCGACGAAGACGAAGATTCCGTCCTGCTTGAGGTGCTGGGTAACGAACTCGATCTGTCCCGATCGATTGGGCGAGTACATCTGGAAGGTGGTATCTTCGAGAATGATATCGAACCCGTGCGCGAAATTTGCCAGTCGCGGATCCGAGCTCAGGACGTCCTTGGTCAACTTATGGAAGGGACCAATGAAGAAGTCGGCGTGCGGCGGTTGGCCATAGGCCATGAAGCATTTGTAATTCTCCGCGTTCGGGCTGCACGACAGTGTACGTATCTGTCCCTCCGACAGTTCGGACAGTGTTCTCGCCATCGTGCCTTCCGCCGTTCCAAGGCTGTATAGCGCAAGCGGAGCGCCACGATGCCGGGCGTATTTCAGCACTGCGTAGGCCATCCGGCACTCCTCTTCCAATCTGTAAGGAATGCTGCCGTGGTAGTGCTGGTCGAAAAAACCTTGTCGTGCCGCATGCAGGCTGACCAGGCCGCGCAGCAGTTCATCGCTCGGCAGAAGGCGGGCGTCGGCGACGGGCTTGCGGATTGGCATCCCACTCTTGCCAGCGGCGGTCGCCGCGAAAAAGCCGGCTAGTCCGTTGATGCGTGGGCCATGGTCGCACTCAGTTAGAAAGTCGTCGAGTCCACGCATCGCAGTATGCCTCCAGCACCGTTCCATTGGTGAGATGCCGATACGTCGATGGGGGAAATTCCACTAAGATAAGTGTGGTCTAATATTTCACCGAGCTCAAGTATTGGCTAAGCCAACTGGTAGGCCTGCCGGATACAGGCGGCTTTCACTCGTTTGCCATTTTTTCGCTAAAGTCACATCTTCTACCAATCCAGAGTTATTCGCGTGTTGTTCAGCAACCCATGGTTCGCCACATCATGCAACGACTGGCCACTCGCCAGTAAGGAGGCTGTGGATACGTGAATACTCTTGCCCTCGACCCGACCGAGAATCGCCGTTCACGGCACCAATCCCTTGCCCACAAGTATGAGAGTTGGGGGAGCGTGCGGGCGGACGTGGTCAAAAGAACCGGGCTTGAGCGTCAGGAGACAAGACTCCTCCAGCCAAACCATGTGTTCTTGATGAACCTGAAGGGCACGGCGTCCCGCGGAGAAGACATTGTGGATGGGCGCCGGATTGCCTTTTTGCCGCGCCGGGCCGGTTCGATAATCTTCATGCCCGCCGGCAGTGATTGGAATGGGTGGGACGAGGGGGACGCGACCGCTTCCTACCTCCTGGTCTCGATTGAAAAAGGGTTCGCCGACGACGTGTTTGCGGGAATGGCTCGCCATCGCCCGGCAGTGCTGCCGCCTTCGATCGGATTTCGGGACGGCACTGTAGAGTTGGCGTTGCAGAGAATTGCCTTGGAGCTCAAGCAGCCTGACCCCATTAGCGCAACGATGGTGGAATGCCAGGCCACGCAATTGCTCGGGCAAATGTTCAGGTTGAACGGCTTCCATCAGGAACCGGCAAAAGGCGGTTTGTCGTCGTTCGATCTCAAGCGAGCGGTGGGAATGATCGAGGCGTTGTCGGACGGCAGACCTAGGCTCGCCGATCTGGCAAAAGAAATTGGGGTGAGCCGGTTCCATTTCTGGAGGGCCTTCAAGCAGTCGACAGGCATGACGCCGCACGCATTCATTGCGCAGCGACGGTTGGAGCAGTCCGCGGACATGCTGCGATCGACCAATCTGTCGGCGACGGAAATCGCGATGGAATGTGGTTTCGGCAGCTCAAGCCATTTCACGACCGCCTTTAAGCGGGCCTTCGGCGCGGCCCCCACGGAATTTCGTCGTAAGTGCAGAATCTAGGCCGCCGCTAGTCGGTTCTCAGCAAGTATCGGAAAACCCCAACATCACAGTAAAGCAGGCTTGGCGGAAGAAGGTATCCATCGGCGGTCAGCCGGATACGCCGCTCATGTCAAACCTGGTTCGAAATCATCATGCCAAAGGACGGGCCGAGCAGTCCAACTCCGGCTTCGGATTCCTGGCCAGCACGCTATCGGCGGCTGTTGCCCGAAACGGCTACTACATCGCATCCGCCTGGATTCTCGTCGACCGAGGGTACGGAACTGCCGGCGTGGCGACGTTCCTTGCGATCGTCAGCGTTGTCGAATTCATCGCGAGCCCTTTGGCCGGCGTAGCGGCGGATCGATTTGACAGGCGGTGCTTGAACGTTGCGGCAGACCTCAGCCGCTTTCTCGTTATGCTGGCTACCGCTTGCGCGCTCCTCTGCATGGACGTGTTTCTGATCATCTGCCTGTCAGCGGCCCTCTTTTCGTTTTGCGACCGAGTCGCGCTTACGAGCTCTCAATCATTGATCCCCGTGATAGCTGACGGCCGCAATCTTGTAGCCACGAATTCCGCCGTCTTCTTCGTCATGCAGGTCGGCAACCTCGGCGCAGCTCTGCTTGCAGGGCCTTTGCTGCATGAGCGCTCCCCAGCCCTGCCATTCACCGTTCTTGCTGCCTTCTTCCTGTTTTCAGCGGGTTGCCTGACCATGATGCGGCTAGAACCGGTTTCGCGCGATGTCCGCATCGCCAAAATCCCTGCAGCGGAAATCGATCCGAGCCTGCGTCGTCTCATCGTCGTCTACGCACTTCTCTATACAAGCGCGGTGCTTGTCAGCGTCATGGGATCGAGCTTCGTCTTCCAGGAGCTGAAGGGTACTGCCGTGGATTTCGGCTACCTTGAGGCTGCATGGTCGGCGGGCTCACTGATCGGCGCGGTCTCTCTATTCCGGATTGAAAGAGCGATGAGTACCCACGCGCGGCATCTCATGCTTTTGGGCTTAACGGCGCTGGTACTCATGGCGCTGACATCTCTGCGCACGCCCTGGACTGTGGTCCTTTTTGCCGCGCTCGGATTTCTATACAATCTTGGGCGCGTCAGCGTTGAAGTCACATTGCAGTCGCATGTATCCATTTATCTATTGGGCCGGGCAAAAGGCATTATGCATAGTGTGGCCGTGGCGCTCGGGTTACTCGTCTTCGGCATCGCCGCCGCTGTAGGAGATCGAGCATTTCCTTCGACGATTTTCTGTAGTTTCGGAGTGGTGCTCCTCATCGGTATTTCGTGCTTGAGTGTAGGTGTCGTTCAGACGCAAGAAAAAGGTGAATCGTGAGGTGGAAGAGCTAACAGCAGGCGTAGATGCGAAACAGGCAGTCCTGGGGTCTTTGGAGGCACTCTACCCCTGGATGAGACCTTATCATTCCCGGCCAATCCGCGACTATGCGTTTCGCCTGTTTACGGCGCCGGCTTCGGGTCCCGTGCCAGAAATTCGCTTTCGCGCCTTCACCAAACTACTCGACATCATCAGGAAGGCAGCGACACGAAACGGGTTGTCGACCGATACCGCCTCGAAAATCTGCAAGGATTTCGAAAGGCGCCGCGTGTTGCAGACAGGCCCTCATTTGTTTCTCCTCCTGGAGCCGGAAGCCTATTACACGCATATCTTCAGCCTCCTTGGTCTCTCGGCTCATGGCTGTTCGACCTACGTTTCCTACGCCGTTTCGACGGTGAACCTCGTTGAAAAGCCACGCAAGGGACCAGGCTGGCTCACCGTTGACGGGAAGTCGGTCAACATCTTTGGCCTCAGCCGAAGCCGGATGATCGGATACAGCCTGCTAGCCGCACCGGGACCCTATAGGTTCGAGTTGTTACCGACGGAGCCAAACACTGGGGGAGACGCGCTCACGCTGCTTCGTGGCCTTCTGCCGAAGACGCAATTCGAGCGGCCCGCGCACGCCATCAAGGCAGCCAATCTCATCCTTTGGCCAAAAATGTTCGGAGGCCGCTTTGCCTTCCTGCAGATCGACGACGAGGATATCGCCGACCTGGTGGCGGACCATCTGTCGGACGAAAATTCCTGGCTGCGCATGAGACTGCTGGAAGACCCGAAGTTCGCTTCCAATATCCTTGCCGGGCTCGACGGGCTGGCGTCCGGCCCCTGGAGTGGCTGGCTCGCGCGCGGTACCGATTTCTTCTGGTTCTATGAAAATGGCAAGCGCCTTCCGCTGCGTCTGATCGCCGGAGAACTCATCGATCCTGCGACCGGGATGAAGGTGGCGTGCTTCACAGCCCCCGACATCCTTGAGCGGCTGGCAAACCGCAGCCTTGTCCCCAATCTCCTGCTGATGTTTCTGGTTTTGTCGATCCTGCCCGGCGTGCGCGCGCTTGGAGGCAGCTATCAGCCGATCTACTATCCCCTGATGCGATATGTCGTCTCCCGGGCGCTCGAGGCCGCTGGCGTGGATGAAGATCTTCGGCAGGCTCTCGCAACGGACGACGTACCGGGTGCTTGGGGACATCGGGTAATTGAGCGTGACGATGATCCGCTCGAGCTATTCCTAAATCGCAGGGACGGCGGGATGAGTGATCTTATCGATCGTTTGGGCGACATTTCCTTCGCCGAGGCATGTGGAAGCATGAAAGGCTTCGTGACTGACCCGTCGTGGCATGAACTTCACAGACGGTTGCGGAACGTGCTGATTGCGCCGACCGATGAGGAATGGGCTTTTTCCTGAATGTTTATGCGGTTCCAGCAGTTGGCGTGGGCACGCGGAATTGCGAATGTCTGCTTCGCGCCTCATGCACGAACCCGCTGCGCGGGAGTGTCGCCTGGTTCTGAGATGGCGCGGTATTCATAGGCCTTGAGCGGGTAGAGCCCGCGATCCGACCATGGAGTTCCCTTCAACGAGAGGAACTTGCCATGGCTACCTTGTCGACCGATGCTCCGACTACGCCGCTTCGCCAGCGCATGCAGCAAGATATGCTGATGCGGGGTCTGGGACCGCATACGCAGCAGGACTACGTTCGTCATGTCCGGCGCTTCGCCGCGTTCCTTGGTCGCGCCCCCGACACCGCGACGACCGAGGACATCCGACGCTTCCAGCTCCGCCAGCATGAGAACGGCCTGGGCCCGGCGACGATCAACGGTGCGGTCTCGGCGTTGCGATTCCTGTTCACGGTGACGCTGAGGCGGCGCGATCTGGCGCGCGCGCTGGTGGTCACGCGATATGCGCGCAAGCTGCCCGATGTGCTGAGCGTTGAGGAAGCGGCGCGGCTGCTCGAAGCGGCGCCAGGCATCAAGTACAAGGCCGCGCTCGGTGTCGCCTATGGCGCGGGCCTGCGCGTATCCGAGGTCGCGCATCTGAAGGTCGACGACATCGATTCGACACGCATGCTGATCCGCGTCGAACAGGGCAAGGGACGCAGGGACCGCAACGCCATGCTCTCGCCGCAACTGCTGGAACTGCTGCGGCTGTGGTGGCGCGAAGGCAAGCGGCGCGGGGTGATGCTCCCCCATGGCTGGCTGTTCCCGGGGCGCGGCTGCACAGCGCCGATCTCGTCGCGGCAGCTGCATCGCGCGGTCCAGGAAGCCGCCGAAGTCGCCGGCATCCGCAAGCGCGTCAGTCCGCACACGCTGCGTCACAGCTTCGCCACCCACTTGCTTGAGCAGGATGTCGACATCCGCGTCATCCAGGTGCTGCTCGGGCACAGCAAGCTCGATACCACCGCGCTCTACACCAAGGTCTCGACCCGGACGATCCACGCGGTCGCGGGGCCGCTCGACCGGCTGATGGCGCTGATGGAAGGCAAGACGCCTCCCGGCTGAACCGGTGCGGGCGGACCTGGAGGTCGCCGATATCTTCCGTGCTGCCGGCCCCGGATACCGGGTCGCCCACGCCGGGCATCTGAGCCTGCAGCAGCTCAAGGTCATGTCGGCGATCGAACACTGCCGCACCGCTGCATTGGGTGGTCATGTCGAAGCCTGTGCGGACTGCGGCCAATGGCGGATCGCTTACAACAGCTGCCGCAACCGGCACTGTCCCAGGTGCCAGGGCGCGGCCGCCCGTACATGGCTCGCCGAGCGCGAAGCCGACCTGCTGCCAGTCGGCTACTTCCACGTCGTGTTCACGCTGCCCGCCGAGGTCGCCGTCATCGCGTTCCACAACAAGGCGCTGGTCTATGATCTGCTGTTCAAGGCGGCATCGGAGACGATGCTGACGATCGCGGCGGATCCCAAGCACCTCGGCGCGCGCATCGGCATCACCGCCGTGCTCCACACATGGGGCTCGGCAATGACCCACCATCCCCATGTCCACATGATCGTGCCGGGCGGCGGCATCGCGCCGGACGGGTCACGCTGGATATCGTCGCGGCCGGCCTTCCTTCTCCCAGTCAGAGTACTGGGCAAGCTGTTCCGCCGTCTGTTCCTGACCCGGCTGGTCGCGCTGCACGACGCCGGTCGGCTCGCCTTCTTCGGATCGGCGGCACACCTGGCCGACCGTCGCGCCTTCCTGCGTCATCTGAAGCCTGTTCGCAGCAAGCGCTGGGTGGTCTATGCCAAGCCGCCCTTCGCCGGCCCCCAAGCGGTGCTCGCCTACCTGTCGCGCTACACTCACCGGGTCGCCATCTCGAACCGCCGCCTGATCGCCTTCGACGAGGCTGGAGTCACCTTCCGCTACAAGGACTATCGCCGCGACGGTGCCGAGCGCCAGCGCGCCATGACGCTTGCCGCCGACGAGTTCATCCGCCGCGTCCTGCTCCATGTCCTGCCGTGTGGGTTCCACCGCATCCGTCACTATGGGCTGCTCGCCAGCTCCGCCCGCAAAGCCAGCCTCGCACTCGCGCGCGAACTGCTGAACGTCGCTCCGCCGCCCCAAGACGACACTCCGGAAGAACCGGCTGACGTCCGCCCGCCTTGCCCCTGCTGCGGCGGACGCATGGTCGTCATCGAGAGGTTCGAACGGTGGTGCCAGCCTCGTGCACCGCCTGCCTCAAGAGCGCCGAACCGGGAGAACGCCCCATGACCCGGCATGGCCAAGTTGCTCGTACGACCGCGCCACGCCGACGCCGGTCAACGGGATGTTATGTGCACGTTGCCGTGGCGCCGGTCGTCACGCACACCAATCCCGTCGGAATCAACAATACACGCTCTGCGACCTGGCCCAGAAGCCGCTTCCACGACATGCCCACCGCATCCTATGCGGAAGTTCGCCCCAGGCGCTGGCACACCCCGAAACACAAATCCCCATAGCTCACCGCGTGCGGCACGCGGGTTCCTGCATGAGAGACTTTCGTACGCCTGACGGCACCCGAAACCCTTCAGCATTCCGGTCGTTCATCCACCTTCCGGGAGTTCCTGAAGGCGGACAGTCTGCTCATTAGCCGGACGGCCAGCATTTGAATGCAAACGAGCTGACATAGCCCGGCAAGCTCGCGCGGATGCCCCGCAGTTCTCGAGACCTTGGCTCAGATAATACGGATCAACCAGATAGCATTCGCGCCACAAAGAGGTAGGAAAACAGGTCGCCGGCAGTTAACTCAACTCTAACTCTAACTTGTCGTTAGCTTGTAATTCCGGCCTAGCCTAAGCGATTGCGTTCTTGCAATATCTCAGGTCAAGCTCCAGAGCCAGTTAACATCAATGGATCGCTAATGAGTGCGCGCTTATCGACGGCCATTAGGATCGGGGAAGCCGCAAAGGCGATCTTTCGAAAAACTCAGAGCTTTCCAAGTCGAGAATTCGGAGAGCATGCAGACCAGAGCGAACGCGAACACGTCGGTGTTGAACCGATGCTTTTGGCGCTTTCGATGGAGCTGGCACTCAAAGCGTGGTTCGTCTTCGACCACGACGATCCAAGAATTGTCAAATCGCACAACCTGATGAAGCTGTTTGATCGCCTAAAGCCCGAAAGCCAAGAGAAACTCGACGCTGAGTTCAAAAGGTCAGTGGTCCCGTATCATCCCCATGGTTTCTACATCGACTACAGCATTCGTCACATTCTGCATCAGCACCGCATTGTCGAGAACCTGAGCGCCCATATCGAGTATCGCTCGGCTCAAGCTGGGCACCCTGTCAGCCTTACCAGCCCGGGGTTTATTCTGCTTGTGATTCACCCCGACAACACGGGCGATCTGTGGCTCGATGCGGCGGCAGTGTCGATCAAGGCTCTGGTCAAACGTCCGATGACTGCGGGGACCGTAATTTTCGAGACGGACATAGCTGATGTCACTGCAATGTCGTTCCCGCTGGTGGAGATCGGTAAGGAAGATCGCGTCCTCTGCATCTTCCGGGAGGGTTGGCGTTTTGCGCTGTTCTGCGACTTCAACCCGGATGGTGACCTCTCCATTGAAAACATGGAAAGGGATCTTGGAACGCTTCACCGCCGGCTCAAATATCGTGACTTCTACGACGCAATTGCGGACGCAAATGTTTTCGGACGACTCATCGAGGCCGGGTGGTTTCCGTTCGTCGAGATACTTGGCAAGGAGTTCCGCGAGCTCGCCAGCCACTGCGAGGCGGGGTTTGAGCTCGACGAGGTCGAGGGGAAGCTACTGTCGGCTTTCGACGTGCAGCGGGTCGAGAGCATGTTTGCGCGGTGGATGTCGAAACCGCATTTCGCGGGCAAAGAGAAACTGCTTCGATCGGCACTGAACAATTTCGCGTCCGGTGATGCCGTTGCCGTGCTGAAAATCGTCCTGACGGAGATCGAGGGTATACTGCGGGATGCGTACCGGAATCTGCATGGTAAAGGCGCGAAGCTCGACAAACTGCTCGAATTCGCGGTGCATTCCGCCGAGCAAAAGGCGGGCCACCCAGACACGTTGTTGTTTCCGGCGGCGTTCGCGCACTATTTGAAGTCGCACACCTTCGCCGAATTCGATCCAGCAGCGCGAACCGGCAAGGCAAGTTCCCGTCACGCCGTCGGACATGGCGAAGCCGATGCCGAGAGCTATACTCAAGTGCGGGCGCTGCAAGCATTCCTCACGCTCGACCAACTGGCATTTTACACCTGATCCAACTGAACCGGCGCTGGACGCGACTCCGGACGACGTGGCGCCGATTCACTGCGATAAGCGCGAACTCGATGCGGTGGAGCGCGAATTCGTCGGCAAGGTGCCGGCTGGTTCGGCGGCGCCAGCCATAGAACCGGTCTGCCGTTGCCGTGCGGAACAGGAGCATCGACACGTGTGCTCAAGCCAGACCGTTCCTCGGCGTGGCCGGTCGCTTCGCTGGAGTATTTAGCCACCGTCAGCCGGTCTGTCGGAAACCCCTTCGGCTTCGTCGAACAAGACCTCGGTAATCGGGGGCGGCAACAAGTCATCGAGGGCGGATGAATCGGCCAGCTGCACGAAACCGAAGGGGCTCGCGATCAGAAGTCCGTTCTCCTTCGTCCGGCGATCGTCCTGCATGGCGTGGTGCTCGACCTGTTTCAACAGGTCGGCAAATCCGGTAGGGTCCAACGGAACTACATGTGGTTCGTAGCCGGCTGCTTCGATCCCATTGATTGTGATTTCGTCGTCACTGTTTCCCTGCCGCGGGAACGCAGCCAGCACCTTGCCTCCAAGTCGATCGGTGATCTCCACCTGCCGGAGATAGGCGGGCGTGGTGACTGGTCCGGGCGACGATCCACTTATCGAAAACGTCCCTTTCACAGGGTCGGAGTGTACCGTCCAAGGCATTGGAAAATTACCACTGAACTTGCCCACTATCTCTTTCGGCGGATTGTAGAAGCCCATGGCCGTCCTGTTATGGTCTTGCAGGATGTCGAAGAACGCGATCCCGCGCACCACCGCCGACAAGACGTCCTCATGTGAAATGGCGTAAACGTTGCCACCGTTGCGACGACGAAGGCGCAGCCCGTCTGACCAAATCACGTAGTCCGCATGGGCGATGCCGTTCCGGATGTCATCGCGAAAGGCGTTAGCCAGCAACTTCGCCAAGCGCGGCATGCCGATCGCCTTGGCTGTGTCCGCAAGGTCACGGAATGTCTTGTTGGCATTCGGACCAATGATTGCTGCGGGTTGCTTCCTGACGCGGACTAGTTCCCGGAACGGCCATAGATTGTACGGGACCGCCGTGATTACCCCCATCACATTCTTGATTGACTCGTACACTCCGCCGGCTTCGGCAAGCTGGCAGTAAAGCAGGAGCACGATGCGATATTCGGCCGTCGTCAGTTGGCTGTCCCTGGTCAGATAGGTATCGAGTTCCTGGCGAACGTCGGCGGCGGTGATTTGGGTGGACCAGCCCGCGTCCTGCATCCCGCGAAACTCGCCGCCGAGGGAGGCCGCGAAGTCCATTTCGTTCATCTGCCGAGCGAAGCCGTAGAGTCGCGACAGCTCTGTAGCCAGTTCAGTCAGGTATCGTCTTTCCTGTGGTGACATCGGATTTGTGGGCCATATTCATGACAAGGGGTCTCGGGTCCATCTTTCGCGAAGCTGTCGTCGATGGCAAGAAATTCGGCGAAATCCATGACCTGGATCCTTGGAGGTAGGGGCGCCTGCTTCGCTCTCGCTTGCTGCGCGTTGCGTTCCCCGAAGCAACGTCCTCGATGATGGGACGCAGCGCCAACTCGGACGACGTCAACGACGTTCTGTCGTGAAAATGGCTGCCGTCAGCCGGCCGCTTTCTATCTCCAGGAGGCCACAAGCTGATCGACCGTTATCGGCTCAAAGCCGGTCCTTTGGTGCGTGCGAACTCAAATGTCCGCTTTTTGGCGCGAAAAGGGCCGGAAGTTGGTGTCTGCAACGGGTCACCTAACACCTTTGCAAACCGAAGCAGTTGTCTTGAATTCGCACACCAGGATGGCTTCGGATTTGGGCAAATCGCTCGAAGCTGTGTGTTCGGCGCCGCTAGCGCCGTTTGGCCAGGCGCACACCAGCACCACCGCCGTTCTCCGGAATGAATTCTATACCGGCAGCTTCGAGCGCTTCACGAATGGCACCGAGGTTGTTGCGATGTGGGACGCGCAAGCCTCGTTCGAAATCCACAACCGTAGCGCGCGAAACACTTGCAGATTCGGCCAATTCAGCTTGGCTCCAGCCGAGCATCGCTCTGGCGCCTCTGCATTGCTCCACGGAAATTTGGCTCATCAAGCTAAAATCAGTCTTTTTGGTTGACTTCGGAGCGAATGTCAGCTTAAATGACTGACGTTAGACAAATTGCAATCAAATTGACGGGCGGATGGTGCGCATCTGCCCGGCCTGACCACCACCAAGCTTCAGCGAGCTCGGATCATGGCTGATTCCGACAATACCACGACTTTGCCTCTCGTCACCCGCAGGAGGGTACTTGTGGCCATTGCAATTGCGAGAACCCGCCTTTCCGCCAAATGAACATTCAAGCATGAGGATCTAAGAGCCGTACACCTTCACCCTTTTGGCCAGCGGACAAGAATTCGACACCTGCTTTTATCAGAGCTGCCTCAATGGCCTGCAGAGTGCTGATCCGGGAATCCACCTTGCCGTTTTCCAACCGGGCCAGCGCATTCAGCGATACAATTGCCTTGTCAGCAAGCTCCTGCTGCGACCAACCAAGCAAAGCCCGTGCGGCTCGAATCTGTCGTGGACTGACCATGAGTCCACAATCGACAGGCGGATTTTCTTTGCCACCTATAGGGTCATTTTGCACCCTATAAGGTATATTAAATGGCGATTCGATCTGCAGATAACATCGGTGCGAAGAGCCCGCTGCGTACGCGACAGTCTCTCTATCCGACTGACTTGTGGAGCATCAAAAGGCCTTGTTGAAGCCGCAACGCGCCATCCTCCTTCGGAGGGGGTCGAAGCCAAAGGTCGAGACTGACCCTCATCCCGCCGATCAGCATGTCGGCAGGCAGATTGCGACCGTTCGCGTCCAATCGGACGTCTCGCAAGCCCAGCTTGCCCGATCGATAGGCATCAGTTTCCAGCAGCTGCAGAAATACGAGAACGCGCGGAATCGCGTGAGCGCGTCGATGCTCTACGAGATCGCCAGCTCGCTCGGCGTTCCTGTCGGCCGCTTTTTTGAAGGCCTGCCGGGAAACGATGCGACCCGCGCCGAGGCGCGGCCCCTGCCGGTCGATGAGCGCCTGGATTTCATTGCCAGCGCGGAAGGGCGGCGCCTGATCGAGGGGCTAGTGAATCTTCCGCCGCGTGTGCGCGGTCGCGTCTCGTCCCTGATCGCAGCGTTAGGAGAAGAACTGGCCCTGCTAGACACAAAGGCGGATAGCGAGACGGCCGGCGAGTCCCCGCCGACCGAATGCAAGACCGTCTGACGGCCGATCGCGGCCGTCAGCCGAATTTTCGTGCAGCGGGCAGGGCGATGCGGCCGCAAGTCGAGGACACTTCGATTTTGACGCCGAACGCCCGCGAGCGGGTGGCGAATCCCTCGAGGATGTCTCGCGCCGCGCTTCCAGTGACGGCGACGGGCACCAGTCTGCCCGTTGCTGATCCGAGAGACTGAGCTTCCGCGCCGATCACGACGGGCAGGAGGTCTATGCCCGCTAGGTTTCCGCCCGCATCATAGCGGCACGCGGCGATAATGCTTTGCCAGACTTCCGGTGGATCCCATTCGGTTTCGTCGGGGTGGACTTGGAAGAGGAAGTTTCCGAGGCCATAGAAGATCGGCGAGCCATTGTAGATTTCCACGGCCTGCAGCACCGGCGCGCCGTGGCTGACGAACAGGTTCGCGCCGGCGTCGATGCACATCCGGGCAAAGGTCTGCACCCAGCGCGGCACGTCCTGCCAACCTGGTTCCCAATGATGGTGGTGCAGATAGGCAATGACGAAATCGCCTTGTGCCGCCGCGTGCCGGATGGCGGACAGATGGACACCCGCGCTCCGCTGGTCGACTTCGATCAGACGGCCGAAATCGGCGGCTTGCGTGAACACGGTGCCGTAGAAATTGATCTCCTTGCCGGCCGACACCTCTACTGGGTCCTCCGGTTGCGCATAGTTGGCCAGTTCAAAGGGGGAGCTTTGCAAATGAGCGCCCAGCCTTGCCAGTCTGCGGAAATGTCCGTCCGGCACCCCCATCTTGCGAACGGTTTTCAGGCCATTGACGCCAGCCCGAGCCGGCCGGAAGGCCGTGCGGTCTTCGGCATACATATTGGTCGGGCCGGGGCCCGCATCCATCGCAAGAAGCGCGACCTCACGCGGGCCCAACCGGCGGCGGCCCGGTTTCCTGGCGTCAGTCTCGTTGGCCCCGATGCCGGCATGCAGAAAGCCCCGCGCTTCCACCTCCTCCAGTGTCGAGAGGATGCCGCCGGCGCCGAGATCGAAGGCGTGGTTGTTCGCGAGCGCAAGCGCGTTGAAACCGATCGCCTGCAATGCGTCGAGCACTTCAGCCCTGGAATATCCAAAGTATTTGCCCTTGGTCGGCCACCCGCCGTGCTTGCCCAGGATCGTCGACTCGAAGTTGGTGAAGACGACGTCGCCTTGGCGCAGGAAGTCCGTAATCGCGATGAAGCGTTCGTCTTTGACGTCACGGATGTCGTGCTTGATCAGGGATTGGCCGGTAACGACCGCGCAGAACTGGTCTTTCATGGGGCTCGCCTTGAAGGAGGGGAGGGCGCTGACGTTCCGGCCAGCGCCACGTCAATGTCGAAGTCGGTTGCCGCCTATTGCGAGAGGGCAGGCGAGATATCGCTCTTGAACCATTTCAGGCTCAGCGCCTTGATCGTTCCATCCTTGGTGGCCGCGTCGATGGCCGCGTTGAACTTTGCGAGCAACTCGGTATCGTCTTTGCGCAGACCTGCGCCGACGCCCGGCCCCCAGAGCCCGCCGTTCAGTTCAGGGCCGAAAAACACCACATCCGAGCCGGAAGGCGTCTCCAGAAAATCCCGCCAGGTGAAATAGTCGGCGAGGCCGCCGTCGATGCGACCCGCGGCAAGATCGAGCTTCAAATTGTCAAGGCTGTCATAACTGCGGATGGTCACCACGTCGCCCAGTATCTCCTTCACGACGGCTTCCGAATTCGACGAGCGCAGTGCCCCGATCGCCTTGCCCGCGAGGGTCGATCTGAGGCGTTCGATGGTAGCCTTCTCCTTGTCGCCGATCGTCGAAAGGTTCACCTTTTCCTTGGTGCCGCCGGCGTCGAGACCCAGGTCCTTGCGCACCACGAACTGGTTGAAGCCGGTGGCGTAGGGGATCGAGAACGCGATCGACTGCTTCCGTTTTTCCGTAATCGCCATCCCGGACATGATGACGTCGAACTTGCCGACAAGCAGTGCCGGGATGATCCCGTCCCAATCCTGCGGAACGAAGGTACATTTGATCTCGATGCGACGGCAGAGTTCCTGTCCAACATCGATATCGTAACCGTAGAGTTGACCGTTCGCGTCGGTGCCGTCCCAGGGCGGCGAGGCACCTTCAGTGGCAATCGATATGACGCGCCCGCTTTCGGCGCCGGCGGGGAATGCCGACATCAGGGATGCGATAGAAACAGCAATAGCCAGGGGTATGCGCATGATGCACCTCTTCGTTGGTTTGAAAGGAAAGGAGAGCCCAGAACCTGCGCGTCAGGGCAGCGGCGTCGTGATCTCTGGGTCAGGTAGGGCGGGGCGCAATCGCGCCTTTCGTCGACGCACCGGATGGCCATCGGTCGACAGCCATCGCTCCAGCAACTGGATCGCTTTCACCGCGATCGAGGTGAGCGACAGGTAGATCGCTCCGGCGACGATGAAGATCTCGTACGGCGCGAACGTGGTCGACACCATCTGTCTCGCCATGCCGGTGATCTCGAGCAGCGTCACGGTGCTCGCGAGCGACGAGCCCTTGATCATCCCGACGATCTCGTTGCCGTAGGCCGGTAGCGATATCCTGAAAGCGATCGGGAAGGTGACCAGGCGAGCGATCTGGAAGCGTTTCAAGCCGAGAGACGTGGCCGCCTCGGTGACACCCTTAGGCACGGACTGGAGACCACGGCACAGGATCTCGGTGGTGTGTGCGGCGCTGTTCAGCGAAAATGTCAGAAGGGCGCACCAGAAAGGGTCGCGCAGGATCACCCAGAAGATGCTGGCCCGCACCGCCTCGATCTGAGCGAGGCCGTAATAGAGCAGGAAGAGCTGAACGAGCATCGGCGTCCCGCGGATCACATAGGTGTATGAGAGCACCGCGAGCGAGAGGCCGGGACGTCCGAACGCGCGCATGAAGGCCAGCGGCACGGACAGAAGAAATCCGGCCGTCAGCGACAAGACCGTGAGGGTCAATGTGAGACCAACGCCCGAAGGCAGGACAACCATTGCGTCAAACATCAAGCTGAGGTTCATGGGTCGCTCTCTCCTACCGGCCGAGTGCCGGATAGCGCCGCTCAGCCAGCCGGATCGACAGCAGCGTGACGGTGGTCAGCGTGAGATAGAGAGCGGAGGCCGCAAGGTAGAAGGTCAATGGTGCGCGCAGCGATCCGGCCCCCAGATAGGCAACGCGCATGATGTCGGTCAGGCCGACGATCGAAACCAGCGCGGTATCCTTGAAGAGCGAGATCCAGAGATTGCCATAGGCAGGCAGCGCCAGCCGCAGCATTTGAGGTCCGATAACGAACATCCAGCGCTGCCAGGCGTTCAGCCCAAGCGACTTTGCCGCTTCGGTTTGACCCGCTGGCACCGCCGCAATCGCGCCGCGAAACACTTCGGTCGCATAACCGCTGAAAACGACCGAGAGCGCGATAACGCCTGCGGTGAATGCGTTCACCTCCACGTACCGGCCGGCGATCTTGCTGGCGAGCGTGGTTCCGCCGAAGTAGATGAGCAGGATAATGAGAAGTTCTGGTAGACCACGGACAACCGTCGTGTAGGCCGTCACGACACGGTTGAGGCGCGGTTGTGCCGTGCCCTTCGAAATAGCCAAAAGCAGCCCAAATGCCGTACCCAGGCAGCCGCTGACAAGGGCCAGGCCTATGGTCACGGTGAGTGCGACAACAAACTGATAAGTAAAACCACCCACGGGCGCTTTCCTCGACTCGCAATTACCGCAGGATACGCCGGTCTTTGTCACTCAGACCAAGTCGTATAACCCAAGGTTGCGAATTGTTATATTTGTAATTTGGAGTTAATTTGAGATATTCGCTAATTCTAGCGCGTGAAATTACACACTCAATCTATAATTTTTATTATTTTATCTATAACGCGCCGTTATATACTGAGGTGGTTTGGTGCTCCTCAGGATGGCGATTTCTGCTTCCAGGGTGTGGTTATCAGGAAAGGCGCGCAGGGAATGGAGTTGTTGCAGAGCGACCTCAAGCTTCGTCAACTGAAGGTCTTCCGAGAAGTCTTGCGGGCCGGTTCGACGAGGCGAGCGGCGGTCGCGCTCGGGATAAGCCAGCCGGCCGTCAGTCAACATGTGAAGCAGCTCGAAACCACGCTCGGCATCACACTCTTCAAGAGATCAGCCAACCGCATCGTACCCTTGCAGGAAGCCTGGGAACTCCTGCGAAACGTAGAACTTGCTCTGACGTCGCTGGATCGGCTGGAGGCGTCAATCTTCGCTATGAAGAACGAGGAAAAGCAACGGATTGCGATTGCCGCGCCTTCTGTTTTCGGTTTCGTGACCTTGCCGAAGGTCGTGGCGATCATCCACACAAAGACCGCTTCGAATGTCCGGTCGATTTCAGGAAGCTACGAGCAGATCGGCGAGCACATCTTGGCTGGACGCGCGGATCTCGGAATCTCGCGACTGCCGCTGGATCCACTCCTGTTCGAATGGGCGCCGCTCGGGTCGGCACGAAACGTATGCATCTTTCATCCCGACCACCGCTTTTCAAAACAGACCTGTGTCGGGGCGTACGACCTGGCAGGCGAAACGATCGTCGATATCGATCCCCAGTTCGCCGCCCACCAAATGAACTTCAATGCCTTGCGCTTCGCCGGCGTTGAGCCGAACATATTGGTGGAGTTCGATTGCAACGGTCACGAAGCCGGATACGTCTCGGCTGGCCTAGGCATTTCGATCACCAACGAGATCATCGCGCGTGAGTACGCTGCGTTTCACCTAGGAATAAAGCCAGTGGAACCATCCGCGCTCTATCACTACGTGGCGATTTGGCAGAAGGGCAGGACCTTTTCCAACGCACTGGATGTCTCGCTCGATGCGATAATCGCTGCCTTTTCCACGGAGCCGCCTGCGAGAGGTTGAGAGGGATTCCTCAGGACGCGCCTTTATTGGTAGTCAGCTAGGCTGCCCTCGCAACTCGGATCGTGTGCAGGGTTTCCGGCTGAGATGCGTATATCGACGCAACATCTTCCAATCCTTGCGACCGTGACAACATCGCTCAATCGTTGCCGGATTCGTCGTTGTCCTTCCTAGCAACCGGATATCTGAAAAAGTGCCATTAGACGTTTGCTTGCCGCAACTCCGTATTTGGCGGTGTCTGTTGAAGCCTCGCCGCGACCACATGAAGTTGCTCCGGCCTCAAATGGGTATAGCGGCGTAGCATCTTCCAATCCTTATGCCCGGTGACCATCGCGACCTGCTCGATGGTGAAGCCAGCTTCAAACAGGCGGCTTGTGCCCTCGTGACGCAGGTCGTGGAAGTGCAGATCCTCGATCTTTAGTTCATGACAGGCTCGTCGGAAGGCGGTTCCGGCCGATTTCCCATTGTAGGGGAAGATGCGTCCCTTTCCCCCGGTGGAGAAACGCTGCTCTTCGAGAATCGCGCGGGCGTCGTAACCACTCACATCGAGGAGCGGGATACGCATGTGATTGCCCTTCTTGTGGCGTGGGTCCTTGCGATCTCGTATCAGCAGGGTGTTGTTGCGGTGGTTGAGGTCCTCCCACGTGGTGTTGCAGATTTCCCCGAGTCGCATGGCGGTGGCGATCGCAAAGCGGATGATCTTGTCGACGGGAATAATCTGGAAGTTGTTTCCTCTGAAGTACCGGATCAGGGCCTCTATCTCGTCAAGTGTCGGCCGCCGATCGCGTTCGTTGCCCTTACCAACAAGACCCAAGCGGGCGAGGGCGACACGACCAAGTTCCACCGGCTCCGCCGAATAGGGCAGTCCATGTACCGCTGCGCCGTGCACCAGCAAGGTGTGAATGTATCCGATGTCTATGCCGACGGTGACCGGCCCGGCACCATCATCGGCTCGCTCTTTGCCAAACTTGATGACCTGCTCGCGATTGAGGTCCGCTATGTTTAGTTTGCCGAGCCTTGCTCGCAGCAAATCGAGACTGAACCCCTTCGAACGACCGATTTCCTTGCCAACTTCCATCATATCCGCGATATGCAGGTCGATGAGGTCGGAGACTGTCTTAATCCCGTCCTTGTGCTTGGGAGCGGGCTTCTGGCCCAGGTCGATCTCTCGCTCAATTCGGCGCGCCCACATTTCGGCGTCCTTGCGGAGCGAGAAGCTGTTGCTGAGGTAGTGGCCCTTGCAGCGGACCTGCACACGCCACTTGCCGGAAGCCAACTTGTTGATGGATGCCATGGATGGTCTCTTTTTCGTGCACGCTGTGTGCACACTGCGCGGTACAAAACGCGAAAACGAACGGATATCGTGGCGTACAAACGGCGAACCTGTGCACGTTTTAACGTCCTGAAAATACGAGAAAAAATGTGAGATATCAAGCACATAGATTGGCTATTGCACCTATGATGGACTGGACGGACCGGCACTGCCGGTTCTTCCATCACCAATTGACGCGCGAGGCGCTGCTCTACACTGAGATGGTGGTGGCAGATGCGGTCATCCACGGCGCACGCGAGCGGCTGCTCGGCTTCGACGACAGCGAACATCCGGTGGCGCTGCAGCTCGGCGGCGCCGATCCGGGAAAGCTGGCCGAGGCGGCGCGCATCGGCGAAGCCTTCGGCTATGATGAAATCAACCTCAATGTCGGCTGTCCGTCCGACCGCGTCCAGTCGGGCACGTTCGGCGCCTGCCTGATGAAGACGCCGGTGCTCGTCGCGGATTGCGTCGCTGCGATGAAGGCGGCGGTGAAAATACCGGTTACCGTCAAGTGCCGCATCGGCGTCGACGAGCAGGATCCGGAACCGGCACTCGATGCCTTGGCCGACGGTGTTTTCGCGGCCGGCGCCGACGCGCTGTGGGTGCACGCCCGCAAGGCCTGGCTGGAAGGTCTGAGCCCAAAAGAAAATCGCGACGTCCCACCGCTCGACTATGGCCGCGTATATCGGCTGAAAGCCAGAAAACAAAACAAATTCATCGGCATCAATGGCGGCATTCAATCTCTTGCAGAGGCGCTGAGGCATCTCGACCATGTCGATGGCGCTATGCTCGGTCGCGCCGCCTATCACACGCCCGGGATACTGACCGGCATCGATGCCGCGTTTTACGGCGGCACGGCTGAGCCGTTCGATTTTGCCGCGCTGATCGATGCCATGGCGGATTACGCGGCACGCCATATCGAGCAGGGTGGACGCCTCGGGCATGTCACCCGGCACATGGTCGGGCTGTTTCACGGCCTGCCCGGTGCACGCCGCTATCGGCAGATCCTTTCCACCGAGGCGACAAAGCCGGGTGCCGGACCGCAGGTGCTCAAGGCGGCTTTCGCAGAAGTCGATTTCGGCAGGACCGCAGAGGCGGCCTGAGGAAAGAAGTTAATCCCGCAAAATCATGCGATCGCCACGGACGTCGAAGCCCGATAGCGAGCCGATGAAATTCATGCCGAGCAGGCTCTGGCCGAGCGTGCCGGGTGCGGCGATCATGATGGGCATGTCCTTGCGCACGATGCCGCCGATCGACAGCTCATCGGTTTTTACGGCGGCGGCGCGTGTCATGCCGTTGGCGGTAGAGATCGGTATGGTGAAGCGGAGAGCCGCCGAATTGAACCCGACCGCCAGTGCGTCCTCGGCGGTCAGCACGGTGCTGGTCGCGCCGGTATCGACAACCGTCAGGATCGGCGTCCCGTTGATCGTGACACGCGCTTCGAAATGGCCGTTGCCGGCCTTGTCCAGGGTGACGGTGGCATGGCCTTCGTCCACGCCCAGTGCCAGCGGACTGCCGGGAACAAAGCCGGCGGTGACGCGGCTGGCGAAATCCTGCAACTCATAGCGGTACTGATAGCCGGCGATCAGCGCCAGCACGATGGCACCCCAGGCGCCGAGGCTGCGGGCCATGGTGCCTAACGGCCTGCCCGATCTGAGCAGGCCGGCGCCGACGAGCGCCGCTAAAGCGCCAAGCCAGATCAGCTGGCTGAAATCGTAATTCTCAATGCCGAACGTGCTGCCGGCGGAATCGTTGAGCATGAGCAGGAGCACACCCGCCCCGATCGCGACGATCAGAATCCACAACAGTCGGTTCATCTCTGCGGCCGGTTCACGAGAGGGCGTCGCGTTCGCGTGCCATGCGGCTGCGACGGGTTTCCCGGCGGGGGCGTCGCTCGACCGTTTCCAGCCTTGCCGGCAGCTCGGCCATGACGCTGCGGCGGGTTTGCGGGGTCATGTCGATCCAGGCGGCGATTTCCTCGCGCGTGCGCCCGCAACCGAAACAGAAACCGGTTTTCATGTCGATCGAGCAGACCAGGATGCACGGGGATTCAATGGCCGTCATGAGGATTTCCTTGGCTAGCCTCCACATGGTGCAACGACAAAGTCAATGCAAGCCCTCCGGGGTGCGCCGCCAACAAGTGCTTTCGCGTCAATACCGCCAAGTTACGCCGAGGTTGTGCCGGCTGGCCAAGGCGGCTATGCCGCTCACCAATTCACAGGGACGATCGCCATCGACATGACCAGCGCGCTGCCTTTCGACGATTTTCGCGACCTTCTGGTGAGCCTGCCGCCGGCAGATATGGCGGCCAACGCCCGCGTGCGCCAGTTGTTTGCCAAGGCAGACAAGCCCAAAGGCTCGCTCGGCCGCATCGAGGACGTCGCCGCCTGGCTCGCCGGCTGGAGCGGCCGCGCGCCACCGGCGGTGACGCGGCCATTGGTGGCGCTCTTTGCCGGCAATCATGGCGTCACCCGCCACGGCATTTCGCCGCGCCCCGCCGCCGCCACGGCAAATGCGGTCGAGCTCTGCGCCGCCGGCGGTGCAGCGATCAACCAGATCTGCATCGCCAACGATCTCGGCTTGAAGGTGTTCGATCTGGCTCTGCACATTCCAACAGCCGACATCACCGAGGACGCGGCACTGGACGAGCGCGGTTGCGCCGCCACCATGGCCTTCGGCATGGAAGCGATTGCCGGCGGCACCGACCTGCTTTGCCTTGGCGACCTCGGCGTCGGCAATTCGACTGTCGCCGCGGCTCTTTGCGCGGCGCTGTTCGGCGGCACCGGCGCCGACTGGGTCGGCCCTGGATCGGGGGCCAACGCAGCGATGCAGAGGCGCAAGGCGGAGGTGGTCGATGCCGCGATGGCGTTTCACGGCGCGAGCCTCAAGGATCCGCTGGAAGCGCTTCGCCGGGTCGGTGGACGGGAATTCGCAGCGATCTGCGGCGCCATTCTGGCGGCGCGGATGCAGAAGATCCCGGTGCTGCTCGATGGGTTTGCGGTGACCGCGGCCGCTGCCGCCCTATATGCCGCCAACCCCGCCGCGCTCGATCATTGTCTCCTCGCAAGCCTATCGCCGGAGCCGGGCCATGCCAAGGCCGCCGAGCGCCTCGGCCTTCGCGCGCTGCTCGATCTGGGCGTCAGCCAGGGCGAGGGGGTAGGGGCGGCTCTTGCCGCTGGACTGGTCAAGGCGGCCGCGCTGACCAGCTCCGGCATGGCAGCCGCGGTCCGCGGTTAAGCATTCAGCGCCGGCGCGAAGCAACCGCCTTGGTCGGCAGCGCCGGCAGTTCCTCCATCACCCGGCTCAGCGGGAAGATGGCGATCGCCTCGGTGCCTTCGCGTAGCCTGGAATGGAGCTGGAATTCGCCGCCATGCATGGCCAGCAGGCCCTGCACGATCGGCAGGCCAAGCCCGGTGCCCTGTTCGGCGCTCTTGATGGCGATCGAGCCCTGGCCGAAGGCCGAGAGTACGATCGGGATCTCGTCTTCCGGTATGCCCGGCCCATTGTCCTTGACGGAGAGATATTGCCCGCCGCCCGCCGTCCAGCCGACGCGCACGCGGATTTCGCCGCCGGTGGCGGTGAACTTGATGGCATTGGACAAGAGGTTGAGCGCAATCTGCCGCACCGCGCGTTCGTCGGCGAACAGGCGCGGCAAGGCGTTTTCGAAATCCTGGACGATGCGGATGTCCTTGTTGCGCGCCTTCAGCTCCATCATGTGGCAGCAATCCTCGACGACGGAGAGCAGCATCATCGGCTCCTCATTGAGCTGGTAGCGACCCGCTTCGATGCGCGACAAGTCGAGGATTTCGTTGATCAGGTCGAGCAGATGCTGTCCGGAGTCATGCACGTCGCGGGCATAGTCGCGATAGGTCGGGTTGCTCATCGGGCCGAGCACCTCGTTGGCCATCACTTCGGAAAAGCCGAGAATGGCGTTGAGCGGCGTGCGCAGTTCGTGACTCATCGAGGCCAGGAAACGTGATTTCGCCAGATTTGCGTCTTCCGCCCGCCGCCGTGCCTCGTCCGACATCGATTTCGCCGTCTCCAGTTCGGCGATCAGCGCATCCTTTTCGGAGCGGAACGACAGCAGCATCAGCGAGGAACGGTTGAGCTGGCGCGCCACATAGGCGAAGAAAGGCAGCGAAGCGATCAGCAAACCTGCCATGATCACTTCGACGGGCAGCCATAGTTTCGCACTGGCATAGGCATAGATGGCGACCGGGAGGGCGAAGGTCGCCAACAGCGCACCGCGCAGGGACGATGCCAGGATCGCGGTTGCCGACATGGCGAGCAGCAGCACCACCGCCTTGGCGACCTGGAACTGATCGATTTGGCAAGTTTCGCAGCCGAGCCATGCGAACCAGGCCCAGCCAAGCCCGCAAAGAAAATGGCCGATCAGGAAATCCCTATGCGTTTCCAGCGGGTTGAGCTCGGACGCTTGCGTGACGCGTTTCGCCATGAATGCAACGATGGTATAGCAGATGAATGTGAACAGCGCCCAGACGCCGATCTCCTTGCCGATGCCCGCGAGCAAGCCTGCGGCGGCCGTTGCCAGAACGAGCAGCGGGATGACGATCACGCCGCCGGTCATCGACAGCGCGTGGAGCTTCAACAGCTCGCGGTCGAAGTCGGGATTTCCGGCTTGCTGCGAAAGACGGTCGCGCGTCTTGCGCACCGCGCGCGCGACATCGCTGTTGCGATGGCGTTTCCTGCGGTCCACAATAAACTTGTCCGCCGTGGTCGAGCGTTGCAGGGGCATGAAGTCTTCAATTTACGCGGGCAGCAATTTCAAATCGTTAAGCTACGTTCGAATGATTAACCAACGGTTTGCCATATGAGCCGTTCGTGGTCGCGATGGCCGCGCCAGCGATACTATGCGCCGCGTCCGCGAAGCCCGTGGCGCAGGCTGATGGACTATGGGCTGACGCTCATCGTGCTTGGGCTGCTGATGCTCCTGGCGGCGCGCCTCGACCGGGTGGAGACGCGCAAGACGGAGGGCGCGGCGATTGTCAATGACGGCGATAGCATCACCCTCGGCAGCGAGCGTGTCCGCATGCGTGGCATCGATGCGCCGGAATATTCGCAGATCTGTCGCAAGGACGGTGCCGACTATCCCTGCGGCAAGCTCGCGCGGCAGTCCCTGGTGCGGTTGATTGCCGGCAAAGCGGTTTCCTGCAGCGGCTGGCAGCGCGACCGCTACGGCAGGCTGCTCGGCGATTGCAAGGTCGGCGGCAAGGATCTCAACCGCGCTCAGGTCGAGGCCGGCTGGGCGGTCGCCTTTGGCGACTTCGAGACCGAGGAAGCCGCTGCGCGCGCAGGCAAGGTCGGCATCTGGGCCGGAACTTTCGACGAGCCGAAGAACTGGCGCGAGAGCCACGGGCACGAGCTGGTCGAAAGAAAACACGGCACCTTGGCGTCGATCGGCGACGCCCTGCGGGAGATTTTTCGCTTCTGGTGAGCTGCGCCTATAATTCGTCGTACGGACGAGGAGGATAGAGATGAAGCTGTTCGACGGCGGGCGCGCGCCCAATCCACGTCGGGTTCGGATTTTCCTGGCTGAAAAGGGAGTTGAAGTTCCGCTGGTGCCGGTCGACATGGGTGCGCTGGAGCACAAAGAGCAGCCGGTCAGCTCGCGCAATCCGCTGAAGCGTCTGCCGGTGCTCGAACTCGACGATGGCACCATCATCACCGAGTCCGTCGCAATCTGCCGTTACTTCGAGGAACTGCACCCCGAGCCGGCTTTGTTCGGGCGTGGTGCGCTGGGCAAGGCAATCGTCGAGATGTGGCAAAGGCGCGTGGAGTTCAATCTGTTCGGCTGCGTCTCCGCGGCGTTCCGGCATATCCATCCCGCAATGAGGGAATGGGAGATCCCGCAAATCCCCGAATGGGGCGAGGCCAACAAGCCGAAGGCGATCGAATTCCTGAGATTTCTGGACACTGAGCTCGCCGGCAGGGAATTCGTCGCCGGCGATACCTATTCGATCGCCGACATCACCGGGCTGGTCGCCATCGACTTCATGAAGCCGGCTCGCATCAAGGTACCCGAAGAGTGCACCAACGTGATGCGCTGGTATCGGGCAATCTCAAGCCGGCCGAGTGCCGCCGCCTGACAATGAGTTCCGAATGAGCGAAGAGTTGGAAGCCTTGGCAGCGAGGGTACGCGCCTGCCGCATCTGCGTCGATAAGCCGGCCGGCAGGCCATTGCCGCACCAGCCGCGTCCGGTGCTCAGGCCATCTTCGAGCGCCCGCATCCTGATCGCCAGCCAGGCGCCGGGTACCAAGGTCCACGTGTCAGGCATGCCGTTCACCGACGCCTCCGGCGACCGGCTGCGAAGCTGGCTCGGCGTCGGCAGCGAGGAATTCTATGACACGGACAAGTTTGCCATTGTGCCGATGGGCTTTTGCTTTCCGGGTCAGGACGCCAAGGGCGCCGACCTGCCGCCGCGCCGCGAATGTGCGCCGGCCTGGCGCGTATCGCTGATGGCGCTGATGCCGCAAGTCGATCTGGTGCTGACGATCGGCATCTACGCGCAAAGCTGGCATATGGGCGCGGCGCGCCGTCCCTCGCTGACAGAAACAGTCTTGGACTGGCGCGCCATCTGGGCGGCACCGACTGACCCGAAAGTCCTGCCGCTGCCGCACCCGTCCTGGCGCAACACCGGCTGGCTGAAGCGCAATCCATGGTTTGAAATGGATTTGCTGCCATTTCTAAGATCGGAAATCCGCTATCGCATCGGCTAGGCATTCAGCAAGAAATCACTCGCTTTCGCGCTATCCGACAGAATTTCTTTCTTGTAAAAGGCCATGACAAGAGGGAATATGGTAATCTATTCCTCGAAGCGCGTAGCGCATGAGGGGACGCGCTTTTAAATTCTTGTTTTTATGCATATCGTTGTGCCAAAGCCGCTGCGCACTTTGGACGACTTGCATCAGGGGGAGCACCCAATGGACCGCCTCGATAGAAAAATCCTCCGCCTCCTGCAGGAGGATGCGACGCTTGCGGTCGCCGACGTCGCCAAGAAGGTCGGCCTGTCGACGACGCCGTGCTGGCGGCGCATCCAGAAGCTCGAGGAAGAGGGCGTCATCAAGCGGCGCGTCGCCATCCTCGACCATGAAAAGGTCAATGTGCGGGTCACGGTGTTTGTGTCGATCCGCACCAATTCGCACAGCCATGAATGGCTGCGGCGCTTTTCGGAGGTCATCCAGGAATTTCCCGAAGTGGTCGAATTCTACCGCATGAGCGGCGATGTCGACTATCTCTTGCGCGTCGTGGTGCCCGACATCGCCGCCTACGACGCCTTCTACAAGCGGCTGATCGCCAAGATCGAGATCCGCGACGTGTCGTCTTCCTTCGCCATGGAGCAGATCAAATACACCACCGAGATGCCGCTGGATTACATGGTGCTCGACAAGGAGTCCGGCGCCAACGCCGCTTGAGATTCTTCTGCTTAGTTCTTCTTTTTGTTGAGGAAAGTCCAGGGCGAGTTGACCGGCAGCGTGATCGTGTCCGGCACGGTGTCGACGTTGACCACCTCGGCCTTGCGCACAGTGTAGCCCGACTGGATGACACTGACGCCGTCAAGGATGAAAAGCTGGCTCTTCTCCATGCCTGGCTCTAGTGCGCCAGTTATCGAAACCGGCTGGTAGGCCTCGGACATCCGGTAGGGTTGCGCAGGCGTAACGAGGACGATCTGGTTGGGCGGCGGCGTCGGCATATGGCTGCAGGCCCCTGTCCAGGGCACCAGCAGGAATTGATAGACGAGATCACCGTCGCGATCGACCGGCAGTGCGTAGCCCGCGAGCTGCACGGTCTGGTCCTGCAAATCGTGAGAGAGCGTTTCGCCATGATCCGGCATTTTGGCCGCGATCATTGGCAGTCCCACGCTTTCGGCGGCTGCCTGGGTCGCTGGGCGCAGATCCTTCCAGAAAATGTGCATGGTCCCAGCGGAAGCGCTTGCCGCGATGGCGGACGCCAACAAGGCAGTCGCCAAGACCGCGCCTGATTTAAAACGGTTGCTCATCGCTGCTCCGCTGTTGAGCCTTGATCTGCGGACATCAAGTAAAGCTGCCGCTGTCCACTGGTCAACGCTCAAGCCGCATCACATGCCGGCGCGAGCCGGCTATGCCAATCTCGCGAAAGCCACGGGCGACGAACATGCCGCGAAACCCCATGAAGCTGTAGCTCGGCGAAGCATCGTCGACCGGATAGGCTTCGATCATCCTGGCGCCTTTGGCAACGGCGTGATCGATGGCCGCGTCGAGCAATGCGCTTGCCAGCCCGCCACCGCGCAGCGCTCTCGGTACATAGAAGCAGACGATCGACCAGATGCCCATCTCGCTATCGTCCTGCTGCCGCGACAGCCTGCGGTAGGTCTCGCGCGGCGCGACCGAGCACCAGCCGACGGTCCGGCCATCGATCTGGGCGACAATGCCGACCGGCGTGCCAGCCTCGATCAGCGCCATCATCGCGCGTTTCTTCTCGTCGTTCTCGACATGCTCGCGGCGGTCGAGGTTGCGCCAGGCCATGCACCAGCAATATTTCGGCCCGCCGGGTTGCTCGAACAGGTTTTCGAAATCAGCGCGCGTCGATTGCGTCACCTCCGTGAAGCGGACTTTGCTCAGGTCAAGCTTTTCTGGCGGCGAGCCGTTCGAGCGTCTTGGCATCGGAAAGTTCCTTCACGGCGTCCTTGCCGATCCAGCGCGCAGTCCTGTCTGTCGAGGCCGCTAGTTTTTGCGCCAGGGCAAGGGCAGGGCCGTGCAAATTCATCGATCGTTTGCCGATCGAACGAAGCGCCCAGTTCACCGCCTTCTTCACAAAATTGCGGCCGTCGGTCGCATGCGCTTCGATGATCGACAGGAATTCGAGGAAGGTCGCCTCGGGTTCCTTCTTCCGGTGGACCACCGACCAAGCCATCATCGCAAACGCCGTGCGCCGAACGAATTCCCGTTCGTCGACCGCGAATTCGGCGATCAGTTCCCTCCAGCAATCCGTATCGACAAAGAGATCGGAGACCCCGTCGACGATATCCCACGAGTCGAAAGTCGCCGCCCATCGTCTTGCATCCGCGGCGGAGAACCGCTCTGGATCGGCGGTCACGGAGGCGATGAACTGCGCCTCCATGATGCCTGTCTGCCAAAGCTCGAAGGCACGGTCATGGTTGCGCTTGATCTTCTTGGCAATCTGCCGCTGCACGCCATGCGAGATACCGAGCGCACGTTCGATCTTGATGCCGTAGCGCAGCATGCCAAGGCGATTTTCCTCCGAGGCGATCGAGCGCAGATGAGCGACGATTTCGTCGGCGCTGGATTGAGGCGAAAGCTCGGCCACGGTGAAATCCTATTTCTCCAGCCGCGCCAGCAGCGAGGACGTGTCCCAGCGCTTGCCGCCCATCGCCTGCACGTCCTTGTAAAACTGGTCGACAAGTGCCGTCACCGGCAGTTTGGCGCCGTTGCGATCGGCCTCGGCGAGGCAGATGCCAAGATCCTTGCGCATCCAGTCGACGGCGAAGCCGAAATCATATTTGCCGGCATTCATCGTCTTGTGGCGGTTCTCCATCTGCCAGGAACCGGCCGCGCCCTTGGAAATCACCTCGATCACCTTTTCGATGTCGAGCCCGGCCTGCTTGCCGAAATGGATACCTTCGGCCAGTCCCTGAACGAGGCCGGCAATGCAGATCTGGTTGATCATCTTGGTGAGCTGGCCAGCCCCTGCCGGTCCCATCAACCCGACCATGCGGGCATAAGCATCTATGACCGGCTTGGCCCTGTCGAAGGCGTCTGGCTCGCCGCCGACCATCACGGTCAGCACGCCGTTCTCAGCGCCTGCCTGACCGCCGGAGACCGGAGCGTCGAGGGACGAAAACCCGAGCGCTTGCGCCTGCTGCGCCAGTTCGCGCGCGACCTCGGCCGATGCCGTGGTGTTGTCGACGAAGATGGCGCCCTTCTTCACTGAATTGAAGGCGCCTCCGGCGCCGGTCGTCACCGAGCGCAGATCGTCGTCATTGCCGACGCAGGAAAAAACGAAGTCCTTGCCCTCGGCCGCCTCTGCCGGCGTCACGGCGAAGCTGCCGCCATGCTGGGCAACCCACTGCTCGGCCTTGGCCCTGGTGCGGTTGTAGACAGTGACGTCGTGACCGCCCTTGTTCTTGAGATGCCCGGCCATCGGATAACCCATGACGCCAAGACCGAGAAATGCCACCGAAGCCATGTTTTCGAATCCCTTAGAAACCTGCTTTGCGGCCTTCTTATCGGATCAGGCAAGGGGATGGGAGTCAGCGGTGCAGATGGATGGTGATACGCCGTTCGATCCACTCGACGCCGTGGCGCAATGTTTCGACGATGACCAGATAGATGATCGCCGCCCAGATATACGACTGAAAGTCGAAGGTGCGCGCATAAGTGAGCCGGGTGATGCCCATCAAATCGTAGACCGTGATGATGGCGACGATTGCCGAGCCCTTGATCATCAGGATGATCTCGTTGCCATAAGGGCGCAGCGCCACAATCAGCGCCTGCGGCAGGATGATTTTCCACATCGTCTGCAGTTTGTGCAGGCCGAGCGAGGCGGCACCTTCCCATTGGCCCCTTGGCACGCTCTCGATCGCGCCACGCAAAATCTCGGCCTGGTAGGCGGCCGTATTCAGCGAAAAGGCGAAGATCGCGCAGTTGAACGCTTCGCGGAAGAAGCCCCACAGGCCGACCATCTCGAGCTCCGGTCGGAAGGAGCCGACCCCGTAGTAGACCAGGAAGTTCTGCGCCAACAGCGGCGTGCCGCGAAAGAAATAGACATAGGCATAGGCGAACCCCGAAAGGATCGGATTGTTCGACATACGTGCATAGGCGATCGGCACCGACAGGATCGCACCAAGCACAATCGAGATGGCAACCAGCAGCAGGGTGATGCCAAGGCCGGATATGTAGCCGGGTGCATATTTCTGGAAGAACTCCGGGTTCCACGCAGTGACCAGGTAGACGACCACGCCAATGCCGAGAGCGATCCACAGGCCGACCAGGACATGGCCGAGGATGCGTTGGCGCGACCAGCCGCGTGCGGGCGGCGGCGGCCGGTCAACCTTCAGCGTGTCGGTGGCCAGGCTCATCTCTTGACCTCGCTGCCGCCAACCGCTCGTTCGATCGCATTGATGCCGAAGGAGGAGACGATCGCTAGCAGGAGATAGATCAGGCCGGCAAAACCGTAAAACAGGAAGGCGTGCTTGGTGACGCGAGCGGCAACCCCGCTCTGCCGGAGGATCTCGTTGAGGCCGACGGCCGAGACGAGCGCGGTGTCCTTGAGCAGGATCAGCCAAAGATTGGCAAGTCCGGGCAATGCGATGCGGATTAACTGCGGCAGTACGATCAGCCGCATCGTCTGGCCGCTGGACAGGCCAACCGAATAGCCTCCCTCATATTGCCCTTTTGGAATCGCGCGGAAGGCGGATAAAAACACCTCGCTGGAATAAGAGGAGAAGATGAAGCACAGCGCGATCATCCCGGCGACGAAGCTGTTGACGTCGGCCGATGTCCCGGGGCTCACCAGCCGGACAATGTATTGCAGGATTAATGGGATGCCGAAGAAGATCAGAAACAGCGTGAGCAGCTCGGGTATTCCGCGAAAGATCGTGGTGTAGATGTTCCCGGCCAGTCTCAGCGACGGCTCTTCCGACTGTTTGGCCAGCGCCACGAAAAAGCCGAGCGTCAGCCCGAAGGGCAGCGTGGCCAGCGCAAGACATACTGTGACAAACACACCCGCGGCGATGTCGTCGAGCCAGCCTTCGGGTCCCCAACTGAGAAGCGTCAGTGCGCTCTGCATCCGCCTGCCTGTTCTCCTTAAGGCTCGTTGAGACCCGTACCGCATCACCCCTCGTGCGCGGCATCCTTATAAGAACGGCGGGAATCTCCCGCCGTTCACGTTGTCCTATGTCGGTCGATCAGGACTCGCCGCCGTAAACGTCATATTTGAAGTATTTGTCGTTGATTTCCTTGTACTTTCCGTTTGCGCGGATCGCGTCGATCGCCGCATTGAACTGGTTGACCAGGTCGGTCTCGCCTTTGCGCACGGCAATGCCGGCGCCCGGACCGTGGATTTCGATGACGGGCTTGATTGTGCCGACCAGCTTGCAGCAGGCGCCGTCCGGCGAATCCAGCCATTGCTGCAGCACGACGATGTCGTCATTGGCGGCATCGAGCCGGCCATTGGCCAGATCGAGCTGGTATTCCTGCGCGGTCGGATACGGCTTGACGGTGCTGTCGGTGTAAGTCTTGGTCGAATAGTTGAAATGGGTGGTGGATGCCTGCACGCCGATCGTCTTGCCGGCCAGATCTTCCTTGGTGACACCCTTGATATCAGTGTCCTTAGGCGCGGCGATTGCCGGCGGCGTATTGTAATATTTGTGGGTGAAGTCGACCTTCTCGGCGCGTTCCGGGGTGATCGACATAGACGCGACAATGGCGTCGAACTTGCCTGCCTGAAGGGCTGGAATGATGCCGTCCCAGTCCTGCGCGACAAAAGTGCACTTCACCTTCATCTCGTCGCACAGTGCCTTGGCGATATCGATATCGAAGCCCACGAGCTGGCCGTCGGCGGTGAGGTTGTTGAATGGCGGATACGCTCCTTCGGTGCCGATCCTCAAGGTTTTTTCCTGGGCCTGGGCAACGCCAAGCGTCAGCAGCGCAGCCGATGCGGCGAGCGCGATACGCAGTGCAATACGCATAATGGTCCTCTCTGTTGGTCCCGGCCGTCGTTCCCGAACGGCTCTGTGGGCGGTGCTTTTGACCGCCCGCTGGCGCGATACTCCCATTCTTTCCCAAGAAAAAGCAACTGCAAAACCGCCGCTTGAGGGAAGGTCATGTTCAGAAAACGGTGACGCTGGGTCAAACGCCTAAATGGAGAGAAAGTGGCGGGAGGCTCCCCGCGGCCGCAATCTCAGCGCGTCAGGCCGGTGGCGCGTTCGATGAAGTCGGCTATCGAATTCGTGTCGTCGAGATCGAAGACCGGCAAGTCTTCGCCGACAATGGGAAAGTCGGAGGCGACGGCGATAATGTGTGGATCGCCTGCCGAGAGCGGTGTCCGGTCCTTGGCCTCGAGCCGTCGCGTCTCGATTTTCTTGTGCGCCTCGCGCTTGTAGCCCTCGACCAGCACGATGTCGGAGGGTGCCAGCCGTGACAGGATCGCCTCCAGCGTCGGCTCGTCCTCGCCACGCAATTCGTGCATCAGCGCCCAGCGCCTGCCCGACACGATCGCCACCTCCATCGCTCCCGCCTGGCGGTGGCGAAAGCTATCCGCTCCAGGTTTGTCGATGTCGAAATCATGATGGGCGTGTTTTACAGTCGACACTTTCCAGCTGCGCCGGACGAGTTCGGCTACCAGCTTTTCGGTCAATGTCGTCTTGCCGGAGTTCTTCCAGCCAGTGATGCCGAAGATACGTCTGTTCATGGCTCGATGCTCTGCAACAGATGCGCGGCCCGGGCAAGGTCGTCGGGAGTGTTGATGTTGAAGAAGGGATCGATCTCGGCCCCTCTGGATTTCAGGATGGGAAAATCCACTTCGACAAAACCGTGCCGGTCGATGAACGCCGAAACGCGCCGGTTGTCTTCCTCGACGAGAAATTGGCGCAAGGCCTGGTCGAGCCCCAGCGGCCAGAGCGCAAACGTCGGATGCCGTTTGCCGCCGGAACAGGCAACGGCGATCGAGCCCGGGCGTGCATAGGCTGCCGCGAGCAGCCGCTCGACCATATCCTTGGGCAGGAAAGGCGTATCGCCTGCAGCCGTGACCAGCGCCTGGCAAGTGGTGTCGGAAGCCCATTCGAGGCCGGTCAGGATCCCGGCAAGCGGCCCGGCATAACCCTTGACGGTGTCGGCAAGCACGGGAAGCCCCGTCGCGGCAAACCGTGCCGGATCGCCATTGGCGTTGAGCGCCAGCGGGCCGACCTGCGGGCCAAGGCGCGAAACGACCCGGTCGAGCAGGGTCGCATCGCCAAGCGCAAGCAGCGTCTTGTCGCCGCCGCCCATCCGGCTCGACCGGCCGCCGGCCAGAATGATCCCTGCGATATCTCGGCCCATCGTTTGCTGCCCAGACCCCCAATGACCAAAATCAAGTTTTCAAATTAGACGGTCGTCGACGGTCGCGCCTATATGCCGTCCGGCGCCATGTCCGGTCCAGCGCTTTCGGCGGCTGTCTTTCGCCGGCCGACGATCCGTTCGCGGTAGAGTGCATAGAGGCCTGAGGCGATGATGATCGTGGCACCGAGGATCATCGGCAGATCGGGGATATCGCCGAAGACTGTGAAGCCAAGCAGGATCGACCAGAGCAGCGCGGTGTAGCGGAACGGCGCGATGAAGGAGATATCGCCCACCCGCATCGCCGTGATGATGAACTGGTAGCCGATGAGCACAAGCACCGCCGCCAGCGCCAGGAACGCCGTGCTTTTTCCCGTCATGGGCGTCCAACCGCCCATCGGCAAAAGCAATGCTGCGCCCAGAACGGTCATGGCAAGAGCGGTGGCGGTCGACACCAGCAATGTCGGAATTGCCTGCGGAATCCGCTTGGTGGCGAGGTCGCGCACCGCGCAGCATGCCACGCTGGCCAGTGCCAGCAGAGAAAACACGCTGAACCCTTCGAAGCCCGGCCGCACGATGATCAGCACGCCGGCAAAACCGACGGCAATGGCCAGCCAGCGCCGCCAGCCGACGCCCTCATTGAACACAAGTGCGGCACCCATTGTCACTGCCAGCGGCACGGCCTGCAGCACGGCGGAGACGTTGGCGATCGGAAGATGCGCCAGAGCAACCAGGAACGACACGGTAGCACCGGCCTCGCTGACGACGCGCAACGCTACGGTCGGCTGCAGCATCGAGCCGGGCCGGGCAAGCGCGCCGCGTTGCCACGCAAGCAGGCCTACGAACAGCGAAGCGAAGGCGCCGCGGATCAGCATGACCTGTGCCATGTTCATCGATTCCGACGAGAATTTGGTGATTGCGTCGTTGAGGGTGAAACCAATCATGGCCACCATCATGAACAACGCGCCGCGCAGATTTGGCGAAAGAGGCAAGGCGATTACCGGGTGAGTCCTGCAGCAAGCGTCTAGCAGGCACCCGCAAAACAGCAACGTCAAAGGGCTGGGCCACAGCCTTTCTGTGGCCCGTGACATCTACCTCGCAAGAGCGGCAGGGCTTATTTGGGCGTCAGCACCTCGGTGCCGTTGCCTTCCTTGCCGGCAATCGTCCACAGGCCATGCAGCGAGCCGTCTTCCTGCACCTTGTAGACGACAAGGCCAACCGCCTTGCCCATGACATAGCCGGCGGAGAAAGCATCGTCGTTGCGCATGCAGATACCGTCCGAGGACGAGCCGCCTGTCTCCCAATGGATCGTGCAGGTCGTCTCGCTGGTCAGCGTGATGGTCGCGTCGCCACCATAGGACGATCCATCGAAGTTGGTGCCGGCCACGGCATAGGTGCCGCCGATCGACTGGGCCGCCGCGGGCAGGGCCGCGAGGTTGAGCAATGCAAGAGAAAGAATGAGTTTGCGCATGTTATATTCCCCCACTGGGCGAAGAACCGCTCCAGAGCAGAGGCTAGGCCCGAATGGGCTTGCGGTAAATCCGGTGACCGTTTGCGGACAAGACCTTTTCTGGGTGTGATCCCGAAAAGGTGCCGTTCTAAAGGATGGGTTCGGAGGGCAAATCGATCACACTGCGGCTCGAGGAAAATTTTTCGACGAGATCAAATTTGCTCGGCAAGATTCATCAAATTGGTCATTGTAGGCATCTGATCTTGTCTGGGGAGGTGGTCCACAATCAATGCACGAGCAATGCGGACAGGCTTGGCACAGGCAGCAGGTGGCACGTTTCGTCGGCTTTCCGGTTCTCTTCTGCACTGGCGGTTATCCTCATGGCGACAGCGCCTGCGTTCGCAGAGAACGGCGCTTCGACGTCGGCAGTCGAACGGATGTCCACGCCGGGTCACGAAGCGGATGAGCTCGCTCGCCGCGTCGGGAAATGGTCCGTCGTCAACACGATCTGGCCAACGCCCGGCGCCCAGCCGATCGTGATGACCGGGCTGCTGGCCGAGCGCACGATGATCGGCCCCTTCATGCAGGAGGTGATGCGCCCGGCGCCCGGGTCGAAAATCCCAGACTTCCAGCGGATAGCCTATTTGAGCTATGACCGGGTGGAGGGCCGCTGGAAGTATGTCTCCATGGACACCCGTTTCCCGGCAGGGATCATGCCCGCCTGGAGTTTTGGTGGCGAGGAGGACGGCAAGATTTCGCTGCTGTTCGAGCCGCTTGGTTTCGTCGGCTTCGGGCCCGAGGTCGAAGGGCGGTTCACTGCCTCCGATTTCGTCATTTCCAGGGACGGCGACAATCACGAAGTGGCCGAGCAGCATTTCCTCCAGGCCAATGGCAGCGGCAAGAAATGGCTCGCCGTGCGGTATGACTACACGCGCCAGCCGTGACTCGTTAGCAAAAACAACGGGCTGCGAATACGTTCTGACGTCGCCGGATGCTCACGGTCCCCTGAGGCTGCCGGCGATGGCACCGACGAGCGGGTCGTATTTCGATTTCAAGGTTGGCGGATAGTCGATCCAGACCGTACGGATGACACCGTCTTTTCCGAACAGGCGGCGTTCGTAGAAGATGTTCTGATGCCCGACAGCACCGCCCAGTCCTTGCCGGTTTTACTGTAGGTAATCTTGTAGCCAAGTTCCTTGCTGGCCCTCTCGGCGGAGACGAAGGCTGTCGGAGTTTCATCATCGATGTTGAGGATGCCTGAACAGATCAGGCTGGCGCCATCGGCAGTGAGCCATTGTTGTCCATCGCCATTGTCCGGCTCAGGCTGGCGAAGAGTGAAGATCTCATCCGGAAAAGTGCAGACGGTACCGAAGCGCTCGTTCGTATAGGTGAATGGCGCGGCAACTGCCATGGTCCCCGCCATCACTCCGAAAAACGTCGGGATTGCAAAAAGCCGCTGCATGCCTTGCCTCGAAGCCGATGCCAAGGCGATTATTCTTGCACGAAATCGGTGAAAAATCAGCCGCCGGTGACGCTCATATGCCGCGACACCGATGGACGGTTGGTGCGGCGATCGATGATGAAGTCATGGCCTTTCGGCTTGCGGCCGATTGCTTCGTCGATGGCGTCGGCGACCAGCTCGTTGCCTTCGGACGCACGCAGCGGCGCGCGCAGGTCGGCTGCATCTTCCTGGCCGAGGCACATGTAAAGCGTGCCGGTACAGGTCAGCCGGACCCGGTTGCAGCTTTCGCAGAAATTATGCGTCATCGGTGTGATGAAGCCGAGCCGCCCGCCGGTCTCGGCGACGTGGACATAGCGGGCCGGGCCACCGGTCTTATAGGGAATATCGCTCAGCGTGAACTGGCGCTCGAGTGCTGCGCGCAGCAGCGACAGCGGCAAATACTGGTCGGTGCGGTCGGCGTCGATCTCGCCCATCGGCATTGTTTCGATGACCGTCAGATCCATGCCGCGGCCATGCGCCCAGCGCAGCATTTCCGGCAATTCGGCATCATTGAAGTCCTTCAAGGCCACCGCATTGAGTTTTACCTTCAGCCCCGCCGCCTGCGCCGCGTCGATGCCGTCCATGACCTTATCCAGATTGCCCCAGCGGGTGATCTGGCGGAATTTGTCGGCATCGAGGGTGTCGAGCGAGACGTTGATGCGTTTGACGCCGCAGTCGGCGAGCTCGGCGGCAAAGCGTGAAAGCTGCGATCCGTTGGTGGTCAGCGTCAGCTCTTCCAGCGCACCGCTCTCGAGATGCCGCGAAAGCTGGCGCACCAGATGCATGATGTTCTTGCGCACCAGCGGCTCACCGCCGGTGAGGCGGAGCTTGCGCACGCCCTTTTCGATGAAGACCGTGCAAAGCCGGTCGAGCTCTTCCAGCGACAGCAGGTCCTTCTTGGGCAGGAACGTCATGTCCTCGGCCATGCAATAGGTGCAGCGGAAATCGCAGCGGTCGGTGACCGACACGCGCAGGTAGGTGATCGTGCGACCGAAAGGATCGATCATATCCATGCTATGCGCTTCCCGTGGCCGTGAACGGCTTCGTTATATATGGCTATGTGATACGCGCCAACTGGCCATTCAAGATAGAAGCTCGCGATCTTCGGTAACATCCCGACGCCGACAGATCATGTCGGAAGTTCTGAAACGGCCTTTTCCCTCAACGCGAAGCGGCGTAGGGAAGGCTGTCTTCCGCAGGATCGACCAGCATGACAGCGCCAAAGGAACTCAGGGTCTCGAAGGACCGCAAGCTGCTTTCCGTCACCTTTCCGGGCCATCAGCCGTTCGAATTGCCAGCCGAGCTGCTGCGTGTTGCCTCGCCGTCGGCCGAGGTGCAGGGCCATTCGCCCGAACAGCGCGTCACCGTTCCCGGCAAGCGCCATGTAGCGATCCTTAAGATCGAGCCGGTCGGCAACTATGCCGTGCGCATCACCTTCGACGATTTCCACGACACCGGCATCTTCACCTGGAATTACCTGCATACGCTGGGTCATGAGAAGGATGCACGCTGGGCCGCCTATCTCGCCGAGCTGGAAGAGAAGGGGCTGAGCCGCGACCGCTGACTGATTTCGCGGGACGCTCCGGTCAACGCAGCATCGCCAGTATTTCGCTGGTGTCGTGATAAAACGGCGTGCCTTCGATCAGCCGGTCATCCTTGAAGCGCAAGACTTCGGCAAACGGCTGCTTGATGGTTGCACCATTGGCTCGCGATGTCAGCGAAAGCGTGCAGCTCATGAACACCATGTCATCGTTTTGGGCGACCTGGAGGTCCTCCACCGCCACGTCGCTCCAGATTTCCCGCATCTTGCGGAAAAGGGCGCCAACGCCGTCGAGGCCGTTCCAGCCACCGGCATAGGGCAGGGAGCGAGGCTCATGCACGACAATCTCGACATGAAATGCGCTGGCAAGCATATCGAGGCTCTCCGAGCCTGATTGCAGGAAACGCATTTCAACATTGAACATGTTTTCAATAAGTTCCATGGCGGTGCGTCGCCGGCCGAGCGGTTTCTCCATTTTGGCCTCCGTTTCTGTCAGCACGAAAGCGGTTTGCGCTTGTTCGCGGTCCCTCGACACCCGTTTCCTGATGACGGACAAACGGGCATCGTGTCGTGAAAATGTCATGCGTCTGGAGTAGCGCCGGCAAAGGTTGGAGACGAAAACATGTCCATGATCACCAGCGTCGAACAGCTCGAAGCGCTCTATGGCCTGCCCGGCGAGGCGTCGGTGGTCAAGGAACTCGACCAGCTGATTCCTGAATACGCTGCTTTCATCGAAGCTTCGCCGTTTGCTGCGCTCGCAACCTGCGGGCCTGAAGGGCTGGACTGCTCGCCGCGCGGCGATCTCGCCGGCTTCGTCCGCATCCACGATCCGAAAACGCTGATGATGCCGGACCGGCGCGGTAACAACCGTGCCGATTCGCTAAGGAACATCCTTCGCGATCCGCGCGTCGCGCTTCTGTTCCTGGTGCCGGGTTCCGGCACGACGCTGCGCGTCAATGGACGCGCCCACATCACCACCGATCCCGCGCTCTGCGCCTCGTTCGCAGTCGAGGGCAAGCCGGCGCGCTCGGTGACGGTCGTCGAGGTCGATGCGGTCTATTTCCAGTGCGCCCGCGCCATCCACCGGTCGGATCTGTGGAATCCGGCAAGGCATGTCGACCCAAGATCGCTGCCGACCCCCGGACAGATCCTGGAGATCACCAGCCGCAAGAACATCGACGGCGAGGTCTACGACAGGGAATGGCCGGAGCGCGCGAAAAAATCCATGTGGTGAAGAAATTTGGTGGTGAGGGAATTTGGTGGTGAGGCACTGGGCCGTCAGGCGGTCTTCAACACCTCGGCAACCTTGCGCATCTGTTCGCCGATCATGTCGCATTGTTCCGGCGTCGACTGGCTCATCGCCTTTTCGATCAGCGTCATGTGGACCTTCAGCGCCTGCATAAGCAGTGCCTCGCCTGCCTCAGTCAACGTCAGCCGCAGCACGCGCTTGTCCTTCTCGTCGCTCTCGCGGCGCAGCAGGTCGCGGGTCTCCAGCTGCGGCAAAAGCATGGTGATGTTGGAGCGGCCGACCAGCAGGCGGCGAGCGAGGTCGTGCTGCGACATGCCGGGATGGCGGTAGAGGTTCATCAGCACGTCGAGCTGCGCCGGCTTCAGGTCGAGCGGCGCCAGCTTCACCGCCAAGGTGCGTTCCACCACGTGGCAGGCGCGCGCCACCGCAACCCAGTTGCGAAAACGCGGGTTGTCCCAGGGCAGGTCTTGCTTAATGTTCATGTTTGAACTATTATGTTCATGCTTGAACCAATGGATGGATCGCCACTATGGCATCATTTGGACTGAAGGTCATCCGCGGCACGTTCGGCGTGGCCGAGCATGTGGCGCCGCGACTCACCGGGCGCGCTGCATTCGAGCTGTTCTGCCGCACGCCGCACGAAAAGAGCTTGAGCCATGGTGAGCGCCGCGCAATCGATCGCGCCGCCGATTTCATGACCGAAGCGCGCCATCACCGGCTAAAGACCAGAACCGGCTGCGTCATGGTGCATGAATTCCGGCCCGAGCCGGGCAGGGCGGCTGCAGGCACCGTGCTCGTCATCCATGGCTGGCGTTCGCGTACCGAATACATGCGCACATTGATCGAAGCCTATCGCGATGCCGGCTACAAGGTGGTCTCGCTCGATTTGCCGGGCCACGGCCAGTCGCAGGGCCGCCGGCTGACCCTTGTCAGTGCGGTCGATGCAGCACGGGTTGCCGGCGAATGGTTCGGCCCATTTGCCGCCATCGCCGGCCATTCCTTTGGTGGTGCCGTCGCCGCCAATGCCGTCGCCGGTTCAATCAGAAATATCCCGCCGTTGACGGCCGGGCGGCTGGTGCTAATCGCTGCGCCGAGCTCGCTTCCTGCGATCTTTGCCGACTTCAGCCGCATGCTGAATGTCGGCTCGCGCTCGCAGGTCGCCATGGCCGACCGGGTCGAGCGCATCGCCGGCCGGCCGCTGCACGAATTCACCGGTGACCGCCAACTGGCAAGCACGCCGCTGCCGACGCTGGTGATCCACGCGCCGGACGACCGCGAAGTGTCCGCCGATCATGCAAGGCTCTACGCGCGTGCCGGCGACCATGTGCGGCTGTACTGGGCCGACGGGCTCGGCCACCGCCGCATTCTCGCGGACAAGGGTGTGGTGGAGCGTGCCGTTGGTTTCGTTGCCGGCAGGCTGGAGCCGTCTCTGCAGTGACCTGAATGTCTGTTCTTGTCTGCCGGGTTCGACCGTCACGCCGCCCCGGTGCTGGCCATCGCTATCCAAGCCGCCATTGCTCCGGCCACCGTCTCCAGAAGAGCCGAGCGCGACGCGCCGTCGCGCGCCTGGATCGACATGCCGTGCTGTACGGTCGCATAGAAGGTCGCGGCCGTACCGCAGTCGAAATCGGCCGGCAACTCCCCCTCGGCCACGCCACGCTCGAGGCGTCTCAGCAAGGCTTCGCGGTTTTCGGCACGGCGACGGCGCAGATCATCGCAGATGGCGCCGCGGCTCGAGTCCTGGTGCAATGCGCCGAGCGCGATAAGGCAGCCTTGTGGACGGCCGGTCTGCGAATAGGCCCTGGCCGTCTGCCGCAGGAACCGCTCGACCGCCTGGCGAGCGGTCGGCGCCTTTTCCAGCGCAGACCAGATCTCGGTGCCTTCCACCTGCGTGTAAAGCTCGGTCGCCTCGAGGAACAGCGCTTCCTTGCTGCCAAAGGCTGCGTAGAGGCTGGGTGAGTTGATCCCCACTGCAGCGGTCAGGTCGCTTATCGACGCGCCCTCATAACCCTTGGCCCAAAACACCTCCATTGCCCGCCGCAAGGCGGCGGTTCGATCGAAGGTGCGGGGGCGGCCTCGTTCCGGCATGGTGCGCTTTCTGTGTTGATCGATACATAATTCAGTTGACGCGGTTCAGCAAGGCTGGCAGATATTTATGTATCAATCACTACAAAATGGAGAAGCAAATGTCATCCAGGAGCTTGCACGGCAAGGCCGCCCTCGTCACCGGCGGCAGCCGCGGCATCGGTGCGGCGATCGCACGAAGGCTCGCGGCCGACGGCGCGGGCGTGGCGATCACCTATGTGAATGGCGAGGAACGGGCGCGTTCGGTGGTCGGGGCAATCGAGGCGGCCGGCGGTCGGGCCTTCGCCATCAAGGCCGACAATCGCGATGCTGCCGCGATCGAGGCGGCAGTCGATGAGGCGGTAGAAGCCTTCGGACGGCTCGACATCCTCGTCAACAGTGCCGGCATCTGGCGCGCTGCGCCGATCCATGCCCTGTCGCTTGCCGACTTCGATGAGACAATGGAGGTCAACCTCAGAGCCCCGTTCGTCGCCGCCAAGGCGGCAGCAGCGCATATGGGCGAGGGTGGCCGGATCATCTCGATCGGCAGCAACCTGGCCGAGCGTGCCACCGATGCCGGCCTGAGCGCCTATTCGGCCAGCAAGGCTGCCTTGGTTGGCCTGACCAAGGCCTTTGCACGCGATCTCGGTCCGCGCGGCATCACCGCCAATGTCGTCCATCCGGGGTCGACGGATACCGACATGAATCCAGCAGGCGGCCCGCACGCCGAGCATCAGCGCCAGAAGATGGCGACGCCTCGCTTCGGCACGGCCGACGAGATCGCCGGCATGGTCGCCTGGCTTGCCGGCCCCGAAGGGCGCTTCGTGACAGGCGCGGCATTGACCATCGACGGCGGCGCCAACGCTTGAGGCTTGGCTCGCGGGCACTACCATTGGTCGGGGGCGAAGGCGGATTGGCTTGACCCGTCACGATGTTGTGAAACCGTTCTGCAACAGACGTTCCGAAATTTATCGAAGCTTAACGAAATCAGTATGAATCAGTATAGTCACGCCTTACATCCGCCATGCGGTGGGCGAGATCGTGAAAGCGGTGCGGAACGGGATCCGGGTTCAACCGGAGCGGGTGATCCATGAAACTCCTTGAAAACAAAGCCACCGTGCTGCCGTTTGCGGTGGCCGCGGCAATGCTGGCCTTCGGCGCGCCGCAGGCTGAAGCACAAGGGTTCTTCGACATGCTTTTCGGCGGCGGCGTCAAACACGCACCGCCGAAAGGTAACTTTCCCCCGCCACCGTCAAAATACAAGCCGAGGCCCAAGGCGCCGGCCGCTTCCGGTGGTGGCGGTGGTGGTGCGCAAATCAGCAGCCCGTCCTATTACACCTACAAGAGCGATCCGCTGGTGCGCGTCGATTTTTCGGCACTGTCGGCAGCGCCTGAACCGGCAGCGCCGCAGGATGCTGCGTTCGAGCCGGCGGCCACCGGGGCTGCATTCCGCGAAGCCATTGCCGGGCTCGACGGCTATGACCTCTATGCCGAGAAGGACATCGCCAAGGCGTTGATCGCCTACTACTCAGCCAATCCGGATTTCATCTGGGTGACGGGAACCAGTCCCAGCAGCCGTGCGCAGGATGCGGTGCGGGTGCTGGGCGAAGCCGCGAGCTACGGCCTGACGCCCTTCGACTACACCGTCGAAATTCCGGCAGCAGGCACATCGGCGGGCGATGCCGATGAACGCCTGAAAGAGCTGGTGCGCTTCGAGATGGCGCTGTCGGCACGCGTCCTGCGCTACGCCCGTGACGCACAAAGCGGCCGCGTCGATCCCAACCGCATGACCGGCTACTACGATTTTCCGCCGAAGCCGCTCGACATGGAAGGGGTGCTGAAGACGCTGGCCCATACCCAGCAAGCTCGCACCTACCTCGAATCGCGGCATCCACAGAATGCCGAGTATCAGGCGCTGCGCGTCGAACTGGAAGCGCTCCAGGCCAGCGCCGAAGACGAAATCACCATCGATCCCAATCTGCTGTTGAAGCCGGGGCAGACCAGCCCTGAACTGCCGAAGCTTTTGACAAAGATCGCGCGCAATCTCGATGACGAGATGGGCGGCGCCTATGGCGAGGTCCTGGCGAGGCTCGCCACCAGCGAGGTTTATGATCCGGAGCTGGTGCCGGTGATCAAGGCGGTGCAGAAACGGGCCGGCATGAAAGGCGACGGCGTCATTGGCCCACGTACCGTTGCATCGTTGGCCGGAACGTCCAAGGCCGATAAGGTTCAGAAGGTTCGGGTTGCGCTCGAAGAGTTGCGCTGGCTGCCTTCCGACCTCGGCAGCCCGCGCGTCTTCATCAACCAGCCGGCTTTCACCGCGAGTTATATCGACGATGGCGAGGAGAAGCTGAAGACCCGCGCAGTCGTCGGCAGGCCCACCAACCAGACTGCTTTCTTCTATGACCAGATCGAGCAGGTCGACTTCCACCCCTATTGGGGCGTGCCGCAGTCGATCCTGGTCAATGAGATGCTGCCGCGGCTGCGCCGGGATCCGGGCTATCTCGACCGCGCCGGCTATGAGGTGGTCAATGCGCGCGGCAAGCGCATTCCCTCCTCCTCGGTCAATTGGGGCGCCTATGGCGCGAAGATACCCTACGGCGTGCGCCAGCTGCCGAGCGAGGCCAATGCGCTGGGCGAGTTGAAGATATTGTTCCCCAACAAGCACGCCATCTACATGCATGACACGCCGCAGAAGTCGTTTTTCCAGCGCGACATGCGCGCGCTCAGCCATGGCTGCGTGCGCTTGCAGGATCCGCGCGGTATGGCGGCTGCCGTGCTCGGCACCTCGGTCGACTACATCGAGGACAGACTGAAGCTCGGACATTCGACCGAAGACGTGACACGCAAGATCCCGGTCTATGTCGCCTATTTCACCGCATGGCCGGACCTGTCCGGCAATGTCGAATATTTCAACGACGTCTACGGCCGCGACACAAGGCTGCAGCAGGCGCTCGACAGCACGGAAGCGGTGCGTTCGCCGGCAAGCTGAGGAATGCGGGTCTAGCGCTGAAAGAGCGGACGCCGGAAGCCGGCGTCGCGCCCGGCGATCAGCCAATACACCAGGCCAGCGACAACGCCTGCTGCGGCAATGATACCGATATCGGCCCAGCGCTCCGGGTTCGTGTCGTCTGGTACACTGGGCCAGATCAGGGCGAAGCCGCCAACCGCAGCCGCGGCGCCGAAGATCATATGCAGCCAAAAACTGCGCAGCGAGAAAAACTCGGCAATCAGTGCGAAGATCAGCGTCTGCAAGGCAGTCAGCACGATCGTCAGAAAATAGATGAACATGCCGAGCGGCGGCAACAGCAGCACCGCAACGGGGGTGACACCCATGACGTCGAAATAATTCGGCGCATTTGGCAGCGAGCTCAGCCCGCCATAGATCGCCGCCACCGCGATCAGCCCAACCAGTACCGCTATGAAATAACCCGCGAGCATCATCAGAAAGCGTTTCAATACGTGCTTTACCGTCGCCATGCCCACCCCCGCGCGCAATGATAGCACTCAGTCAGCCATCAAAGTCATATCTGCGCAAGGGTGTGTCGAAGGCCGGGGGCCTTCGAGGCGCGCCATTTTTTAGAATCTGGACCGTTTGCGGGACAGCTTCATTTCGGCGCGGCTGTCACCGGATCATAGGTGATTTCGACTTTGGCCTTGTCGTTCGTGTAATAAATGACGGTGTAGGCGCCGCTGTCCCAATCGATTTCCTTGATGTAGCGGAAGTCGTCGCGCTGCTCGACTTTGGCAATGATTTCCGACAGCTTCTTGGCATTCTGCGCCGGCACCGGATTGTCGTCCGCGGCAAAGGCCGATCCGCCGACAAGCAGCACGGCGGCCGCCAAAACAAGTCTGGACATGGCTTTCCCTCACATCTCGATCAGCAGAAACTCGTTTCCATGCAGGTTTGTTCCGGGATCGCGGAGCGTTGCGCTACAAGGAGGCACCGTCCGTACCTGATTTATGGCCGCCGAAAAAAGGCGACTGCTTAAAATCATGATGCGTCGCCTCAACATCGCGGCCATAACAGTGCCGACGGCCACTCGGGGGTCTACATGCAAATGCGTCATGCCATCATATTTGTACTTTCCATACTTTCCATACTTTCCATCCCGTCCGTTTCGATGCCTGTGCAGAAAGCCGAGGCGCTGGAACCTGAACGCTATACGGTCTATTGCGCCGACGACCGCATCGAGGTTTCGTTCTGGGATATCGAGCAGATGAAGGTGCGGGCCGGCTCCAACGTTTGCCAGTTCCAAAGCTATACGAGCTACAGCAGCGCCTTGAATTTCGCCCAAAAGAATTTTGGGGGCGAGGGGGCGACCTGCAGCTGCTAGTGGTAAAAATCTGACGCTTGGTGCCCAATGCGGATTATCTGTTCCGACCCTTTCCGGTCGTACAGACGTGGCAATGTTACGGCGTCAGTTGACCCGTTCCGTTCATTGGCCATCTTGCAACCCTTTGAAATCGGGCGCTAGATGGGACATGGGACCATTACTACGCGAGGTCTCTATGGCAAACACAGAAGAAGGAACGCGCGTAGCAGGAGTTTGGCTTGCGATCGCCTCTATCCTGCTGGCAGGCGCGCTGGTCGGCCATGGGCCGATCGATCCCGATATGGGTCGCCAGATGGGAGTCATCACCGACGACCCTGTCCGATGGGCGATCATCCATTGGGTTTCCGCGGTAGCGCTATCACTGTTCGTCCTGACAGGTCTGATCGTGCTGGCGGCCAGATCGCGCCTCACCGAGGCGTGGTGGACGTTGTCTGCCTGGGGTGTGCTGACTGTCGGCGCCCTCTGGACCATGACGACCGCGGTGGCCGAGGCCACCGTGGTCTCCGCCGCTGCTGCCGCCGGGAACACGGCAACTTTCGAGGCCTGGTGGGCATTTTCCGAAGGAAAGGCCAACGGCTTCATGTTTTTGGCGTTGGCCGTTGCCGTGATCGCTGGCAACGAGGCGCAGACCACTCACCGAGCCACGCCGGTCTGGGCATCGTCCATCGCAGTCGTGGCCGGAATTGGAGCCTTCCTCGGTTGGCCCCTGGGCATGTGGCTCGGAGTCACCCTGGGCAGCTTCGTCTGGGTCGTGGCATCACTGGTGATGTCCCTGTGGACACTTTGGTTCGGGTTGGGTTTAGCGCGGACCGTGATCGGGCTGCGGCCTCACAATGGGTGACATCGAGTCCGTAGCGGGAGCGTAGCGAGCGACCCGCTTGATGACCGCGACGGGCGCTCCAGCCGCTCCCAGGCGGCGGGGATTGCTTCGCGCCGCTGAAAAAGGCCTCGACGCGCGAGTTTGCCGAATGGGCGATATGCTTGCAGTGGGCGCGATAAAGCCGCTTCAGCAGCCGGAGCGAAAGGCAGGTTTACCCAGAGCGGGCCTACTGCTTCGGGACCAAGCGTCAGATTTTGACAACTAGCCGCTCTGACTTGGAATTGATTCAGGAAAGCAGATGGTGGGCGATGCAGGGATTGAACCTGCGACCCCACCCGTGTGAAGGGTGTGCTCTCCCGCTGAGCTAATCGCCCGCTCGTTGCCCGAAGGCCAAGCGCGCCGCGATATAAGGGAGGCCGGCCCGCGAAGTCAACCACTTGTCGGTCGGCATCTGGCGGTCCGGACTATGGCCGGCTTCAGCCCTCTGCCGCGGCCATCAGCCCTTGTACCATATCGAGCGTCAGCGAATCGAAATGCGAGATCACCGCCGACGGTTCAAACTCCCGCACATGACGGTCGGTGTAGCCGAAATCGACTGCCACCACCGGAATGCCGGCCGCCTTTGCCGTGTCGATGTCGGTCTGCGAATCACCGACCATCAGTGCACGGTGCGGGTCGCCGCCGGCACGCGCGATGGTCTGCGTGAGATGGCGCGGGTCTGGCTTGCGGAACGGAAAACTGTCCTGGCCGCAGATCGCCGCGAAATGCCTGGTCATGCCGAGCGCCTCGATCAGTGCCACCGAATTGGCCTCGTATTTGTTGGTGCAGATGGCCAGCAGGTACCCGGCCGCCTCGAACCGCGCGATCGCCTCCGGTACGCCCGGGTAGGGGCGCGATTTGCCGGGAATGTTAACGGTGTAATGGTCCAGAAACAGCTTTAGCAGGCGGTCGTGCTCCTCCACTGCCAGCGACCTGTGCTGCGCTGCATGGGCGCGCTCTATCATCACCCGGCCGCCATGGCCGACGAAGCGCTTGAAGCCGGCTTCGTCGACGGCCGTGAGCTGGCTGGCGGCAAGGCTGTGGTTGAGGCTGTCGAGCAGATCCGGCGCCGTGTCGATCAGCGTCCCGTCGAGGTCGAACACGATGATCGGTCGGGTCATGGCCTGTCCTGTGACGATTTGATTGCCGGCAGGCGATAACCGCTGCGGCCCGTTCAGGCAAGCCGGCTTATGCATCGCGGGCAAGGTCCTTTGACCAGCCCGGCAAAAATGCTACGAGCGCCGAAACAAATCTTAGGACCCGGCATGGATGCGAGGCAATTGAAGGTTGAGGCCGCTCGGGCAGCGCTTGCCCACGTCACGGACGGCATGCGGCTCGGCATCGGCACCGGCACGACAGCGGATGAGTTCGTGCGGCTGCTCGCCGACAAGGTCGCCACCGGCCTGACTGTCATCGGCGTGCCGACCTCGGAGCGCACCGCCGTCCTTTGCACCGAGCTTGGTGTGCCGCTGTCGACCCTCGAGGAAACACCCGAGCTCGACCTCACCATCGACGGCGCCGACGAGATCGATCCGGCGCTGACACTGGTCAAGGGCGGCGGCGGCGCGCTGCTGCGCGAAAAGATCGTCGCGGCGGCCTCCGCCCGCATGATCGTCATCGCCGACAGCTCCAAGATGGTCGAGATGATCGGCCGTTTTCCGCTGCCCATCGAAGTCAACCGGTTTGGCCTGCGCGCCACCGAAATTGCGGTTGGCGCAGTGGCTGCAAACCTTGGCCTTTCCGGCCCTGTTACACTGAGGATGACGGGGAGCCAGCCATTTGTTACAGACGGCGGCCATTTTATCCTCGATGCATCTTTTGGCCGCATTCCGGATACAAGAGCGCTTTCGAATGCTCTCCACGCCATTCCGGGCGTGGTCGAGCATGGTCTTTTCATCGGGCTGGCATCAACGGCCATCATAGCCGGCGGCGACGGCATCCAAACCGTCCATGCCGCCCGAAAACCAGGGAGTTTTACCGATCATGATGTTGCATAACCGGGTTGGCCGCTTTTTTGCCATTCTGGCGGCCTCGGCCGTTTTCGCGTTTTCGTCGCCGGCGTTTTCGCAGGATGTCACTGATGCGCATTTGAAGGCGGCGCGCGCCGCGGTCGCGGCGATCCATGCGACGGATACGTTCGACAACATCCTGCCGCAAGCTGCCGCGGCGCTCGAGCAGCAGCTGATCCAGAAGAACCCGGACATGCAGGAACTGATCGCCAAGACGATCAACGAGAAGGCGATGGCCCTGGCATCGCGCCGCGCCGACCTGGAAAAGGAAGCAGCGCTTGCCTATGCAAAAGTGTTCTCGGAAAAGGAACTCACTGAAATCGCCGCCTTCTACAATTCCGATACCGGCAAGAAGCTGCTCGACAACGGCTCGATCGTGACGCGCGAGCTGGTGAAGGCTGCCGACATCTGGCAGAACGGCCTGGCTCGCGATCTCGCCCAGCAGGTAGGCGAGACCCTAGGTGCAGCGGCGAATGCCAAGGCGCCGGCCGCACCTGCCGACGGTGCCGCCCCGGCCGATGGCGCTGCTCCCGCGGACGCCACACCGAATTGATCGCGGACTTCCGAGCGGCCTGACCGCCACTGGACCAGAAAGCCCGGCAAGTCCGGGCTTTTCTTTTGGTGGTCGGCAGCCTACCTGTCTCGGTGTTTGAGGGGCAAGGAGTTCAGCCATGGCCGATTACGACTACGACCTTTTCGTCATCGGCGGTGGCTCCGGCGGGGTGAGGGCGGCGCGCGTCGCGGCAGCACTCGGCAAGCGGGTCGGCATCGCCGAGGAATACCGCTATGGCGGCACCTGCGTGATCCGCGGCTGTGTGCCGAAAAAGCTCTATGTCTATGCCTCGCAGTTCCCCGAACATTTCGCCGACGCCGCCGGCTATGGCTGGACGGTGCCTGAGGCGCGTTTCGACTGGCAGACGCTGGTCGCCAACAAGGATCGCGAAATCAGCCGGCTGGAGGCCATCTACCAGAACAACGTGCAGGGCGCCGGCGGCGAAGTCTTTCACTCACGCGCCGTGCTGGTCGATCCGCATGTGGTGCATCTTCTCGGTGAGGATCGCACCGTTACCGCCGACCAGATCCTGATCGCTACCGGCGGGCGTCCGGCACCGCACCCGGCATTGCCCGGCCATGAGCACTGCATCTTCTCCAACGAGGCCTTCGACCTCAAGGAGCTGCCGAAGGCAATCATGATCGAGGGCGGCGGCTATATCGCCGTCGAATTCGCCAACATCTTTCACGGGCTTGGCGTCGACACGACGCTTGTCTACCGCGGCAAGGAAATCCTCAGCCGTTTCGACATGGACCTCAGACGCATGCTGCACGAGACGATGGAAAAGAAGGGGATAAGAATCCTCTGCCACGCCGTGTCAGAGTGGGTCAGGAAGCGGCCTGACGGCCGGCTCGACGCGCTTGTCACCGGCGGCACGGTGCTGACGGTCGATCAGGTCATGCTCGCCATCGGCCGCATTCCCAATACCGAGAACATGGGCCTGGAAGGCGTCGGCATCGAGATGACCAAGACCGGGGCAATCCAGGTCGACGGATACTCCCGCACCAATATCGACAACATCTGGGCGATCGGTGACGTCACCCACCGCGTGCAATTGACGCCGGTGGCGATCCACGAGGCGATGTGCTTCGTCGAGACCGCCTTCAAGGACAAGCCGACGGCGCCCGACCACGACACGATCGCGACCGCGGTCTTTTCCCAGCCCGAGATCGGCACGGTCGGCCTGTCGGAGGATGAGGCGGCAAAACGCTTTTCGGATCTCGAAATCTACCGCGCCACCTTCCGGCCAATGCGGCACACGCTTTCCGGCCGCGATGAAAAGATGCTGATGAAGCTGGTCGTCGACGGCGCCTCGAAAAGAGTCCTCGGCGCCCACATCCTCGGGCCGGATGCCGGCGAAATGGCGCAGCTTCTCGGCATACCGCTGAAGGCCGGGCTGACCAAGGATGATTTCGATCGTACCATGGCGGTGCATCCGACCGCGGCGGAAGAACTCGTCACCATGTACAAGCCGACTTACCGGGTGAGAGATGGTGAGCGCGTCTGACGCGACAAGAACCCATCGCGGCAACGGGATTGCCGCGATGGAAGTGCGTGAGTTTTTTTACATGAGCGTTCCGCGCAGGATCACCAGCGCCACAGAAAAATAAATCACCAACCCGGTGACGTCGACCAGCGTGGCGACGAACGGAGCCGATGCGCTGGCCGGATCGAAGCCGATGCGCTTCAGGGCGAACGGCAGCATCGATCCAGACAGCGAGCCGAAGGTGACGATGCCAACCAGCGTGGCGCCGATCGTCATTGCGATCAGCGGCCAGTGGGGGCCGTAGTCGTAGAAGCCGAGATACTGCCAGAGCGCGATGCGGCAAACGCCGACTACGCCAAGGATCGAGCCAAGCACCAGGCCGGTCGGCAGCTCGCGCAGGGCCACCCGCCACCAGTCGCCAAGGCCGATCTCGCGCAGCGCCAGCGCCCGGATGACGAGCGAGGTCGCCTGCGAGCCGGAATTGCCGCCGGAGCTCATGATCAGTGGAATGAACAGGGTCAGCACGATCGCCTTTTCCAGCTCGCCCTCGTAGCTCTGCATCGCGTTGGCGGTCAGCATCTCGCTGACGAACAGCGCGCATAGCCAACCGGCGCGCTTCTGGATCATCGCCAGAAAGCTCATCTTCATATAGGGCTCGTCCAGAGCCTCCATGCCGCCGAAGCGATGCACGTCCTCGGTCGTTTCCTCGATCATCGTGTCGATGATGTCGTCGATGGTGACGATGCCGAGGAGTTTGCCGTTGTCCACGACCGGGACGGCGAGCAGATCATATTTCGAGATCAGCTGTGCGACCTTCTCGCTATCGGTCAGCGGCGACACGGTAATAGGCGCGCGATCCGGCGCAACCGCCATGATCAGCTCATCCGGCTCACCGGCAATCAGCCGGCGCAAGCTGGTCGAGCGCAACAGGACATGCGTTTTGGGATCGACGATGTAGATCGCATAGACGGTTTCGCGTGTCCGACCCACCTTACGGATGTAATCCAGCGTGCGGGCCACGCTCCAGTCCGGCGGCACGCTGACATATTCGGTCGTCATGAGCGAGGCGGCGCTGCCCTCGGGATAGCCGAGAATGGCAAGCAGCGTCGCGCGCAGCGGCGGCGCCAGGCACCCAAGCAGTTCGGAACGAGCCGGTTCGTTCAGAGCGCGCAGTATGTCGGCGGCGCGGTCGACCGACATGGCGGCAAGCAGCCTGCCTGCCCTGCTGCGGGGCAGCGCCTCGACCAGTTCGGACGCGCCGTCGAGTTCAGGCTGGTCGAAGATCTCGACCAGCCGCTCGAACGGCACTTCGCAGAGCAGATCCGATGCTGTCTCGCGGGGCTCCTGATTCAAGGCCTCGACGATGTCGGCGACGTGTTCGTTGGCAAGTACGCGAGCGATGGCGATGGCATCGCCGCCCGCAACGGGGGAAAACTCGTTCATGGCTCACTCCTTGCCGTCCGGCAGGACGTGAGCCGGTCAGGTCACGTCAAGCGGACGGCGGTTGCGTTCGACTGTGACTGTCGCCAGGCATGGCGCGGTGACCTTTCTGCTCGCGGGTTCGGGTTGGGATCTCTGCGAGCCGGCGCAACATAGGAGCGCGCCTTGCCGAGTCAATCACGAGAGCGGGTTAAAACGGCGGCAAACCGACTGGATCGCGAGACTGTGATCGGGCTACGTGGCAGGCTGGCTGGATGCCGGCAGTGGTGCCGCGGCTATCTCTGCTTCAGCCGGCGGGGAAAGCGCAGCCATTTGTCCTCGGCCGGCCGCGTCGGCTGCGTGAGGATGGTGGTGAGCTCGACCGGCAAGCTCGGAACCAGCGGCTTCTTGGTGGCGACGCCGTCGGCGATCGCAACCACGCTGTGGTAGAATTCGGTTCCCGCGACCGATCTCGGCGGCGTCGCCTCATGCATGATCGAGATCACGGTTGCGTCGGGGCAATTGTCCTTGATCGCTTGGTGGAAGGCGATCTTTCCATCGGGGTCGAGCGCGCCGGTGGCTTCATCGAGGAACAGCAGTCCCGGTTGCTGCAGCACGATGCGGGCGACGACCAGCTTCTGTTTTTGCCCACCCGAAAGGATCTGATCCCAGATCTTTCCTTCACGGCTCTCATCGGCCAGATGCTCGATGAAGTCGCCGAGGCCGGCCTTGTGCAGGGCGGATGCGACCTGCACGTCGGCGTAATCATGTTCGGAACCGGGCAGGCAGACCAGTTGCTTCAGCGAAACCTGCTGCAGCTTCACCTCCTGAGCGGCGTAGAAACTCCTGACCCCTTCCGGGAAGACGATGGTGCCGCGGCCATAAGGCCACAGCCCGTTGATCGCCTTGATCAGCGAGGTCTTGCCGCAACCGGATTCGCCCTTGAGGAACGTCCACTCGCCACGCCGGAAGCGCAAGTTCGCGGCACTCAGGAACGGCGTTGCATCCTCACCCTGATGCGCCAGTTCGAGCTTCTGGATGGTTAGGCCGAAGACCGGGTTCTGACGATCGTAGCGGAAGTCGGACCGGCCGGTCTGCTGGTAGAATTCCTGCGGCTGCTGGACGTTTTCGATCGCGTTTGCGAGTTCGGTCACGCGCTGGCTGTTGGCCCGCAACGTGGCAAGACTTGGCATGACATGGATGAACCACGAACACTTACTGATCAGCGCGTTGACTTGTTCGGAACATGTTATGTAACCCTTGAGGTCGAGGCCGTTGTGGATGAACGGCACCAGGCCAGGCCCGTAAGCGACAATTTTGGCACCGACAAAGTTGTAGACCGATTCGAATCCGGAATAGATGGTGTTGACGATGTTGAACCTCGACCACGTGCTATCGATGTCGAGATAGAGCCGGCCATGTATCGTCTTCTGCACGTTTTCGCCTTGCGAGGCCGCGATATGGAAGCTGCGGCGCAATAACGTGATCAGTTCGCCGCGATAGCTGCCTTCGGCCTTCTGCATCCTGATGTTGAGCGACTCCAGCATTCCGCCGAGTTTGACTGCGATCCAGGTGTTGAACGGCACGTAGAGAGCGACCGCCAGCAGAGCAAGCACGACGCTCCCGTAGGTGCCTATGAACTCCAGTCCTCTTACCTCCACAGAATTTGCCAACAAAGCTCCACCGACAAAGTAGAGCGAGGTGAAGACACTGAATACGCCCATGGCAAGCCCGATAGCGCCGCCCGTCATATCCTTGATCGATTCCTGCACGCGCTGGTCGATGTTATCGGGCGCTGCCGTGCCGGACGAGCCATGCTGGGCGTGGTAGTGTGAATGGTTGGGGTCGAGTAGCGCCTCATTGAAGCGGCCGTTCAGCCAGCCACGCCATTTGCGATGCAATGTCGCCGATACAAACTTGCAGGTACCTGTGATGCCCATGTCCTTGAGCACGACCAACAGCACGAGCAAACCGGCATTGGTCAGTACTGTCTTGAGCGGCGTGGTATTCGCGGCATCGTGGAAAAAAGCGATCGAAGTCGCCAGCTCTGCCCCAGCCACGGTAAACCAGACGTCGGCTTTGCTGGAGAGCGCGGTGAGCAACGCGATCACCAGTGTCAGCGTCCAGGCTTCCACCCACTTGTCTGAGAACCAGTAGGCCCGCATCAGGCCCCAGAAGCTGCGCATCGACGATACGGGCGTCAGGGGCGACTGCCTTGCGGCACCGCGGAGCCATTTTTCCGATATTGAATGTCGCGTTGGTCTATCGACCCGAATCACTATCCCGCCCAAACGGTTTTTCTTTTGTTACGGACAGTAACACCAATTGATCATTTTCCATTAGCTTTTCTCCAGCCGCAGGTGGATTGGCTGGCCGGCCGTTGCAGTGGAGCAACAGAATGAATGCTCACGGCGCTAAGCTGTCACGTTTCGAGGGGCGGAATATCAACGCAATTTCAAACAGTTACTTGCCCGCCCCAGAGCAGGTAGACACCTTCCCCTAGGGAAGGTCTTCACACAGCTTTGTGAACATAGAAGCGCCGTCCAGCAGTCGATTTTCACAAGCTGAACCGATCTTCAGCCCGCCTTTACGGTCAGGTCCGACCTCGTCGGTGGCCAGAACGTGACCGTATGATTCGTGGTTGAAGCCGCCTTGCCACGAACCCGTAATCAGCCAAGCAATGACTTCTCCGGCACAGTCTAGGATGCGGACCAACATCCATTAGACCATGCTTTTTTAGAGCGCGAACAAAACTGCGTTTGACAATGATGCGCTACGGATCGAACCTGCCGGGGCGCATCCACGTTTGAACCGGGGGGAGTTCTTCATGCTTGCACGGACTTTTTTTGCCGCGATGCTCGCAACATTTGCCTGGCTGCCGCAAACATATGCCGGCAGCCAGACCGTTCCTGCAAACGCCGAGGGGCAGGTCGAGTTCAACACTCCGTCCGGCAATATCGGCTGCATCTATACGCCGAAGGGCGGCACCAGCACCTACGAGCCGCAGGATGGCGGACCGGAGCTGAGCTGTTCGCGTGTCGAGCCCAGCTACATCACCATCATCCTCGGGCCGAAACGCCCAGCGACGCTGATCAAGTATCCGGGCGAGCAAGGCTGCTGCGGCGACGTCACCAAGCTGGCCTACGGCAATAGCTGGAGCAAGGGGCCGTTTTCCTGCCAGTCATCCACCAAGGGATTGACCTGCACCGGCAAGCATGGCCATGGCTTTTTCGTCAGCAAGGCCAAGGTGACGGTGAAATAGTCCGGCTCAGTTGGCCGTTTCCAGCTCGCCGCGTGCCTTGGCCGCTGCAACCTGGCGGATCGCATCGGCAAGCGTATCGGCGTCCTGGGCTCCCATTACGGCATATTTGCCCTCAAGCAGAAAGCACGGCACGCCCGATATGCCCATGCGCGAAGCGGTGGCGATTTCGGTGCGCACCGCCTCGACATCAGCGTCGGTCGGCAGCAGCGTTTCGACCACGGAGGCATCCATGCCGGCCTCGCGGGCGGCTTCGATCAGCACGGCATGATCGCCGAGATTGGCGCCTTCCTCGAAATTCAGCTGGAACAGCCGGCGCACCAGCCGGTTCTGAACGGCCTCGCCGGCAGTCCCGGCCCAGCGAATGAGCCGGTGCGCATCCAGCGTATTGGGCGCGACCTTGATGGCGTCGAAGGCAAAGGAAATCCCTTCAGCCTCGCCCAACGGCTCGATCCGGGCATGGATTTCGCGGATGCGTTGCTCGCTGCCGAATTTCGCCACCATGTAGTCGCGGCGGTTCTTGCCTTCGGGCGGAATCGTCGGGTCGAGCTGGAAGGGCCGCCAGCGGATGTGAACGTCGATATCGACGGCGGCAATCGCCTTGTCGAGCCGTTTCTGGCCGATAAAGCACCAGGGGCAGACGACGTCGGAGACCACATCGACGGTAATCGAGTTCTCGTCGTTCATCTTGATCTCCTGTTCTGAAGAGGTCACTTCGGTTTGCGCCACCAGGTCGGCAACTGATAACCGTATATGGGCGTCTTTTGCGGATGTTCCAGATATTTCCAATAAGCGAGCCATTGCCGGTTGTTGTGCTGCGTCGGCACCATGTAGTTACCGGAGATCAACAGCCGGTCGAGGACGCGGACGGCGGCGACATAGTCCTCCTTCGAGCGAGCTCTCAACATCGCCTCGATCGCCGCGTCCACCGCCGGATCGGCGACGCCGGCGAGGTTGAACGAGCCTTCGGCCTTGGCGGCAGCGGATCCCCAGCGCCCGGTTTGCTCGATACCGGGCGACAGCGAGTTGTTGAAACCGGTCGAGCCGACCAGCACCTCGAAATCGAAACGCTGCTTGCGCGACTGGATCTGATCACCGTCGAGGCTGCGGATACCGACATCGATGCCGAGCTTCTCAAGCGTGCGCTGATAGATAGCGGCAAGTCGCTCTTCGTCCTGCGAGGCGGTCAGGATCTCGAAACCGAACGGCTTTCCCTCGGGATCGAGCATCGCGCCGTCCTGCACCGTATAGCCTGCGCTCTTCAGCAGCTCGAATGCGGCCTTCAGCACCTTGCGGTCCTGGCCAGAGCCGTCGGTGACAGACGGCCTGTAGGTGCCGTCCATGACATCTGCAGGCACGCGGCCGGGGTAAGGGGCCAGCAGGGCCTTTTCCTTTTCGCTGGCCGGGTGGCCGAGCGCGGAGAGTTCGGAATTCTGCCAAAAGCTCATCGTTCGCGTGTATTTGCCGCCGAATAGATTCTTGTTGGCCCATTCGAAATCGTAGAGCATGCCGAGCGCACGCCGCACGACCGGATTGGAAAATTTCGGCAGCCGCGTGTTGAACAGAAAACCGTTGACCACCGGCGGAATGCCGGTGTCGAAAGTTTCGGCGATGACCTCGCCCCGGTGGAAGGCCGGAAAGTCGAGATCGCGCTCGCGTTTGACCGGGTCGCTGTCGTCGTCGATGGCGCAGATGCCTTTCTTGAACGCTTCCTGCTTGGCGTTGGCGTTGAGGAAATATTCGATGGTGATCTGGTCGTAATTGTCGAAGCCGCGCTTGGACGAAACGTCCTTGCCCCAATAGTCCGGATTGCGCTTGAACACGATGCGCTGGCCGGGCACGACTTGCGCCACCGTGTAAGGGCCGCTGCCGACCACCGGCTTCAGCGTGGTCCTGTCGAATGTGTCCTTGTTGAAAGCGTGTTTCGGGATGATCGGCGTCAGCGCAATGATCAGCGGAAATTCGCGGTCGGCCTTGTCGTTGAAGGTGAAGCGCACGCTGCGGTCGCCGGTCTTTTCGAGCTTGGCAATCGCTTTCATCCGCTGGCTGTAAGGTGGCCGGCCCTTCTCGGTGAAGACGTCATAGGTGAACAACACGTCTTCCGGCGTCACCGGTTCGCCGTCCGACCATTTGGCCCTGGGATCGAGGTGGAATTCGATGCCCTTGCGCTCGGGATCCATGTCGGCGGTATCGGCTAGCAGGCCGTAGAGACTGAAGGCCTCGTCGTAGTTGCGCTGCATCAACGGCTCGAAGACGAGATTGCCAAAGGCTTGATCCATCATGCCGCGCGCCGTCGTGCGCAGGCTTTTCAGGATGAATGGATTCAGATTGTCGAAGCAGCCGACGACGCAATAGGTAATGCTGCCGCCCTTCGGCGCGTCGGGGTTGACGTAGTTGAAATGCTTGTAGTCGGCCGGCAGCGCCGGCTCGCCCTGCATGGCAAGCGCGTGCTTCGGTTCCGACAGGGCCGGTTGCAGGGAAAGGCCGACAAACAACATTGTGGCGATCAGCCAAATGACAACGCGGCCCATGACCGTCTCCTTCCCGATTCGATGCGCAGCATACATGAGCCGGTCGTGCACCGGCCAACCCCCTGAGCCAATCCTTCGGCCAAGATTCGCGAGGCTCGGGCTGGATTCGGCATCGCTTGCAGTGTAACACGCCGTCCGAAGTCATTCTGTTGCCTCATTTCGGCAACAGGTAGCTGGACCACACGGCGCGAAAAAGCCGGTTCCGGGATCATTTGAGAGGAATGCACGACATGACCAGCCTGAACAGCAACGCGTACCGCCTGTCGGTCATGGCCGCTGGCGTGGTCGGCATTCTCGGCGCCGGGATTCCCGCTGCTTCCGCGCAGCAGCAACAGCAGATTCCGCAAGGCTGGTTCAAGGCCTGCACCAAGCAGGAAGACGTCGACATCTGCAATGTCCAGAACATCACCACCGCCGGCAACGGCCAGCTCATCACCGGCGTCAGCCTGATCGAATTGAAGGGCAAGGTGAACCGCAAGGTGTTCCAGGTGACGGTTCCGACCGGCCGGCTGGTTCCTCCCGGCATCGGCCTCCAGATCGACGGCGGCAAGGCGCAGAAGCTCGACTATGTGATCTGCTTCCCGGACCGCTGCGTGGCGGAAGTGCCGCTGACCGATCAGCTCGTCGCATCCTTCAAGAAGGGATCGGCGCTGACACTGACCTCGATCAATTTCCAGAACCAGCCGAATCCGATCAAGATTGCGCTGACCGGCTTCAGCGGCGCCTTCGACGGCCCGCCGCTGCAGCAGTCGGACATCGAGGACCGGCAGAAGAAGCTCCAGGAGTTCGTCGCCAAGAACAACCAGGATTTTGCCAAGAAGCTCAAGGAAGAGCAGGAAAAGGCGAAGGCCGCCAACTGATCGACTGCCGCCAACTGATCGACGGGTTTTCGAACAAACAAAAAGCGGGGTTCATGCCCCGCTTTTTTTGCTGAACCGGCTGATTGTCGGGTCCAGCCATGTCTCAAGCCGGCCAAGTCCTAGCTAAGTCATCAATGTCTCGATTGGTGCTTCGGTTCGTAGCGCCCGTCCGGCCTCTTCTCGAACATCTCACCTATCTGTGGATGCCGGACCGGTTCGCCCGACCGGTCCTCGAGCAAATTCTGCTCGGACACGTAGGCGATGTATTCCGTTTCCGAATTCTCGGCGAGCAGATGATAAAAGGGCTGGTCCTTGCGCGGCCGCACGTCAGCGGGGATCGCCTCGTACCATTCGTCGGTGTTGGCGAATTGCGGGTCGACATCGAAAATGACGCCGCGGAACGGAAACAGCCGGTGGCGAACCACCTGTCCGATCGAGAATTTGGCTGTCTTCATCGCACTCACCACTTGAACTTCTTGGACGCCACGCATCCTGGAACACGCAAGGAACGCTCCAAGACTTCAGACTCTAACGCATCGGTCCGGCAAAGATTGGTCCAGACCTTGCCGTCGACATGTTCGTTATTTGGCGCAGACTCTGCGTCAATTCAATCCCGAAGCGCGTGACGCCGGGTTGAGTTCGCAAGATGCGGAGCAAGGGCCGTACCCAAGATCGCTAGCTCTCAGCCGGTTTTCGCAATCCACCAAAAAATGCCGCAAAACCGCTGCCGGGTCGCAGACCCTCGCGCATAAAAAATGCCCGCAACGGCGCAAACCCTTCAAGCACGCCAAGACCAGCGCTGCGCGCCAACTGGGCCGGCAGCATGTCGGAAAGCAACGACATGTTGAGCAGGTTGACCGCGCTGCTGCGCGCCAGGATGTCCGGCCGCCGCTTGAAATCATAGGTCGCAAGCGCCTTGGCGGCGCCCGGGTCCGAGCGATTTCTGCTTGCGGTACCAATCAGGTCGTCGATGTCCCTGATGCCGAGATTAAGGCCTTGCGCGCCGATTGGGGGAAACACATGGGCGGCTTCGCCGACAAGCGCCACGCGGTGCTGCGCAAACCGCCACGGGCTCACCGCTGAAAGGGGGTAGACCTGTCGGCCGGGCTCAACCGACACGCGGCCCAGCATCGATTGCATCCGCTGTTCGACCCGCGTCGAAAGCTCGGCGTCGTCAAGTGCTGCAAGGTCCCTGGCGGTATCGGGCTCGAGCACCCAGACAAGGCTGGACCGGTTGCCGGGCAGGGGAACCTGTGTGAACGGACCGGTCTCGGTGTGGAATTCGGTCGAAGTAAAGGCATGGTCGCTGCGGTGACCGAAATTGAGCACCAGCGCCGCCTGCGGATAGGATCGGACCGATGTCCGGATGCCGGCTGCCTCGCGGGCCGGCGACTGACGGCCATCGGCGGCAACCGCCAACGACGCCTCAATCTCGCTGCCGTCGGCGAGAACGGCATGGGCATGGTCGGCATCGAGGCGCCATGCCTCCACCATCGACTTTCGCCACTCGATGCCCGCATGCGCGCCGACAGCCTCGGCTAGCGCGCGGTTGAGAACGCTGTTGGGCACGTTCAGTCCGAATTGCTCTTCGTCGATCTCGCTGGCGCGAAAGGTCACTGTCGGGCCGCGGATCAGCCGGCTTGTTGCATCGACGATGCGCATCACCTTGAGCGGCGCTGCGTGCGGCCTGATTCTATCCAGGATCCCGAGCCGTTCTAACATCTTCAGGGCAGGGTTCATCAAGGCTGTCGTCCGGGCATCGGGGCCGGCTGCCTCGGGTCCGACGAGCGTCACGGGAAAGCCGGTCTCGGCAAAGCCAAGCGCCGCGATCAGCCCTGCGGGGCCGCTGCCGGCAACGAGTATCCGTGCTGTTTCCCGATGATCCAAATTCGGCTTCCCGATTGCGAGGTGAGGCCTATCCGACCTGCCGGTCCATATAGGTCAGGTGATGTCGCTTGATCAACGCGGCGATTCGGCCCATTCGGTTGCCATGACCGGCCAACAAGACGATTTCAGCCACCTGGACGGTATCGGCCGTGCGATGGCGAGCGTTGCGCGCAGCCCTCGACTGACGGTGAGCGTTGTTGCTGGCATGGGCATCGCCCTTGCATGGCTCCTTCTCGGCGCAATTGCAGTTCGTGGTGCCGTAAGCCGGCTCCCGGGCACCGATGCACCCGGTGACACTATGCTGAGATATCTGCCGCAACTGCCGCTGCCGGATTTCCTTGCGCGTTTCTTCGCCCTTTGCCTTGCGCCGGCGCCGCTTCACGCAAGCCTAGGCGCGCAAGGCGGGGCACTCACCGCGATGTGGCTGTTGATGGCCATCGCGACCATGCTGCCCTCCGCGGCGCCGATGATCCGGACCTATTGCGAGATCGCAGATACCGCCAGGATCAAGAGGGAGCCGGTCGCCCATCCGTTGGTCCTCGTCGCTGGATATTTAAGCGTCTGGCTTGCCGCCTCGGCAATGTTCGCAGCCCTGACGCTAGCAGTCGATGCATTCGCGTCACCCGGGCAGATGCTCGATCCGGCGGTTGGAATTGCCGGAGCAGCCGCGCTGTCGATCGCTGGTCTCTATCAGTTCAGCTGGCTGAAGGAAGCCTGTCTGGAGAAGTGCAGAAATCCGTTCTCGGTCCTGTTCGCCAACTGGAGCGCCAGGCCCATTCGCATTTTCCGGCTCGGCATGGAGCAGGGCCTGTGGTGCCTTGGATGCTGCTGGGCGCTGATGCTGGTAATGTTTGCCGTCGGCGTGATGAACGTGTTCTGGATGGCGCTCATCGGCCTGTTTAGCCTGGTCGAAAAACAGGCGGCAGGCAATCTGCCGACGCGGCTGGCCGGCGCGATACTGCTTGTCTGGGCAGCCACGCTGCTAGTAGTCTCGACATGAGGGGGAGAATTCGATGACAGACCAAAACTGGGCAATGAAGGGAGAGCTCGTCCTCTCCTGCAATTGCACGGTTTTTTGCCCTTGCGTGCTGTCGCTCGGCAATCATCCGCCGACGGAAGGCTATTGCCAGACCTGGGCCGGATTCCGCATCGATGCCGGCCATTTCGGCGAGGTCGACCTGTCTGGTCTCAATCTTGGGCTGATCATGGAAATCCCCGGCTATATGAGCCGCGGCAACTGGACTGCCGGCCTGTTCATCGACAAGCGCGCCTCGGTCTACGCTGTGAAGGCACTGACGAAGATATTCACCGGCAAGGCCGGCGGAACCACATCGCTGCTCTCGATCCTGGTCGGACAGTTCCTCGGCGCCGAGCAGGTGCCGATCACCTACGAGACGCGTGAGAAAACGCGCATCTTTCAGATACCGAAGATCATCGATGGCGCGGTGACGCCGATCACCGGCAAGGATCGCGACAAGGATACGGTCATCACCAATTCGGAATACTGGATCGCGCCGGAGATCATCGTCGCCAAATCCGACAGGAGCAAAATGCGGGCCTTTGGCCGCAACTGGAACTTTGCCGGCCGCTCGGCCGAAATCTGCAAGCTGGACTGGCGGGGACCGTGAGCAAGAAGACGACGGCCAGGAAAATCGCCGACCGGATTCCGCGGCCGAAGAAGAAAGTCACATGGCCGCAGGCGCGGGCGTTCTCGGTCCATCTCTTGACCGCGTCGGGCTCATTCCTGGCGTTTCTGTCGCTGGTCGCAGCAAGCGAGCAGCGCTGGACGGCGATGTTCTGGTGGCTAGGGCTGGCGCTGTTCGTCGACGGCATCGACGGGCCGATCGCCAGGAAGCTCGACGTCAAGGAAATCCTACCGACATGGTCGGGCGAACTCCTCGACAACATCATCGACTACGTGACCTACGTGCTGATTCCGGCCTTCGCGCTCTATCAGCGCGGCTTCATGGGCGAGCGCCTGTCGTTCCTGTCGGCGGCGATCATCGTGGTGTCGAGCGCAATCTACTATGCCGATACCGGCATGAAGACGAAGGAGAATTTCTTCAAGGGCTTTCCAGTCGTCTGGAACATGGTGGTGTTCACGCTGTTCGTCATCGAACCCGGACAATCGGTTTCCTTCGCCGTGGTCGTGGTGGCCGGCATTCTCACCTTCGTGCCGATCCATTTCATCCATCCGGTGCGGGTGAAGCGGCTGCGGCCAGTCAATCTCGGCATGACGCTGCTTTGGTGTGCTTTCGGCGCGCTGGCGCTGGCGCAGGCCGCGCTTGCCTCCTTCTATGACCAGATCGGCGTGCTGGGCGAGCAGGTCAGCGATTTCATCAAGATCGGAATTACGGTCACCGGGCTTTACCTCGCTTGCATCGGCGCTATCATGCAGTTCTTTCCAAATCTCGGCGCCAAGCCGGACAAGAAAGCCTGATCCCAAGAGAGCCGGAAAATGTCCAAAGCGATCCGCATCCACGCCAATGGCGGTCCGGAGGTCCTGACCTATGAGGATACCGATCCCGGGCGGCCGGGCTCGGGGCAGATTCTGGTCAGGCACACCGCGATCGGTCTCAATTTCATCGACGTCTATTACCGCTCGGGCCTTTATCCGCCGCAGGGCGGATTTCCGCTGATCCCCGGCGGTGAGGCGGCCGGCGTGGTTTTGGAGGTCGGCACAGATGTCGACTGGCTGACGCCCGGGGATCGCGTCGCCTATGCGGTGACCACCGGCGCCTATGCCGGGCAGCGCGTGATCGCCGCCGACCGCGTGGTGAAGGTGCCTGACGGCATCAGCGACGAACAGGCTGCGGCTATGATGCTGAAGGGCATGACCGCCGAGTACCTGTTGCGCCGTACGTTCAAAGTGAAGGCGGGCGATACGATCCTGTTTCACGCGGCGGCCGGCGGTGTCGGGCTGATCCTCGGCCAATGGGCCAAGCATCTCGGCGCGACGGTGATCGGCACCGCAAGTTCGACCGACAAGATCGAGCTCGCCAAGGCGCACGGCTTCGACCACGTGATCAACTATCGCGAGCAGGATTTCGTCGCCGGTGTTGCCGCCATCACCGGTGGCAAGAAATGCGACGTTGTCTACGATTCGGTCGGCAACGATACGTTCCCGGCCTCGCTCGATTGCCTGCGGCCGCTCGGCATGTTCGTCAGCTTCGGTCAATCGTCTGGGCCGATCCCGCCCTTCAGCATCTCATTGCTGGCGCAGAAGGGCTCGTTGTTCGCAACGCGGCCGACGCTGTTCGTCTATAATGCCAAGCGCGAGGACCTCGAGGCTTCCGCCGGCGCCTTGTTCGATGTCGTGCTCAGCGGTGCCGTCAAGATCAAGATCAATCAGCGTTACGCGCTCAGCGATGCCGGCAAGGCGCATTCCGATCTCGAAGGGCGCAGGACGACCGGGACAACGATACTTATCCCCTGAGCGCCCGCAGTTTCGGCCCGCCGACGCCGCGGTTCTTGCGAACTGCGCTTTACCGCTTGAGTTTCCGCTGAAATTCTTGAAGCTCTTTCAAGTCGTGAGGCGCTTACCGTCGAGAGCAGGGCGCGCATACGATGTTTGCGGGAACACAGAACATATCTGGCAAACCAGATGGAGGCACTGTGAGTGCAGATCAAGACGGCGCAAACCTGCTGGAGGTTCGCGGCCTCACCAAGATATTCGGCACGCTGACGGCGTGCGACCATGTCGATCTCAACATCGCCAAGGGCGAGATCCACGCGTTGCTTGGCGAGAACGGCGCCGGCAAGTCGACGCTGGTGAAAATGCTGTTCGGATCGCTGGAACCGAATTCAGGTGAGATTTTCTGGAATGGCCAGGCGGTCAGGATCACCAGCCCCGGCGCCGCAAAAAAGCTCGGCATCGGCATGGTTTTCCAGCATTTTTCGCTGTTTGAAGCGCTGACGGCAGCGGAGAACATCGCGCTGTCGCTGGATGACGGCTCGCCGATCAGCACGATCGCGGCCAAGGCGAGGGCGCTCTCCTACAGTTATGGCCTGCCTCTCGATCCGCTATCGCTGGTCGGTGATCTGTCGGTCGGCGAGCGTCAGCGTATCGAAATCATCCGCTGCCTGCTGCAGACGCCGCAACTCATCATCCTGGACGAGCCGACTTCGGTGCTGACGCCGCAGGAAGCCGATAAGCTGTTCGAGACGCTCGAGCGGCTGCGTTCGGAAGGAAAATCCATCCTCTACATTTCGCACCGGCTGGAAGAGGTCAAACGCATTTGCGACCGCGCCACCGTGCTGCGTCACGGCAAGGTGGTCGGCCATTGCAATCCGCGCCAGGAAACCGCGTCTTCGTTGGCGCGGATGATGGTGGGCAACGAGGTTCAGGCTGTGGTGCGGGCGCCGGCCGAAGATATCGAGACCGCGCCGGTGCTGCTTCAAATCCGCGAACTCACCCGCAAGCCGGCGACCCCGTTCTCGATCCCGCTCAGGAACATCAATCTCGAGGTCCGCGCCGGCGAGGTGATCGGCATTGCCGGTGTGGCCGGCAACGGCCAGGGCGAATTCTTCGAATCCGTTTCCGGCGAGGTGCTGCAGCAGGATGCCGGCTCGGTCCGCATCCGTGGCAAGGATGCCGGAGGCCTCACCATCACCGGCAGGCGCCTGATGGGCGCTGCCTTCGTCCCGGAAGAGCGGCTCGGCCATGGCGCAGCACCGCGCATGAAGCTTTCGGAGAACCTGCTTCTGTCGCGCCACGCCACCGATGGCAAGATGTTTGTCGGCGCCGGTGGAACGGTCAAGAGCGATGCAATCTATTCCGCTGCCCAGCGCATCATAAAGGCGATGGACGTGCGCAAGAGCGCGCCGGATCCGGAGGCTGCGGCTCTTTCGGGCGGCAATCTGCAGAAATTCATCGTCGGCCGCGAACTCGACCGCCGGCCAAGCGTCCTGGTGGTCAATCAGCCGACCTGGGGGGTCGACGCGGGTGCGGCGGCCCGCATCCGCCAGGCGCTGATCGAGCTAGCGCGCAGCGGCTCGGCGGTGCTGGTGATCAGCCAGGACCTCGACGAGCTGTTCGAGATTTCCGATGCGATCACGGTCATGCACAATGGCGAACTGTCGAGGCCGCTGCCGATAGCTGAAGCGACATTCGAGAAGATCGGGCTGCTGATGGGCGGCTCAGAACCCGGGCATGCCGAACATACGTTGGAGACGGCTTGATGCGCCTCGAACTTGTAAAACGCCCGCAGCGCTCGATGCTGTTTTCGGCACTCTCGCCGTTCATCGCTTTCGTTTTGACGATCATTGCTGGTGCTATCATGTTCGCGCTGCTCGGCGTCAACCCGTTGACGGCGTTCCGCATCTACTTCATTGAACCGATCAGCCAAGTCTGGCAGTTGCATGAACTGGCGATCAAGGCCGCCCCCCTGATCCTGATCGCGATCGGGCTGTCGGTCTGCTACAAGGCAAACATCTGGAACATCGGCGCCGAAGGCCAGTTCATCCTGGGCGGCATTGTCGGCTCGATCATTCCCGTGCTGTTTCCGCAGTTCGAAGGCCCATTGGTGCTGCCGTTGATGCTTCTTTTTGGCATGATCGGTGGGGCCGCCTATGCCGCAATCCCGGCACTGCTGAAGACGCGCTTCAACACCAACGAGATCCTGACCAGCCTGATGCTGGTCTATGTCGCCCAGCTCTTCCTCGATTGGCTGGTGCGCGGGCCGTGGCGCGATCCGCAGGGTCATGGTTTCCCGCAGACCATCCAGTTCAACGACTCGGCTATCCTTCCGGAACTCCTCCCGGAATCCGGCAGGGCGAACTGGGGATTTGTCTTCGCGCTGATCGCGGCAGTGCTGATCTGGATTCTGATGAGCCGTATGCTGAAAGGCTTCGAGGTCCGCGTACTCGGCTCGAGCCCGAGGGCAGGGCGCTTCGCCGGTTTTGGCCTCAGCCGCATGGTTTTCTTTGCCTTTCTGCTATCGGGCGCACTGGCCGGGCTTGCCGGCATTTCGGAGGTCTCTGGCGCCATCGGGCAGTTGCAGCCTGTGATCTCGCCCGGCTACGGATTTACCGCCATCATCGTGGCATTCCTCGGCCGGCTCAATCCGCTGGGCATCGTTGCCGCCGGCCTTGTGCTGGCGCTGACCTATCTCGGCGGCGAGGCGGTGCAAAGCGCGCTCGGCATCTCCGACAAGGTGGCGCGCGTGTTCCAGGGGATGCTTTTGTTCTTCGTGCTCGGCTGCGACACGCTCATTCACTATCGCATCCGCCTGACCGGCCTTTCCGCGCCGAAACTCGAGGCAGCACCGAAGCTGGAGGAAGCCCGCTGATGGACATCACCGTCAACATCCTCTTGACCATCGCCACGGCGGCGACGCCGCTGCTGATAGCGGCGATCGGCGAACTGGTGGTCGAACGTTCCGGCGTGCTCAATCTCGGCGTCGAAGGCATGATGATCATGGGCGCGGTCGGCGGTTTCGGCGCCGGCTATCTGACCGGCTCGCCGTGGATAGGGCTGTTGGCGGCAATTGCCATGGGGGCAGTGTTCTCGCTTCTGTTCGCGGTCATGACCCTGTCGCTGGCCACCAATCAAGTGGCCACCGGCCTGTCGCTGACGCTGCTTGGCCTCGGTCTTTCCGGCATGATGGGGACGAATTTTGTCGGCCAGCCCGGCGAGAGGTTGCCTAACCTCGATATTCCCGGCCTGACCGCAATCCCCATCGTCGGCAGGCTGCTGTTCGGTCAGGATCCGATCTTCTACATCTCGATCGCGCTGACCGCCGCCGTCATGTGGTTCCTGTTCAAGACCCGCACCGGGCTCACTCTGCGTTCGATCGGCGACAGTCATGCATCCGCCCATGCGCTTGGCATCCACGTCATCCGCTACCGCTATTTTTCGGTGATTTTCGGCGGCGCTTGTGCAGGCCTTGCCGGCGGCCACCTGTCGCTGGTCTATACACCGCAATGGGTGGAGAACATGACCGCCGGCCGCGGGTGGATCGCGCTGGCTCTGGTCGTCTTCGCCTCCTGGCGGCCATGGCGGGTGTTAGCCGGCGCCTATATTTTCGGCGCGGTCTGGATCGGCCAGCTTCATGCACAGGCATTTGGCATTCCGGTCCCCTCGCAACTGCTTTCTTCGCTGCCCTATCTGGCAACCGTCGTGGTTCTCGTTCTAATCTCGCGTAACAAGCGTCTGACGATGATGAACACGCCGGCTTCCCTGGGCCAGCCCTTCGTTCCGGATCGTTGACAACAAAAAGACGGAAGCTCCAAGGCTTAACTCAGAGAGGTAACACAATGAAAAAACTGCTTATTGCCCTGATGGCGACGACGGCCGCATTGTCACTGGCGGCGTCAGCCGAGGCGGCGGACAAGTTGAAGGCCTGCTGGGTCTATACCGGCCCGATAGGCGATTTCGGTTACTCCTACCAGCACGACCAAGGCCGCCTCGAGGTGGAAAAGGCACTCGGCGACAAGGTCGAGACCGCCTATCTCGAGAACGTCTCCGAAGGCCCCGACGCCGATCGCGCCTTCGAACGCCTGGCACGCGAAGGTTGCAAGATCATTTTCGGCACGTCCTTCGGTTTCATGGACCCGGAAGTGAAGATCGCCAAGAAATTCCCCAAGGTGATGTTCGAGCACGCCACCGGCTACAAGACGGCCGAAAATCTCGGCATCTACAATGCGCGTTTCTATGAAGGCCGCTACGTGCTTGGCCAGATCGCCGCCAAGCAATCGAAGTCGGGCGTCGCCGGCTATATCGTTTCCTTCCCGATCCCGGAAGTGGTGATGGGCATAAATTCCTTCATGCTCGGCGCGCAGTCGATCAACCCGAACTTCAAGGCGAAGATCGTCTGGGTGAACTCCTGGTTCGATCCGGGCAAGGAAGCCGACGCAGCCAAGGCATTGTTCGACCAAGGCGCCGACATCATCGTCCAGCACACCGACTCGACCGCTGCTTTGCAGGTGGCGGAGGAGCGCAAGCTGCACGGCTTCGGCCAGTCCTCCGACATGATCAAGTTCGCGCCGCACGCGCAGCTGACCTCGCTGACCGACGAGTGGGGCCCGTACTACATCAGCCGGGTCCAGGCGGCGCTCGACGGCACCTGGAAGCCCGACAATGTCTGGCTCGGCATCAAGGACGGCGCCGTCAAGCTGGCGCCGTTCACCAATATGCCCGACGACGTCAAGGTGATGGCCGAGGCCACCACCAAGAAGATAGCCGACGGCTGGAATCCCTTCACCGGGCCGATCGTCAAGCAGGACGGCACACCATGGCTGAAGGACGGCGAGGTCGCTGACGACGGCACGCTGCTTGGGATGAATTTCTACGTGAAGGGCGTCGACGACAAGCTGCCACAGTAAGCAACCGGAAACACATCGAACGAAAGGGCGCCACGCGGCGCCCTTTTTGTTTTGGATTGAACGATATCAGACCGCCGAGCCGTAGAGGTCGTAAGCGTCGGCACGATCGATCTTGACCGTGACGATGTCGCCGGCGCGCAACGGCCGCCGCGACTGGATATGGACCGAACCGTCGATTTCGGGCGCATCGTATTTGGTCCGGCCCTTGGCCGAATTGCCATGTGCTTCGTCGATCAGGACCGGCAGGCGCTTGCCGATTTTCTTGGTGAGTTGCGTTGCCGAGATCTTCTGCTGGCGCTGCATGAAGCGGTGCCAGCGGGCTTCCTTGACCTCCTGAGGCACTTGCTCGAGGCCGAGCTCGTTGGCACGGGCGCCTCTGACCGGCTCGTATTTGAAGCAGCCGGCACGATCGATCCTGGCCTCGTCCAGCCAGTCGAGCAGCATCTCGAAATCGTCGTCCGTCTCGCCGGGGAAACCGACGATGAAGGTGGAGCGGATGGCGAGATCCGGACAAACCTCGCGCCAGCCGCGAATGCGCTCGAGCGTCTTTTCGCCATGGGCGGGCCGGCGCATGTTCTTCAGCACCTGCGGCGAGGCGTGCTGGAACGGGATGTCGAGATAGGGAAGGATAGTGCCTTCGGCCATCAGCGGGATGACGTCGGCGACATGCGGATAGGGATAGACATAGTGCATGCGCACCCAGACACCGAGCTTACCCAGCTCTTCCGACAGATCGAGGAATTTCGCCCGCACTTCGCGATCGCCGAACATGCTGGTCTGGTATTTGATGTCGATGCCGTAGGCGCTGGTGTCCTGCGAGATGACGAGGATCTCCTTGACCCCGGCCTTGGCCAGCTTCTCGGCTTCGCGCAACACGTCGGCGGCCGGCCGCGATACGAGATCGCCGCGCAGCGCCGGGATGATGCAGAAGGTGCAGCGGTTGTTGCAGCCTTCCGAAATCTTGAGATAGGCATAGTGGCGCGGCGTGAGCTTGACGCCCTGCGGCGGCAAAAGGTCGATATAGGGATCGTGGCTCGGGGGAGCGGCCTCATGCACTGCCGCCATCACGCTTTCATAAGCTTGCGGGCCGGTGATGGCGAGGACGTTGGGATGTCTTTCACGGATGACGTCCGGTTCGGCGCCGAGGCAGCCGGTGACGATGACCTTGCCATTCTCCGAAAGTGCCGAGCTGATGGCGTTGAGCGATTCGTCGCGGGCCGAATCGAGGAAGCCACAGGTGTTGACGACGACCAGGTCGGCGCCGTCGTGCTTGCGGGCGATCTCGTAGCCTTCGGCGCGCAGGCGCGTGATGATGCGTTCCGAATCCACAAGGGCTTTCGGGCATCCAAGACTGACGAAGCTGACACGAGGGGCGGACATCAAAGCTTTTCCGGATTTTCAGGATTGGCGGCGCAGTACCACAGTTGTTGCCGCATTGGTATGGGCAGCGGCTGCAGCGAAACGCAAGCGCCCCCGAAGGCTGGCCGAAGTCGAAGTGCCGGCCGATGCGAATTCGAGTCGATGCGTCAGCTCACCGCACTGCTGACATGCGGCAAGACTTCCACCGCGCCTCGATAGATCATATCGAGCGCGACATAGAAGATGATCAAAAGGCCGATATAGGCGATCCAGCGGTGGCGGTGCAGCAGCTTGGCGATGAAGCTCGCGGCAAGGCCCATCAGCGCGATCGACAGGACCAGGCCGATCACCAGCACCTGGAAGTGATCGCGCGCTGCGCCGGCGACTGCCAGTACGTTGTCGAGCGACATAGAGACGTCGGCGATGACGATCTGCAATGCAGCCTGACCCAGCGTCTTCTTACGCGCCTTCCCGGCCACCATATTATCGCTGTTGATATCGGAATTGGACAACGCCTCGGTCGCCTCCACTTCGTCGGCATGGGAGGTGCGCAGTTCGCGATACATCTTCCAGCACACCCACAGCAGCAGGATGCCGCCGGCCAGCAGCAGGCCGACAATCTGGAGCAGAGTGACAGTGATAGCTGCAAAACCGATGCGCAGCACCGTCGCCGCCACCACGCCGATAAGGATCGCTCTCTTGCGCTGCTCGACCGGCAGGCCGGCAGCGGCAAGGCCGATGACAATGGCGTTATCGCCTGCAAGCACGAGATCGATGGCGATGACCTGGAGCAGGGCAGAGAAGCCCGCGGCGGTGAAAATTTCCATCGACTGGGAGTTCCCTTGCTGGTTGGCCGGCCGTTCGGGTTGAATGCCTGGAGGCCCTAACGTGTATGGTTCCCGCGCGTCAAGGGACTGGTTGGAACAAGGTCGGCAAACCGCCCGTCACGGCGGCAACATACAGAGTTTGCGACGATCGGCCCGAAACACCGGCGAAAATGCGGCCAGAGGTCGCGAATGCTTAGTTGTAGAGATTGTATTTGGGCCAGTCGCTTTCGGGAATTTCGTCGCCGATCCGGTAGCGGAGTTGCAGGACTTCCATATGGTCCGGCGCTGTCTCGCATTTGAATTTCAGCCGGTACCATTGTCCCTTGCTGCGAAAGGCAGCGCCCGGGCTCCTGATCGCATCGGCGCCCATTTCGGGCGTCGCGAAGGCGTAAGCGACGACGCGATCGGCTCTGTATTTGTGGTCGTCGCGGGTAATCCGGTCGAGAATTTCGGCGTCGCATCTCTGCTCCAGCCGGGTTTGCGGATCGAGTTTCAGCAGGCCGGCGCGCAATGCGCTGTCCATGGCGCTGGCCGGCCAAGCCAGCATCAAGCATGCGAGGACCGCAAGTTTATTCATGGGCGGGAGAAGCACCATATTCGGGCGCGGAAATCAACCCGATGAGGCGTCGGCTGCCGGTGGACGCTGATCGATCATCCCGAACGAAGGTGGCTCTTTTGCTGGGCTGAGCGTGTGAAAAAGGTCGCGCGGCGGAGTGCCGAGGCTAGCAAACAGCTCGGCCGGGAGGTTCTCCACACCGTCAATGGGATTGCCGAGGGCTTTCGCGAAGACAGCGAAATCGGCGGGCGGCAAGCTCGTTAGAAGCTGATCTAGATCAGTGTCCCGTTCAACTTTGATCCGCTCGATCGATGACAGGGCTAGTGGAAGCATATCGCTCAGTAGTTTGGCGTCGTTCTGCTTGTAATTCGTCCGTTGACCATAATCGACCTGTGTGAACTGGCCGTCAGCCAACTGCACGAGGAGAAGCCGGTCCATCGCCCATGTCCCATCCGCGTAGTGATCGCCGTATCCGAAGTGCGCTACCACCTTGCGCCGTAGATCGAGGAGATGTCTGTGCTTTGCGCGCTGTTCGTCGGTCCAACCGTTAGTCAATGGCATCGCGCCGCGCTGGTCATTCGAAGTCGCAACCCTCGCATAAAGCAGCAAGGCGTGCTGGAACAGTGAGCCCCCAATCGATGCTCGCTCGTCATCCTGAAACTCGGTTTCGACAATAGCACTTTCGCGCCCCACAAGACGTGCGAGCATCGCCACCTTGTGGGAAGCGGACTTTAGATCGAGAAGAGCGGAGCCTGCCTCCACACGACGACGAATCGCCTTGCCGATAGCGCGAAACGGAGCGCGGTTGGGCAGACGCTCGGCAGCGCCGCCTATGTCGAACACCTGGAGAGAAGGGGGTTTGACAGAAACCATCATGGCACAGGGTACTATCACGTAATGGCATGGCGGAGGGAGTGGGATTCGAACCCACGGTGGGCTTGCACCCACGCCGGTTTTCAAGACCGGTGCCTTAAACCGCTCGGCCATCCCTCCAAGGTGATTTTTCAATCACTTAGGATATCGCGAGAGGGCGGGTTCGAGCAGTCGGTACCGGATTGGCACCAGGACGTTCCCCAACCGGTTCGCGCTTCATTCCTGTAAAGCCGCATTCAACACCAAGTCAACCATGGCGACCGCACCTTTGGGCGCGATTCAGGACGGTGAGCAGCCCGGCATGGCGACCTGTGTTTTGTGCTGAGTGTGGAAAATCGTTTTTAAAACCCGCACAGACTATTAATCGTTGTGCGCCGATATGTTGGGCGCATTAAACACATGTAAGTAAATCGTATTCCGGAGTTGATTTTGGCCGTACTTGGCGCTCTCCCGCCCGGTCTTCGCTGTAGACCAATTCGAGAAACCGACTGGGAGGGAGTGGTCGACTGTCTGTGCAGGGGCTTTCCGGCGCGTAACCGGAGTTACTGGATACAGGCTCTGACCCGTTTGTCGCAGCGGCCCGCAGTTGCCGAGTTCCCACAATATGGCTTTGTTTTGGAGCATGCCGGTCGGATCGTCGGCGTTGTGCTCACCCTTTATGCTCGCTACCAGGGGTCGGAGGGCGACGAAATCCGCTGCAATCTTTCAAGCTGGTCAGTCGACGCAGAATTCCGTCCCTACGGCGCCATGTTGGTTGCGGCGGTTCTCAAGCGAAGGGATGTGACCTACACGAACATTTCGCCGGCACAAGCGACATTGAAAGCCAACCGGGCGCTCGGCTTTCGGCTCTTCTCCAGCGGACAATTTACCTTCGTGCCGGCTTTAAGTTCGGCGCAGCGGTCATGTCGCGTGCTCGAAGCGCGTCCCGATCTTCCGGAATTGGCGATGCTGTCCGAGAGTGAGAGATACATACTCTCTGAACACTCCACGCTGGGCTGCCTGTCGTTGATCTGCATTTGCGACGGAGCAGCGTTTCCCTTGGTGTTGATGCCGCGCCGAATGTTGCACGGTCTTATCCGATGCCATCAGATCATCTATTGCCGCTCGCTCGCGGATTTAAGCCGGTGCGCCGGTGCCGTGGGGCGCTTTCTCTTGCGAAGGGGAATCCTGGTTTGCTTTGTCGACGCCAAGGAGCCGATTCCAGGTTTGTTGGGGTGGTACCGCGCCAACAAGGGGCTGAAATACTTCAAGGGCCCCAGACCACCCGCACTTGGAGATCTGACGTTCACCGAGCTTGTGATATTCGGTCCCTGAATCTGCGCTCGGAGACATGCCAACGCCGGGCAGCAAAGCGTGCGGGCACGAATGGCGCTGGTGATCGATACGCGATGATTTTCATGCCGATCGGCGAGACGGTCGTGCCACAATCTCGCCCGGTTCCGACCACAATCGGTTAATACGGTGATAAACAATTCCTGCGCACAAAAGGATTGGGGTTGGGAGTCGCCGGCGTTTCTGGAGTGGGTGCTTTGGCACCGCCAACGTTAAAGCTGCGGTGCCTTCGTCGAGACTGTAGGGGACAATCGAAAATGCAGACTACGGCGCGCCCGCGTCTTCGTCGCGCTTCCGCTTTCGCGCTGTTTGCCTTGTCGGCAGCCTTTCTTGCGGCATGTGCCGGGCCGCAGCAAAAGGCGATGGTCAACAAGAAACCACGCTCCAAGGAATATTTTTCCGAAGCCGAATACGGTGTGAAAGCCAGCCCGCGCGTGACGTTCAAGACGTCTCGCGGACGCGATCAGCTCGGCAGACCCTATCAGGTGCGCGGCAAGTGGTACTATCCAAAGGAAGACAAGCGTTACGCCAAGGTTGGCCTCGCATCCTGGTATGGTGAGGCCTTCCACGGCCGGTTGACCGCCAACGGCGAAGTCTACGACATGGCAGATCTGACGGCGGCGCATCCGACCATGCCGCTGCCGAGCTATGCGCGTGTCACCAACATGAAGACCGGCAGCTCGGTGATCGTGCGCGTCAACGATCGCGGACCCTATCATGATGGACGCATCATCGATGTGTCTAAGCGCGCTGCTGAAATGCTCGATTATGCCAATATCGGTACGGCCGAGGTGAAGGTCGAATATGTCGGCCGTGCGCCGCTCGAAGGCAATGACGGTCAATATCTGATGGCCTCGTACCATCCCGGCAACAGGGCACCGGATCCATCGGACGGTCTGCCCAGCGGTGTCATGGTCGCCATGAATGGGCCGTCGCCGAGCCTGCCGGTAAGCGCCGCGGTGGTGCCGTTCCCCGGTCAGCTGACGAATTCCGGGCAGGCATCGGAAGCTGTCGTTGCGACGCAGGCACTGGCCTCCGGCGATGTGACGCTGCCCGAATTTGGACCGATCGTGCCGGAGCGTCCGGAAATCAACCTGCCGGCGCAATCGCCATTCACTGTGGCGTCGCTGTCCTATGCCAATGAGCGCGTGCAGCGCGCCTCCAACGCCTTCGCCGCGCTGGATGGCGTCGGCATGTCGCCCGCCGAGATTCTTCAATCCTGGAAACGGCAAGCTCCTCCAGCCGGGTCGCCCACGGACTATGTCGCGGCGGGTTCGTTCGAGGATGCCGCCGAAGCCGAGCGGGTGGCGGCCAAACTTTCCAGCTTCGGCAAGACCGAGATCCAGCGCTCCGAACTCGACGGCAAAGGCTGGTACTCGGTCAACCTCTATGCCGACGGCCATGGCAGCCTGGACGAGATGCTGCTGGCCGCGTGGTCGCATGGTGCGCCGGATGCGCTTGCCGTACGCAACTGATGGCGGGTCGCCTGGCTTTCTCGTGCGCGATTGATCCGCCGCGGAAAAGCCTGCTAGCTTCGGCCAACTTGCAAAAGAGCGCCGGCTGACTGGTCGAACCCGATGAAATTTTTCCGTCCTTCCACCGGGCTCATGACGCTCGGCCTGCTGCTGCTCTCGCTTGTGCCGGTCTCAGCACAGCTTTTCGAGACCAAGGCCGCGCAGGCCTTCATGATCGACGCCGAAACCGGCACCGTGCTGTTTTCCAAGGATGCGGACAGGTTGATCCCGCCGGCCTCGCTGGCCAAGCTGATGACGATGGAAGTGGTCTTCGACGCCATCAAATCAGGGCGCATGACGCTCGACGACACTTTCGTGGTCAGCGAGAACGCCTGGCGCAAGGGCGGCGCTCCTTCGGGGACATCGACCATGTTCGCGAAACTCAAGTCGACGATCCGGCTGGAGGACCTGATCCAGGGCGTGACCGTGCAGGCGGCCAATGACGGCTGTATCGTCATCGCTGAAGGAATGGCCGGGTCCGAAGCGAATTTCGCGGCGCAGATGACCGAGCGCGCCCGCCAGATCGGCTTGCAGAAATCGACCTTCGTCAATTCCACCGGTCTGCCGGCCGACGGGCAGCAAACGAGCGTTCGCGAGCTTGCGCTTCTGGCCCTGCATATCTGGCGCAACTACCCGGATCTCTACCGCTATTATGGCCAGAAGGATTTTAGCTGGAACAAGATTTCCCAGAGGAACCGCAACCCGTTGCTGGCCATGGATATAGGCGCCGACGGCCTTGCAGTCGGCGCCAGCGAGCAATCCGGATTCGGCATAGTCGGCTCGGTCAGCCACAATGGAACAAGGATGATTGCGGCAATGAGCGGACTGGCAAACGACCGCGAGCGCGCCGAGGAAGCGCGAAAGCTGCTCGACTGGGGCGTTCGCTCGTTCGAGAAGACGGAGATATTCGCCAAGGACGAAGTGGTTGGCGAAGCCCAGGTCTTTGGCGGCTCCAAATCCGGCGTCGCGTTAAAGGCTAATGGACCCGTGGAGATCTTCCTACCGATCGCCAACCGCGACAAGCTCACCGCCAGGATTGTCTATGACGGACCGGTGGCAGCGCCGGTGGAGGAGGGGCAGCCGGTGGGTACGCTGCGCGTCTGGATCGGCGATACGCTGAGCCAGGAGACGCCGCTTTTTGCCGCCGAGTCGATCGGTGTCGGTTCGTTGCCGCAACGCGCGCTCGATGCCGCCAAGGAACTGGCCGTCGGCTGGCTGCGTTAGCACCGTCGCGGTGGACCTTTTTTCCCGCCGGGACTATACGGTCCCCGAAGTATGGACAAAGGCTTTGGCGCGCGGATTTTTCATCACTTTTGAAGGCGGCGAAGGAGCAGGCAAGTCGACGCAGATCGGGCGGCTGGCAAAGAAGATGCGCGCCAAGAAATACGATGTACTGGTGACGCGTGAGCCGGGTGGCTCGCCGGGCGCGGAGGCGGTCAGGCATGTCCTGCTTTCAGGCGCAGCCGAGCCGTTCGGCCCCAAGATGGAAGCGCTGCTTTTCGCCGCCGCGCGTTCCGACCATGTCGAACAGGTCATCCGGCCGGCAGTCGAGCGCGGCTCGGTCGTGCTTTGCGACCGCTTCATGGATTCCTCTCGCGTCTACCAGGGCGTCACCGGAGGCCTCGACCCGGCATTCATGGACGCGTTGGAGAAGGTCGCCATCAACGGCATGGTGCCGGACATGACGCTGATCTTCGACATCGACCCCGCCGAGGGACTGAGGCGCGCTACCGCCCGACGGGGCAGCAGTGACGGCCCGGACCGCTTCGAGAAGGAAACATTGGCCATCCACCAGCGCCGCCGCGAGGCGTTTCTGACCATCGCCGCGGCTGAACCCGAACGCTGCGTCGTCGTCGATGCATCAGCAGACCCGGACACGGTGGAGGATGTCGTTACCGCCACCGTCTTCGCGGCTCTCGAGAAGATGATGCCGGCGCAAAGCAGACAGGCGGCGCCGGCATGATTTTCGAACGCATCGCACCCGAACAGCACGATACGCTGGACGGGGTGCCGGAGCCATCCGAGACGCCGCGTCTCGTCGGACATCTTCAGGCCGCCGATATGCTTGCCGCCGCCTATCGCTCGGGAAAGCTGCCGCACGCGCTGATCTTTGCCGGGCCGGTCGGCATCGGCAAGGCGACGCTGGCCTTTCACCTGGCGCATCACCTGTTGAAGCACGCGGCCTTCGGGCAGGCGCCGGAAAGCCTTGCCGTTCCCGATCCGGCATCGTCGCTGTTTCGTCAGATCGCCACCGGCGCGCATCCTTCGGTGCTGCATCTTACGCGCCCCGCAAACGACAAGACCAAGAGCTTCAAGACCGTGGTCACCGTCGACGAGATCCGCAAGGTCAGCCGCTTTCTGTCGCTGACCTCGCATGACGGCAGCTACCGGGTGGTTATCGTCGATCCCGCCGACGACATGAACACCAATGCTGCCAATGCCTTGCTGAAGAATCTTGAAGAACCACCGGCGCGCACCTTGTTCATCCTCATCGTCCATGCGCCGGGCAGCCTGCTGCCGACGATCCGGTCGCGCTGCCAGATGGTGCGGTTGGCGCCGCTCGATGCCGAGAGCTTGATGACGGTTCTGGAGGGCATCGAGCCACCGCCACCGGAGGATCCTGCGGCGCGCGCGGCGCTGGCGGAACGGGCAGGGGGCAGCGCCCGCACTGCGATCCTGTTGACGCAATATGGCGGGCTGGAAATCGCCGCCACCCTCGACGCCCTGGTGATGGCCAAAAAGACAGATGTCGCCGGCGCCTACCGTCTTGCCGAGGCGGTCGCCGGCCGCGACCAGGCGATCCCGTTCGAGATATTCAATCGCCGCGCACTTGATCTTCTGTCGGCCGGCGCCAGCCAGGCCGCGCTGGCCGGCGATTTGGCGCGGGCCAAAACGCTGTCGGATACTTGGCACGAGGCTTTGAACGCTATATCTGAAACCGAGACCTACAATCTCGACAAGAAGCAGCACGCCCTGACCATGATCGACCGCCTGAATTCTGCAATGCGAATGTGACGGCCGCTGGCGTGGCTTTGAAGCCCCTGAGTTTTGATCCCAATCAATCGCAGGAACTTCGAAGCCACCACATTGGCGTCGGATGGCAATTGCCGTTTCGATGCGATATCTCACCGCGACATCTTTCATTCAGACATTCATGACGGCTCATCCATGGCACGCGAAAAATACTACGTCACGACGCCGATTTTCTATCCGAACGGCAAGCCGCATATCGGCCATGCCTACAATGTCATCGCCAGCGACACGCTGGCCCGCTTCCAGCGGCTCGACGGCAAGGACGTCTTCTTCGTCTCGGGAACCGACGAGCACGGTTTGAAGATGCAGCAGACGGCGGACGCCGAAGGCTTAGCGCCGAAAGCGCTTGCCGATCGCAACTCGGCGATCTTCCGCTCGATGCTCGAAGCGACCGGTTGCTCGAACGACGTTTTCATCCGCACCACCGAGGAGCGTCATTACAAGGCCTGCCAGGCGATCTGGACGCGCATGGCTGAGAATGGCGACATCTACCTCGACCGCTACAGCGGCTGGTATTCGGTGCGGCAGGAAGCCTATTTCGACGAGGCCGAAACCAAGGTCGGTGACGACGGCGTGCGCCGCGAACCACTCGGCTCGCCCGTCGAATGGACCGAGGAAGAGAGCTATTTCTTCCGCCTTTCCGCCTATCAGGACAGACTGCTCGCGCTCTACGAGAACAGCCCCGAATTCGTCGGACCGGCGGAGCGGCGCAACGAAATCATCAGCTTTGTCAAATCCGGCCTGAAGGATCTGTCGATCTCGCGCACCACATTCAAATGGGGCGTGCCGGTGCCCGGCGATGAGAAGCATGTGATGTATGTCTGGGTCGATGCACTAACCAACTACATCACCGCCGCCGGCTATCCGGATCCGGCCAATGAGAGATGGTCTTTCTGGCCGGCAAACGCCCACGTCATCGGCAAGGACATCATCCGCTTCCACGCGGTCTACTGGCCGGCATTCCTGATGTCGGCTGGCATCGAATTGCCGAAGCGCGTGTTCGCGCATGGTTTTCTGTTCAACCGTGGCGAGAAAATGTCGAAGTCGGTCGGCAATGTCGTCGATCCGTTCGCGATGATCGAGCACTACGGCCTTGACCAGGTGCGCTATTTCTTCATGCGCGAAGTGCCGTTTGGCCAGGACGGCAGCTACAGTCACGATGCCATCGTCAACCGCACCAATGCCGATCTTGCCAACGATCTCGGCAATCTGGCGCAGCGCTCGCTGTCGATGATCGCCAAGAACTGCGGCGGCGTGGTGCCTAAGCGCGGCGAATTGAGCAATGCCGACAAGGCGATCCTCGATCAGGCCAATGCCGCCCTTGTCACGGCGCGCAGGACGATGGCCGACCAGGGCATCCATCTGGCGCTGGCGGCGATCTTTGGCGTGGTGGCGGAAGCCAACCGCTATTTCGCCGGCCAGGAGCCATGGGCGCTGAAGAAGACCGATCCGGCACGCATGGAAACGGTGCTGTGGACGACGGCTGAAGTGATCCGGCGTGTCGGGCTGCTGTGCCAGCCCTTCATTCCGGAGTCGGCGGCAAAGCTGCTCGACCTTTTGGCGGTGCCGGCGGACAGCCGCGATTTCGCGAATGTCGCCGAGGCTCACGCGCTGGTATCCGGCACGGCACTGCCGGCGCCGGAACCGGTATTTCCACGCTATGTCGAGCAAACGGATACAAGCGCCTGATGCTGGTCGACAGTCACTGCCATCTCGACTTTCCGGATTTCGCCGAGGAGCGGGCGGCCATCGTCGCCCGCGCCCTTGCGGCCGGTGTCGGCCGCATGGTGACGATCTCGACGCGGGTGAAGCGGTTTCAACAAGTGCTTGAGATTGCGGAGACTTTCGATGAGGTCTATTGCTCGGTCGGTACCCATCCGCACAATGCGGCCGAAGAGCTTGATGTGACTGTCGAGGATCTGGTGCGGCTGTCCGATCATCACAAGGTGGTGGCGATCGGCGAGGCCGGGCTCGATTATTTCTACGATCATGCGCCGCGCGATGCACAGGCGCAGGGCTTTCGCACCCACATCGCCGCGGCTCGTGAGACCGGTCTGCCGCTGGTCATCCATTCACGCGACGCCGACGACAACATGGCTGATATCCTCGAAGAAGAAACAGGGAAGGGCGCCTTCCCCTTCATCTTGCACTGTTTTTCATCGGGGCGCCGGCTGGCCGAGATCGGCGTGGCGCTCGGCGGCTACGTTTCGTTTTCCGGCATCCTGACTTTCAAGAACTCCGCCGAGCTGCGCGCCGTCGCCGCCGATGTGCCGCGCGACCGTCTGCTGGTCGAAACCGACGCGCCATACCTTGCGCCGATCCCGTTTCGCGGCAAGCGCAACGAGCCTGCCTATGTCGCGCATGCAGCCAAGGTGCTGGCCGACACGATCGGCGTCAGCGAGGCCGAGATCGCTGCTATCACCACCGACAATTTCTTCCGGTTGTTCAGGAAAATGCCGCGCCCGAGCGCGCCGGGCGCCTGACGCATGAGCGATCGGTTGCGTCTTACCGTCCTCGGCTGCGGCTCATCGCCGGGCACGCCACGCATCACCGGCGACTGGGGCAATTGTGATCCGACCAACCCAAAGAACCGGCGCATGCGCACCGCAGCGCTCGTCGAGCGGATCGCGGCGAATGGCGCCAGGACCACGGTCGTCATCGACACCGGCCCGGATTTTCGCGAGCAGATGCTGCTGGCATCGGTCAGGCGCATCGATGCGGTCGTCTATACGCATCCGCATGCCGACCACATCCACGGCATCGACGATTTGCGCGGCTTCGTGCTCGAGCAGCGCCACCGGATCGACATCCATGCCGATCAGGTTACCATGCTGCGGCTGAGGGAAGCGTTCCGCTACTGTTTCGAAACACCGAAAGGCAGTTCGTATCCGCCGATCGTCAACGCCCATATCATCGACCACAACAGGCCGGTGGTGATCGAAGGCGAGGGCGGCGCCCTCACCATCGAACCGCTGCCGCAAATCCACGGCGACATCATCTCGCTGGGTTTTCGTATCGGCAATCTCGCTTATTGCCCTGACATCAGCGACTTTCCGGGAGCGACAGCCGAGCGTATGCGCGGGCTGGACATGCTGGTCATCGACGCGCTGCAATACACCTTCCATCCGAGCCATCTGTCGCTTGGCCAGGCGCTCGGCTGGATCGAAAGACTGGCGCCGAAGAACGCGGTGCTGACGCATATGCATGTGCCGCTCGACTACGCCACGGTAATGGCCGAGACGCCGGCCAACGTCGAGCCTGCCTATGACGGCATGACGATCGAAATCCCTTACAAATCAGCGTAAAGGACCAAGGTTTTCATAGCTGGGTTACAGAGTTCGCTCCAAACCGCCCAGCGGCTCGCTTATGCTATCTTCGCCACGTCCTATCGGCCATGTCAGTTCCATAATCTATCTTATGCGACTGAAGCCTGTAGCGTCCACTGAAGCCTGTAGCGTCCGTTGGCAGCGAGACAGCATTTGTGGGGCAACGGCGTGCTAGGGTTGCGAATCATGAACACACTGCTTGCAAGTCTTGCCCTCACCCTCGCCTGCGCATTCACTGACGCGCGAGCGCAGGACTTTGATCGTGCGCCAGGCGAGAATGACCTGGCTTTCGCGAAACGTGTGGTTGGGTTCGCGGACAACGCTGATCCGCACACCACAGCCGTGACCTGGAACGGCCTCCAGACACTGTTCGTCGATTACCAGACCACTGAGGAATATCCGGAACGCCCACTCGTCGCACTACAGCAGCAACCCGACGGGTACCGTACAATCCAGGTCACGCTTGGCGAACACGAAGGCGGCACGCCAGAGATTACAGCGCTCGGCCTCGTCAACGCCGATCACGATCCGGCAAAGGAACTGACTGTCATACTTGCCTGGCCTGTTTCGCACTACGACGTTTCGGGGACGCTCTACGAAGTTCGCATCTTCGACGCCCCCAAACCGGGCCAGAAGGCGCTGACGCAATTGAAAGTGAGCCAAAAGTTCGACGCCACCTGCGACTGCGGATGGCGCGACGGCACGACGAAGCGTTTCCGTTTCAAGACGATCAGGGCGGTCAAGGCTGAATTGAAGCGCTTGGGCTATTAGCCGCCGGCGAGAGCTCGCTTGCCGGATGCTGCCCCCGCCTACCCGGTGACCGGCAATCGTCACGAGCGCCGGCACAGGCTGGGTCGCTCGTCAGAATTCCATATCCCCGAAGTCACCGCCATTATCGGAGCTGGCATCGTCTGCCTGGTCGGCTTCGTCCGGCTGCGGTGCCGGCCGTTCGGCTGCCTGCGCTTCGCTGCCGCCAAACATGCCGGCGATCGCATTGCCGAGCAGCACGCCGCCTGCCACCCCCATCGCGGTCTGCGCGGCGCCGGCAAGGAACCCGCCGCCGGCCCGCTGTGACTGGTCTTGTGGCTCCTCCGCGGCAGCAGAGGCGGTGCGCCCTACCCGCGGAACCGAGCCTGAGCGCCTGCCGCCGCTGCGGCCGAAGAAGCCACTGAGCGGTCCACCGCCGGCAGGCTGCCGCGCCTGCTCCTCCAGCTCTTCGATGCGCGCCTGCGCTGCGTTCAGGGCCCGCTCCTGCACCACGATCGTCTGTGCCATGTAGTATGGCGCCCCAGGCTGCTGGGTGATCTGGTCCTGGATCAAGCGTTCCGCTTCGGCATCGCGCGGCGGCGCCTGGCGCTCGACATTTGCGAGCTTCTCGAAGAGCTGTCCGATCGCCTGCTGGTCGTTTCTGTCCATGATGTACTATTCCGGTCTCGGTCCGACGCGGCTATTCGCGCTCGCCGGTGAAGTTCAGCAACAGCTGGAAGATGTTGACGAAGTTCAGATAGAGCGAGAATGCACCAAAAACGGCGAGCTTTTGCTGTGTTTCGGCGCCGAAGTTTTCGGCGTACTGCTCCTTGATCGTCTGCGTGTCCCAGGCCGTGAGCCCGACGAAGACGGCGATGCCGATCACCGAGATCGCAAACTGCAGCGCTGTCGAACCCAGGAAGATATTGACGATGCTGGCGATCACCACGCCGATCAGGCCCATGATCAGGAAGGACGAGAACTGCGTCAGGTCGCGACTGGTTGTATAGCCATAAAGGCTGGTGGCGCCGAACATGGTGGCGGCGATGAAGAAGGTGCGGGCGATGCTGGTGCCGGTAAAGACCAGGAACACGGAAGCCAGCGACAGACCCATGACCGCGCAGAACGCCCAGAACATTGCCTGGGCCCCGGCCGCCGACATCGTCTGCATACGGAACGAGAACAGCAGCACAAAGGCCAGCGGCGCCAGCATCACCACCCATTTCAGCGGGGTGGAGAAGATCGGCACGTAAAGGGCGGGCGTGGAGGCCACCACGAGGGCGATCACGCCCGTAACGACGAGGCCAAGGCCCATGTAGTTATAGACGCGCAGCATGTGCCGGCGCAGGCCTTCGTCGTAGACGGCTCCGGCTCGGGCTCTGGTCCCAATGTATCCCAGATTGTTCATTTGGTTCTCCTTCTTAGAGGTAGTCGATCAGTAGAGTGTTTTGGCGAGCGCTTCGGCCGTGCGATCGAGGCCGCGGACATCGCTACGTGCGACGACTGCGTAGGCGACCTCGCCGATCTGGAAATAGGCCGAGGAAACCTCGCCCGACGGAACGACAGTCGGCTTGACGACGTCGAATGTTCCGGGCCGGATGGCGAACAGCGAGAGCAGCCCCATCTCTTTTGTCTCGACAGCCATCTCGACGCTCGGGCCGAACTGCGATGGGTAGATCTGCACGTCACGGACCGTCCAGTCCGTTGGCAGCGATGGCATGACGATCGCCGTGGCGGCGCGGATTTCGTCGGCATTGTAGCCGGGCGCCTCGAGTTGTGACGACATCGCCTCGCGCACGAGCGTCGTCCGATGCGCCCGGACTGCGTCCTCCACATAGGCGGGCGGATGGGTCGAAGCGACGACTTCCGTCACCGATATCGGTCCGATGAGCCCGTTCGCAAGCCAGCCGGCGGCGACGAAAACAGCGACAGCCGCCGCGCGCTGCAAAGCACCAAGGACACGGCCGCGCGCTAACCCCCGCTCCAGCCGCCGTGCCGCATCAGCCGTCGCCGGCCGCGCCATGCCTTTCGATCCGGCAAGCGCCACGCGCAGCTCGTCACGCGTCCTCAGATCAGTCATCACCCGCGCGGCCGCTTCCGGGCGAGCCGAAAGGAACGCCTCGACCTCGATGCGACGAGCAACGTCCAGCTGATCGTCGACATAGGCGTCGAGATCGGTGTCGGTGACGGGATCGCGCAGTTGGTTCATGATCCACCTCCGACGATCTTCAGATGGCTTTTCGTGCGTGCCGGTGCCGCGTCCTCCATCTCGCGGAGTGCCGCACGCGCCCTGCCGATGCGCGACATCAGCGTGCCAAGCGGCACGCCGCTAACCTCGGCCGCCTCGCTGTAGCTAAGCCCCTCGATGGCGACGAGATGCAGCGCGCAACGTTGCTCTTCCGGCAATGTGAAAAAAGCGTCGCGCACCTGTGCCAGCCGGACGGAATGTTCCTGCGGAGCCTGGACGCTGGCCTCGGTGAGATGGCCGGCCTGTTCGATGCGCACCGCTTCGGATTTGCGGGATCGCAAGCCGTCGATGAACGCATTGTGGACGATTGACAGCAGCCATACGCGAAGATTTCCGCCTGAGCGGAAGCTGCCGCGTCGCTCATAGGCACGCACCAGCGCATCATGCACCAGATCCTCTGCATCGGCGCTGTCGCGCGTCAGCGAGCGTGCGTAGCGGCGCAGCGAACCGAGCTGTCCCAGAATATCGAAGCGTGGCATCGGCCGTTTCATGTCCTGTTTACGGAGCAGGTCGGGGTTTTAATCCCGCTCTCCCCGAATTTTTTCGGCTCGCCGCGCTCTCGTCCTGGGAGATCTCGGGCCTGCCCTCGACCGGCAGATAGTATCGGCCGCCCTCGAGGCAAACCGGCGCCGAGTTGGCGCATATGAAACCGCTGGCAAAGCACGGCCGGTTTGCGTATCACTCCGCCGCCAACGGAACCTTGTCGATGTTCGAAAATCTCCAGCCCGCGCCCGCCGACAAGATCCTTGCCTTGATCGGGCTCTATCGCGCCGACCCGCGTCCCGACAAGGTCGATCTTGGGGTCGGCGTCTATAAGGATCGCGACGGCAAGACGCCGGTGATGCGCGCGGTGCGCGAAGCCGAAAAGCGGCTGCTGCGAGGCCAGGACACCAAGACCTATCTCGGCCTTGCCGGCGATACCGCCTTCAACGCGGCAATGGCTAGGTTGGTGTTCGGCCCAACCGCCGACATGACGCGCATTCGTGCGGCACAGGCGCCCGGCGGCTCCGGCGCGCTGCGGCTGGTGGCAGAGCTGCTGAAAAGGACCCGCGCCGACGCGACGGTCTGGCTATCGGATCCGACATGGCCGAACCACATGCCGGTGATGCGCGCCGCTGGCCTGCAGATACGCGAGTACCCCTATTTCGACGTTGCTTCTGGTGCGGTTCGCTTCGACGACATGCTGGATGCGTTGAGAACCGCGAATCCCGGCGACGTCGTGCTGTTGCATGGCTGTTGCCATAACCCGACGGGCGCCAATCTAGACATCTCGCAATGGGCTGCCGTTGCCGATCTCGTCGTTGAGCGTGGTCTGCTGCCCTTTGTCGACATCGCCTATCAAGGCTTTGGCGAGGGGCTTGATGCGGATGCCGCCGGCTTGCGCCTGCTGGCGGCGAAAGTTCCGGAAATGGTCGTTGCCTCGAGCTGCTCGAAGAACTTTTCCGTCTATCGCGACCGCGTTGGTGCAGCGCTGATCATGGCGAAAGACGGTGCGCAGGCGGATATGGCGATGGGCCAGATGCTGTCGGCGGCGCGCGCCATGTATTCGATGCCGCCGGACCATGGCGCGGCTGCGGTGCGCATGGTGCTCGAGGACGCTACGTTGCGGGCCGACTGGGAAGCAGAGCTTGAAGAGATGCGCCTGCGCATGCTGCGGCTGCGCGTCCAGTTCGCCGAAGCGCTGCGGCGGCAGTCCAACTCCGACCGTTTCGATTTCGTCGCCAGCCATCGCGGCATGTTTTCCCGGCTTGGCCTGTCGGAAGCGCAAGTCGAGCGGCTGCGCGCCGAGCATGGCATCTACATGGTCGGCGACAGCCGCATCAACGTTGCCGGCCTGCCCGAGGACGGCATGGACGCGCTCGCCAAGGCGATTGTCTCCGTGCTCGACTGATACTTTTTGCTTGACCATGATCTTTTCCGAAAACCGGCTTCCACGATCATGGTCTGGCCGCCGATCTGTGGACAAGGCGCCCTCACCGGCTGAAGCTGTTGGCCGCACAGCCGTGTACAGGATAGCGTTTCCCAGATGAAACCCTCGAAAGACATTTCCCGGCTGATCGAGATCATGGCAGCGCTGCGGGCGCCGGAAACCGGCTGCCCGTGGGATATCGAGCAGGACTTTTCGACAATCGCGCCATACACGGTAGAGGAAGCCTACGAAGTGGCGGACGCCATCGCGCGGGGCGACCTGGACGATCTGCGCGATGAACTCGGCGATCTCCTGTTGCAAGTGGTCTACCACGCGCAAATGGCCGAGGAGGCCGGCGAATTCTCATTCGGCGATGTGGTCGAGGCCATCACCACAAAAATGATCCGCCGCCACCCGCATGTTTTCGGCGACGAAAAGGCGCGCAGCGCCGGCATGGCGAAGGGCATGTGGGAAAAGATCAAAGCGGAGGAAAAAGCGGAGAAGCGCAGCGCCCGCCTCGTCCGAGGGCTCGACCCCGAGGACCATGGCAAGGGCTTTCTCGACAGCGTGCCGGTCGCCCTGCCCGCGCTGACCCGGGCCCTCAAACTGCAGGAAAAGGCCGCCCGCGTCGGCTTCGACTGGAGCGAGGCGGCACCGATCCTCGAAAAGATCGAGGAGGAGATCGGCGAATTACGCGAAGCGCTGGCCAAAGGCGACAGCGCACCGATCAAGGACGAGTTCGGCGACATGCTGTTTGCGATCGTCAATCTCGGCCGGCACCTCAAAATCGATTCCGAAGCGGCACTCAGCGGCACCAACGAAAAATTCCGGTCGCGCTTCCACCATGTCGAGCAGGCGCTGCAAGCGTCGGGAAACAGCCTCGAAGAGGCGACGCTGGACGAGATGGAAGCGCTCTGGCAGCAGGCAAAAAGCGCGAAATAAACGCCCTACCCATTGTTTTGACGTCGCAATCGGCTTTCTATCTCTTGTCGAGCACTGTGTGTGGCCTTGAGCGCGATGGTCACGCTGCCATCCTCATTGTCATCACGCGAGACGATGTCGCCGTTGCGGTAAAGCCAGTCGACGACGCCGAGTTGGTCGGGCTTGAGCGTGACGGTGAACGTCTCCAGTTCGCCCGACATCATCGTCTCGATGATCGCCTTCAGCGCATCGATGCCTTCGCCGGTAACCGCCGATATGGCGATAGGCGGCGCCTTCCTGCCGTCAGCACCATCGGCAAGCAGCCGCGCGCGGTTGCCCTCGTCGAGCCGGTCGATCTTGTTCCACACTTCGATGACGCGCTTGCTATCGCGGGCATCAACGCCGAGATCGGCAAGGATGCGCTCGACATCTTCGGCCTGTGCGGCCGTATCGGGGTCGGAGATATCGCGCAGATGAATGACGAGGTCTGCCTCGACCACTTCCTCCAGTGTCGCCCTGAAGGCCGCGACCAGATGCGTTGGCAGGTCGGAAATGAAGCCGACCGTATCGGAAAGGATGACCGGCGTTCCGTGCGGCAGGCGCACGCGGCGCAGCGTCGGGTCGAGCGTGGCAAACAGCATGTCTTCCGCCAGCACCCCTGCTCCGGTCAGCCGGTTGAACAGCGTCGACTTGCCGGCATTGGTGTAGCCGACGATCGCCACCACCGGAAACGGCACCTTCTTGCGCTTGGCGCGGTGCAGGTCGCGGGTGCGGCGCACCGTTTCGAGCTCATGCTTCAGCTTGGTGATCTTGTCCTGCAACACACGCCGATCCGACTCGATCTGCGTCTCGCCAGGGCCGCCGAGAAAGCCGGCGCCGCCGCGCTGGCGCTCAAGGTGGGTCCAGCTCCGCACAAGGCGGCCCTTCTGGTAGTTGAGATGGGCAAGGTCGACCTGCAGCGTGCCTTCCTTGGTGCGGGCGCGCTCGCCGAAAATCTCCAGGATCAGCCCGGTGCGGTCGAGCACCTTGGCGTTCAACTCTTTTTCGAGATTGCGCTGCTGTACCGGTGTCAGCGGATGATCGACAATGACCACTTCCGCGTGCCCCTCTTTGACGATCTCGGCGAACTCCGCGACCTTGCCGCTGCCGAGCAAGGTCGCCGGGCGTGGATCGTTGACGGTCACCACTGCCGTGTGGACCAGGTCAAGGTCGATGGCGCTGGCGAGGCCGACCGCCTCGTCGCGACGGGCCTCGGCGGAACGGGTCAGGCGCGGACGATTGGTGTCGTCGTTGCCACGCGGCTGCCGGGTAAGCACCGGCACGATGACCACCGCCCGGGTCGGACCGTTGGCCTCTGTCCCGGTCTGATGTGCTGGTTTTCCGCGAACGCTGCGGTCCGCGTCTTTCTCACGTGCCAATCAGGCGCCCTGGCTTTCCTCACCATCGAACATCTGAACCGGCTGGCTCGGCATGATCGTGGAAATGGCGTGCTTGTAGACGAGCTGGGAATGGCCGTCGCGACGCAGCAGAACGCAGAAATTGTCGAACGAAGTGACCACGCCGGTCAGCTTCACGCCGTTGATGAGAAAGATGGTGAGTGGGTTTTTGCTCTTGCGAACTGAATTCAGGAACAGGTCCTGAAGATTTTGCGATCGTTCCGCCATTGTTCTTGTCTTTCGCCGATCCCCTTCGGTTTGCAAGCCAATGCGCCAAATTAGCTGGCACATGTCAAGCACGCAAACACCATCTTGCCGTCAGTAACGACAAGCAGAACGAGATATATTGATGTTCATTCCATCTGTGCGGTTATCAGGCTGGACTTTTTTCCGCAACGTCAAAAAAGGCCCGCCGTAGTGAAACTGTTATCGAGCCCGGGTGGCCGTTGGCGACGGGAGCGCCATCGATTGCCACCACCGGCATGGCGATCGTGGTCGCGGAGCTGATGAAAACCTCGCGCGCGGCCTTGGCCTCGGCAACCGAAAAGCCGCGCTCCTCGATCTTCAGGCCGAGCTTGGCGGCGACATCGAACAGTGTCGTGCGGGTGATACCGCGCAGGATGCCATGCTCGGCCGGCCGCGTCACCAGCACGCCGTCCCTGGTGATGATCCAGGCGTTCGACGATCCACCTTCCTTGACGGTGCCGTCAACATCGACGAACCACGCCTCCTGGGCGCCTGCTTCCTTGGCTTTCTGTTTGGCCAGCACGTTCGGCAACAGGCCGACCGACTTGATATCGACCCGATCCCACCGGTTCTCCGGCACCGTGATAACCCGGATCCCGCTCTCGGCCCGCTTCGCGGCAGCTGCAGGATCGGCTTTTTTGGCAGTCACCACCAGCGACGGCTTCGTGCCCGCCGGCGGGAAGAAAAACTCACGGCTGGCGACACCGCGTGTCACCTGGACATAGACCAGGCCGTCGACGACATGGTTGCGGCGCACCACCTCGCCCATGACGAGCGGCAGCACGCCGCGCGTGATCGGCCAGTCGATCGAGAGTTCGGTGAGCGAGCGGTTCAATCGGGCGAGATGGCGCGGCATGTCGACGATGAAGCCCCGCGCCACCTCGCAGACCTCGTAGACGCCGTCGGCGAATTGATAGCCACGGTCCTCGATGTGCACGGAAGCTTCGGCGTGAGCGACATAGCGTCCGTTCACATAGGCAATGCGCGGCATGGATAACCCCTGGAGAAGTCAGCGCATGAGCCCGAAAATCGGAATCGATTTCGGAAAGGATCATGCGCAAAAATCAAAATGCTACAGCCTCCTTTATGCGTCCCAAAGACGCGCGGCGCTGCAGTGCTCTTATGCGATTCCACGACCGCCGTAACCGGTAATTGCGTGGGCCACGGCTGGTTTGGCTCTCAGACGCCCAGCGACTTCAGCTTGCGGTGCAGTGCAGAGCGTTCCATGCCGATAAACTCTGCCGTCTTCGAGATGTTGCCGCCAAAACGGTTGATCTGGGCGATCAGATAGTCCTTCTCGAATTGTTCGCGTGCTTCACGCAGCGGCAGTGCCATTATGTGCTGATCGGACTTGGTTGGAGTGCGCGGCATGACGTCGCCGATCTCGGCTGGCAGGAGGTCGGCGGTGATCGGCGCATCGACATCGTCGCCGCGCGCCAGGATCATCAGGCGCTCGACATTGTTGCGCAACTGCCGAACGTTGCCCGGCCAGTTGTGCGCCTGCAGCACCGCCAGCGCGTCGTCGCCGATGCGGCGCGGCTTGATGCCGGCCTGGCGAGCGATCTGCTTCATGAAATTGTCGACCAGATAAGGAATGTCCTCGCGACGCTCGGCCAGTCCCGGCACCATGACCGGAACCACGGCCAGGCGATGATAAAGGTCCTCACGGAAACGGCCGTCGGCGATCATGGCTTCCAGGTTCTGCGAGGTCGACGAGATGATGCGTACGTCGACCTTGACCCGCTTGGTGCCCCCTACCCGCTCGAACTGCTGTTCGACCAGCACGCGCAGGATCTTGTTTTGCGTCTCACGCGGCATGTCGGCCACTTCATCGATGTAGAGAATGCCGCGATGGGCCTCCTCCAGCGCACCGACCTTGCGTTCGACGCCGTTCGATTCGGTGCCGAACAACTCGATCTCCATACGCTCAGGCGTGATGTTGGCGGCACTCAGCGTCACAAACGGTGCACTCTTGCGCGCCGACAGTGCGTGGATGGCGCGCGCCGCCAGTTCCTTGCCCGAGCCGGAGGGGCCGATAATCATGACGCGGCTGTTGGTCGGCGCGACGCGCTCGATGGTCTGGCGCAATTGGCTCATTGCCGACGACATGCCGATGAGGTCGAAAGTCTCGCCGCTGCGCAGCTTGAGATCCGAAACCTCGCGTCTCAATTTGGACGTTTCAAGCGCCCGTTCGGCAATAAGGATCAGCCTGTCGGCCTTGAACGGCTTTTCGATAAAATCATAGGCGCCGCGGCGGATGGCCGAGACTGCCGTTTCGATATTGCCGTGGCCCGAGATCATCACCACCGGCAGGTTCGGGTGCATCGTCTTGATCTCGTCCAGCAAAGCGAGGCCATCGAGCCGCGAACCCTGCAGCCAGATGTCGAGGAAGATCAGCCTGGGTGCCCGGTCGGCAACCACCGCCAGCGCGCTGTCGGCGTCAAACGCCGTGCGGGTTTCGTGACCTTCGTCGCTCAGGATACCGGCGACGAGTTCGCGGATGTCTTCCTCGTCGTCGACGATGAGAATATCAGACGCCATTACCGACCTTTTCAGTTTCTTTTTCGTGTTCCGTCTTGCTTTCGCCGCGTATCGGAACGGTGGCGGCAACCGGCAGGATGATGCTGATCATCGCACCCCGCCCATCGTGGAATTCCGCTGGTGCATCGTGCAATTCGAGTCGCCCGCCATGGTCCTCCACGATCTTCTTGACGATAGCGAGGCCAAGCCCGGTGCCTTTCTCGCGTGTCGTCATGTAAGGCTCGAGCAAGCGCTGCCGGTTTTCGCGCGGCAAGCCCCTGCCGTTGTCGATGACGTCGATTCGAATCGCGCCATTCTGACGCCCGGCTTGAATCCGGATTATGCCGTGCGGACGATCCTCTGCATCAAGTCCGTCGATAGCTTCGGCAGCATTCTTGATGACGTTGCCGAAAGCCTGCGCCATCAGGCGGCTGTCGAACGTGCCTTTAAGCGGCTCATTGCCGAAGACGCGCTCGAAGGTGATGTCGGCGCGGCTCACTTCGACCAGGAACGAGGCCTCGCGCAACGAATCGCGCAGATCGATGGCCTTCATTTCTGGTTTCGGCATGCGGGCGAACGCTGAGAACTCGTCGACCATGCGGCCGATGTCCTCCACTTGCCGGATGATGGTGTCGGTGCATTGATCGAAAACCTCACGGTCCTCGGTGATGACCTTGCCGTAACGGCGCTTGATACGCTCGGCCGAAAGCTGGATCGGCGTCAGCGGGTTCTTGATCTCGTGGGCGATGCGCCGCGCCACGTCGGCCCATGCAGAGGAACGCTGTGCCTGGACCAGATCGGTAATGTCGTCGACTGTCACGACGTAGGATTTATCCTCCGAACCGTCGTCGCCGGCTTCAATCGTGATCTGCACGTTGAAGGTCCGTTCGGTGCCGGCACGATAGAAGGTGACCTGTTCGCGATAGACCGGCTTGCCCGACTTGCGGCCGATCTCAAAGACGCGGCCGACATGCGGTAGCACGGCGGAAAGGTTCTGCCCAAGCGCCGCGGTGGCGGATATGGCCAGCATCGTTTCGGCCGAACGATTGACGATGGTGACGATGCCATATGGATCGACGCCGATGACCCCGGCGGTGACGCCGGCAAGCACAGCCTCCGAAAAGCGCCGCCGCTCGTCGATCAGATCCTTGGCCGACAGGATCTCGTTGCGCTGCGATTTCAGCTCCATCAGCATCTTGTTGAAGGTGTCGCCGAGCGAGGCGACGTCGCCATCGGAGGGGCGGACTGGCACGGCCACATCGAGATTGCCGGTAGCGACCTCGTCGGCCGCGCCGATGAGCTGACGAATCGGCCGCACCAGGCGGTCGGCCACCGCAATGCCGGTCCAGATGGCGGACAGGATGATGATCAGCGTCAGCGACAGATAGGGAAGCGCGAAAGCCACTTGCGAGGTGCGGCGATTGTCTTCGAGACCGCGATATTCTGCGGTGTTGGATTTGACGATCTGCCGTGCCTTGATCACCTCGGGATCGACGAGGCGAATGGTGTAGAGATAGAGCCCGTCGATCTCGCGCAGCTTGACGATGGCCCCCATGATGTTACGGGTGCGCGGCTCGATCAGCACCGGCTTGCCGTTGGCCGCGCTTGCCACAGCGCCCTCCGGCGGCTCCGGCATGGCAAAGTCCGCGTCGGTCTTGGCGCTCATGACGAAGGAACCATCGGGCTTGATGAGTGCTGCGTGTGCCAGGGAGCGTCCAACCGCCTCCTTGTTCATGAGGTCAAGGAAGCCGGTCCGATCGAGGCCGTAAAGCGTGCGCGAAGCGTCGAGGTCGTAAGCCATCGACAACGTCGTGCCCTGAAGATTTCGTGCGTTTTCCTGCACATAGGCGTCGGCGATCGACAACGACGAATTGACGATCGTCTTGGTGCGGATCTCGAACCAGCGGTCGAGGCCGATGTCGAGCGTGATCGACGCGATGATCGCCACCATGATCGCGGGGATGGCGGCGACCAGCGCAAACATCGCCACGATGCGCACATGCAGGCGCGACGCAGCCTTGCCGTGCCGGCGTGCCATCAGGATGCGATGCACTTCGCGGCCGACCAGCAAGATCAGAAACAGGACGAACGCGGCGTTAAGCGCGATCAGCGCCAGCGTCGTCCGCGCGTCGGGCGTGATCGGCGTGGCGCCAACCAGAATGGCGAAGGAGATCGCCGCCGTCACCAGCGCACCGGCAATGGCGACCACGCCGGGCAGCGCAAGCAGCCGGCGACCGTCTCGCGCGCCGGTAGTGCTGAAATGCGGTTTGCTCAGTGTCGGTGCGTGCAGAGCCATGTCGCCGTCTAGAGCCAGTGATTGCGTCGGATGTATGCAACGCATTGTGGCGATTATGCAACAAGTGTGGCCGAGACGGAAATCTTTCGGCGATCGATCCCCTGGAAAGCGCTCGTAAGGGGTTCGTCTAGACCTGCCTGGAGGACTTGTAGACGTTGACGCCGAGTTCGCGAATCTTCTTGCGCAGCGTGTTGCGGTTGAGTCCTAGCAATTCGGCGGCCTTGATCTGGTTACCGCGCGTTGCGGTCATCGAGGCGAGGACCAGTGGATACTCGACCTCGGAGAGGATTCGCTGATAGAGGCCGGCCGGCGGCAAGTCGCCGGCAAACGAGGCAAAATAGCGCTGCAGGAAATGCTCCACCGCCTGGCCGATGGAAAGGTCGTCGGGAATGAGGTTGCCGCCACCTGGAACGACAGGCCTTTCGCCAGTCTTCAACTCCGCCTCGATGATCTCGGCGGATATCTCGTCCTGCGAATACAGTGCAGCCAGCCTGCGGATGAGGTTTTCGAGTTCGCGCACGTTGCCAGGCCATGGGTAGCGCTTCATCAGCTCGATGCCGCCGGTGGAAATGCGCTTGGTCTGCAGGCCTTCACTGGCGCCGAGCTTGAAGAAGTGCCGGACGAGGTCCGGAATGTCCTCCGATCGCTCGCGCAGCGCCGGCAGCCTGAGCGGCACAACGTTCAAGCGGTAGAACAGGTCCTCGCGGAAAAGCCCCTGATTGATCAGCGTGCGCAGGTCCTTGTTGGTGGCAGCGACGATGCGCACGTCGGTCTTGATCGGCGTGCGGCCGCCGACCGTGGTGTATTCGCCCTGCTGCAACACACGCAGAAGCCGCGTCTGCGCTTCCATCGGCATATCGCCGATCTCGTCGAGGAACAGCGTGCCGCCTTCGGCCTGCTCGAAACGGCCAGTGGAGCGGCTCTGTGCGCCGGTAAAGGCGCCCTTCTCGTGCCCGAATAGTTCCGATTCGATCAGGTCGCGCGGGATCGCCGCCATGTTGATGGCGACGAAAGGACCGCCTCGGCGGCGGCCATATTCATGCAGCGCGCGCGCCACCAGTTCCTTGCCGGTACCCGATTCGCCTGAGATCATCACCGTCAGGTCGGTCTGCATCATCCGCGCCAGCATGCGGTAGATGTCCTGCATGGCCGCCGAGCGGCCGACCAGCGGCATCGTTTCAGGCGGCTCGTCGGCACGCGTATCGATCTTGGGCCGCCGCGGCTCGGAAAGCGCCCGATTGACGATGTTGAGCAGCTCCGTCAGGTCGAACGGTTTTGGCAGATATTCATAGGCTCCGGTTTCGGAGGCCCGGATCGCCGTCATGAACGTGTTCTGCGCACTCATGACGATGACCGGCAGTTCCGGTCGCGCCTTCTTGATGCGCGGCAGCATGTCGAAGGCGTTCTCGTCAGGCATGACAACGTCGGTGATGACCAGATCCCCCTCGCCCGCGGCCACCCAGCGCCACAGCGTCGAGGCATTGGAGGTGACGCGCACGTCGTGACCGACGCGCGAAAGCGCCTGGTTGAGGACAGTGCGGATGGCCGCATCGTCGTCGGCGACGAGAATATTGCCGCGAATGGTCATTTGCGGTCTCCTTCACCGTCGTCGTCGGCAAACTGGGTTTCTTTCCACGCCGGCATCAGGATGCGGAAGGTGGTCCCGCGCGGCGTCGATTCGCATTCAATGATGCCGCCATGCTCGCCGACGATCTTTGCGACCAGCGCCAGACCGAGACCGGAGCCGTTCGGCTTGGTGGTGATGAAGGGATCGAACAGGATCGGCAGGATATCCTCGGAGACACCCGAACCGTTGTCGCGCACGCAGAATTCCAATGGCAGCGACACCCGGTCCTGCGTTCCAGGCACGGAAACACGGATGCCCGGGCGGAAGGCAGTCGACAGCGTGATCTCGCCCTGCGGATCGCTGCCGATCGCCTCGGCGGCATTTTTTACCAGATTGAGGAACACCTGGATGAGCTGGTCGCGATTGGCAAAGACCGGAGGCAATGATGGATCATAGTCCTCTAATATCTTGATCCGCTTGGCAAAACCATTCTTGGCGATTGCTTTGACATGGTCGAGCACGACATGGATGTTGACGGGGTAGCGGTCGATCGGCCGCTCGTCCGAAAACACCTCCATGCGGTCGACCAGGGAGACAATGCGGTCGGTCTCGTCGGTGATCAAACGCGTCAGCGCGCGATCCTCATCGGACGCCGACAGTTCTAGCAGCTGCGCGGCGCCACGAATGCCGGACAGCGGGTTCTTGATCTCATGGGCAAGCATCGCGGCAAGGCCGGTGACCGAGCGCGCCGCACCGCGATGCGTCATCTGCCGGTCGATCTTGTCGGCCATTGAGCGTTCCTGGAACATCACCACGACGGAGCCTGGAAATTCCGTCACCGGCGCGACGTAGAGATCGACCACCTTCTCGATGCCGAGACGCGGCGACGACACGTCCACCCGGTATTCGTTCACCGGCGCACGGCGCTCGCGCACCTGGTCGACAAGCGTCAGCAGCGGACTGCCGAAAGGAATGAGCTTGTGCAGCGTGTTGCGGGCGAGCATCGTGGCGCTCGAGCGGAAAAAATCCTCGGCATCGGCATTGGCGAAGGTGATGAAGCCTTGCGGATCGACCATGATCACCGGCCGACGAATTGTGTTGAGCACAATATGCGCGGCGTCCGCCATGTCCGTGCTCTGTGTGACGGTGGCGTTCATGCCGCACTCCGCAGATTCGGCGCTTCGGGAGCGCTTGAAAACATGTCGCGCAGCAAGGCAATGACCCGCCCAGGCTCGAAAGACGTGAGGATGGCCTTGCGCCAGTCATCGCTTGTGACGGCATGGCGGTCGAGATACCAGCCGAGATGCTTGCGCGCCTGGCGCAATCCGCTTTCGACGCCATAGAGCGTCAGCATGTCTTCGTAATGGGCAATGACGTAGTCGGTCAGCGCTTGCGGGCTGTCCGGCATGCCGGATACTGGCTCGGCCAGCGCGGCCGCTACAATGCTGCCGGCAGTCCACGGCGCGCCATAGTGCGCACGGCCGATCATCACCGCGTCGGCGCCGGACTGGTCGAGGATCAAGGCTGCCTCTGCCGGCGAGCCGACATCGCCATTGGCAACCACAGGGATGGAGACGGCCTGCTTGACGCGTGCGATGGCACGCCAGTCGGCCGTGCCCTGATAGAACTGGCAACGTGTGCGGCCGTGCACCGTCACCATCCTGACGCCGGCCTGCTCGGCGCGTCGCGCCAGCATCGGCGCGTTGAGCGCGCTCTCGTCCCAGCCAAGCCGCATCTTAACCGTGACCGGCACGTCGACCGCGCCGACTACCGCTTCGATCAGCGACAGCGCGTGGTCGAGGTCTCGCATCAGTGCCGAACCGGCATAGCCGCCCGTCACCTTCTTGGCCGGACAGCCCATGTTGATGTCGATGATGTCGGCGCCTTCGCCGGCTGCGATTCGTGCGCCCTCGGCCATGTGCACCGCCTCGCGGCCGGCAAGCTGGACCATGTGGACAGGCAGCCCGGAATGACGGATGCGCAGGCCCGAGCCAGCCCTGCCCTTTGCAAGCTCACCGCTCGCCACCATTTCCGATACAACCAGCCCGGCGCCATGCGCATGGGCGCGCTGCCGGAACGGTTCGTCGGTAATGCCCGACATCGGCGCGAGAAACACGCGGTTGCGGATTCTCACGCCACCCACCTCCAGCGGCGAAGCCAATTTGGTCACATCAGGCATGCACAAAAACCAAGCACCTTCGATTGCTGCACATTCTCTAGCCAGAACGACGGCAATGTGCAACGCGCAATGTCGTGACATTAAGGCGCATTTGGGAAAAATATGGATCGCCGGACGGCATCAATCCTAGGTCTTGTGAAAGCGATACCACTTTTCAGGATCATGCGCTAAGCGTCTCGGCATGAGACATGTCAGCGAAAAGCCAGCTGCCGACGACAAGGTCGCCGTGGTCATCGTTGCTGCCGGGCGCGGCGCGCGCGCGGGGCAGGCCAATGGGCCGAAGCAGTACCAGCAGATTGGCGGCGGCGCCGTTATCGCACGCACGCTCGACGCCTTTCTGACGCATCCGAAAATTGGACCTGTCGTCGTTGCTATCCATGCCGAAGACGGCGCGCTTTTCCGCCGCGCCGCCGGCGCGAACGCCGACCGTGTCGTCGCTGTGATCGGCGGTACGTCACGGCAGGAGTCCGTCCGGCTTGGACTGCTGGCGTTGAGAAGCCATGCGCCGGGCCGGGTCCTGATCCATGATGCGGCTCGGCCGTTTGTCGATGCGGAACTGATAGATCGCACGATCGCCGCCATTGAAGAGCGCCAGGGAGCGCTGCCTGCTTTGCCCGTTGCCGATACGCTGAAGCGCGAAACGGCCGAAGGCATGAGCGGCGAAACAGTGTCCAGGGCCGGGCTCCGTGCCGCACAGACACCACAAGGCTTTCCGTTCTGGCCGATCCTGGCCGCGCACGAAAAGGCTCATCAATTGGGCAAGGCGGATTTCACCGACGATGCGGCAATCGCCGAATGGGCGCATATTCCGGTGAAGATCGTTCCCGGCTCGCCGGACAATGTCAAACTGACCTGGGCACGGGATATTGCAATGGCGGATCAGCGGCTTTCCAGCGCCTCACGTTTTCCGGACATCCGAACCGGCAACGGCTACGACGTCCATGCCTTCGAGCCCGGCGACCATGTCACCCTGTGCGGTGTCGCTATTCCGCACGACAGGAAATTGTCCGGCCATTCGGATGCCGATGTCGGTCTCCACGCCTTGACCGACGCCCTGCTCGCCACCTGCGGCGCCGGTGACATCGGCACGCATTTCCCGCCCTCCGACCCGCAGTGGAAAGGGGCCGCTTCACGCATCTTCGTTGAACACGCGGCGAAGCTGGTGCGCGAGCGCGGCGGGCGCATCGCCAACGCCGACATCACATTGGTTTGCGAGGCGCCGCGCGTCGGCCCGCATCGCGAGGCCATGACCGAAACGCTTTCCGCAATGTTGCGAATTTCGCGCGACCGCATCTCGATCAAGGCGACAACCAATGAGAAGCTCGGCTTCGTCGGCCGTGAGGAAGGCATAGCGGCCATCGCGACCGCCAGCGTTGTGTTTCCAGGGGATGTCCCCGAATGAGCAATAGCGATCTCGCAGATGCCCTGCTTCAGGCCTGCCAGCAGCGCGGCATCATGCTGGCGACGGCCGAGAGCTGCACCGGCGGCATGATCATCGCCACGCTGACCGACATTGCCGGCTCTTCCACTGTGGTCGATCGCGGCTTCATTACCTATTCCAACCAGGCCAAGACCGAGATGCTCGGCGTCTCGGCCGCTACACTCGAGGCGAACGGGGCGGTCTCGCGCGAGACTGCGGTGGAGATGGCGGCCGGCGCCTTGGCCCATTCGCGCGCCGGGCTTGCGCTCGCGGTGACCGGCATCGCCGGTCCGGGCGGTGGCTCAGCGGAAAAACCTGTCGGCCTGGTCTGGTTCGGCGTTGCCGTGGCTGGCCGGCCGGTGGTCAGCGAATGCCAGCTGTTCGCCGACAAGGGCCGTGATTTCATCCGCCGGGAAACGGTCCGGCATGCGCTTGAACTGGGTCTGCGCGCGCTCGCTGCGGATCAGGCCGCCGATGGCGTGCCGTAGATGATTTCGGCGCGTTTCTCGAACGCCTCGGAGAACATGCGGAAGGCGCGGTCGAACATGGTTCCCATGAGCGCACCCAAAATGCGGCTCTTGAACTCATAGTCGATAAAGAAGCAGACGTTGCAACCACCGCCGTCCGCCGGGTCGAAGCGCCAGACATTGCTCAGATATTTGAACGGGCCGTCGATATATTTGACGTCGATGGCGTTCTCGTCAGGCTTCAGCAGCACCTGCGTGGTGAAAGTCTCGCGGATCGCCTTGTAGCCAATGCTCATGTCGGCGATGAGCAGCGTGCGTCCGTCGCGTTCCTTGCGCGAACGAACCGTAAGTGCCTCGCAAAGCGGCAGGAATTGCGGATAGGATTCGATATCCGCGACCAGAGCGAACATCTGTTCAGGCGTATGCGCGACGCGGCGATGGGCTTCGAATTGTGGCATGAAACCAGTTTGTTAGGCGGACTTCCTAAGAAACGCTTCGCGCGCCGCGCGCAACCTGGCGAAATCGTCGCCGGCATGGTGCGACGAGCGCGTCAGCGGGCTCGACGCCACCAGCAGGAAGCCCTTGGTCCGGCCGATCGTCTCGAAGGACTTGAACTCCTCCGGTGTGACAAAGCGGATCACCGGATGGTGCTTCTTCGACGGCTGAAGATATTGGCCGATGGTCATGAAGTCGACATTGGCCGAACGCAGATCGTCCATCAGTTGCAGGATTTCGTTCCGCTCCTCGCCAAGGCCAACCATGATGCCGGACTTGGTGAAGATCGAGGGGTCGAGTTCCTTGACTCGCTGCAAGAGCCTGATCGAGTGGAAATAGCGCGCACCCGGCCGAACCGTCAGATAGTTCGACGGCACGGTCTCGAGATTATGGTTGAAAACGTCGGGCTTGGCCGCCACGACGATCTCCAGTGCGCCGTCCTTGCGCAGGAAGTCGGGCGTCAGGATTTCGATCGTCGTCAGAGGCGTTGCCGCCCGGATGGCGCGGATGACCTCGGCAAAGTGCTGAGCTCCGCCATCGGCGAGATCGTCGCGGTCGACTGAGGTGATGACGACATGGCTTAGGCCCATTTGCTTGACGGCGTGTGCGACGCGCGCCGGCTCGTCGGGATCGAGTGCGGTCGGTATACCGGTAGCCACGTTGCAGAACGCGCAGGCGCGCGTGCAGATCTCGCCCATGATCATGAAGGTGGCGTGCTTCTTTTCCCAGCACTCGCCGATGTTGGGGCAACCGGCCTCTTCGCACACCGTCACCAGCTTATGCGACTTCACGATCTCGCGCGTCTCGGCATAGCCTTTCGACATCGGCGCCTTGACGCGGATCCAGTCGGGCTTGCGCAGCACATCCTGGTCGGGCTTGTGCGCCTTTTCGGGATGCCGCAGGCGCGGCGCATTGGCGATCGTGTCGAGGACGGTGACCATATGAAATCCGGTTCATTCGCGATCGCCTGTCCGACGTTCGCTTTCCCAAGTCATCTAGGACTTTTCGCTGCAAAGAAAAAGGCCGCGGCGGCGCATGCCGCCACAGCCGTTTTCGCATGGCATGAGTTCAGCAATTAACGGCGCACCATGCGTCCTACCCAGATCAGCAGGCAGGCACCAATGAAACCGGTGATCAGATAGGCGATCCAGCCGGCGCCGAAGGCGCCGATGTTGAGCGCCTGCAGGATGGCATTCAGCACGATCGCGCCGACGATGCCAAGAATGATGTTCATCAAGATGCCGGTGTTGCTCTTCATGAACATCTCGGCAAACCAGCCTGCCAAACCGCCGATGATGATGGCTGCTACCCAGCCCACGCCGTTCACGTCCATATGCCCTCTCCTGTGGTGATGAATGCATCCGGAAACGAATTACCTTGCCGTCGAGTTCCTTGACATACATGTGTGAGTCTCGCGCAGCCAATTTATCATGCGTTCAGCGCACGGCCATAGGCGTCGAGAACACTCTCCTTCATCATCTCCGACAGCGTCGGGTGCGGGAAGATTGTGTGCATCAGCTCTTCCTCGGTGGTTTCCAGGTTCATAGCCACGACGAAGCCCTGGATCAGTTCGGTTACTTCTGCGCCGACCATGTGGGCGCCCAGCAACTGGCCGGTCTTCTTGTCGAAAATGGTTTTGACGAAGCCTTGGTCTTCGCCCAGCGCAATCGCCTTGCCGTTTGCGGCGAACTGGAAGCGGCCGACGCGGATGTCCTTGCCCTCGGCTTTCGCTTTGGCTTCCGTCAGTCCGACCGAGGCGACTTGCGGATTGCAATAGGTGCAGCCCGGGATCTTCAGCTTGTCGATGGCATGCACGCCGGGGAAATTGGCGATCTTTTCCACACACACCACGCCCTCATGCTCGGCCTTGTGGGCGAGCATCGGCGGTCCGGCGACATCGCCGATGGCATAGATGCCGGGCACGTTGGTCTTGCCGTAGCCGTCGACGACGACGCAACCGCGCTCGGTCTTCACGCCGAGCGCCTCGAGGCCGAGATTTTCGATGTTGCCCTGTACCCCGACGGCTGAAATCATGCGGTCGGCGGTGATCTTCTCAACTTTGCCGTCCTTCATCTCGATATGCGCGGTGACCGAATTGGCGCCCTTCTCGACCTTGGTCACCTTGGCCTCGAGGATGATCTTCATGCCCTGCTTCTCGAACTGCTTTTGCGCAAACTTCGACACTTCGGCGTCCTCGACCGGCATCACGGCCGGCAGCAGTTCGACCACCGTCACCTCCGCGCCCATGGTGCGGTAGAACGAGGCGAACTCGATGCCGATGGCGCCCGAGCCCATCACCAGCAGCGATTTCGGCATCTCTTTTGGCACCATCGCCTCGAAATAGGTCCAGATCAACTTGCCGTCCGGCTCGATGCCGGGCAGTGCGCGCGGCCTGGCTCCGGTCGCCAGGATGATGTGCTTGGCGGTGTAGGTGCCCTCGCCCTTGACGCCCTTTGGCGCCGGCGGCTGCGGCTCCATCGGCTTCTTCGACGATTTCGACACGACGATCTCGCCGGGTTTCGTCAGTTTGGCTTCGCCCCAGATGACGTCGACCTTGTTCTTCTTCATCAGGAAGCCGACGCCGCCGTTGAGCCGCAGCGAGACCTTTCGCGAGCGATCGACGACGGCGGCGGTGTCGACGCTGACCTTGCCGTCGATCTTCAGGCCGTAATCCTTCAGATGATCCGAATAGTGCATGATCTCGGCCGAGCGCAGCAGCGCTTTGGTCGGAATGCAGCCCCAGTTGAGGCAGATGCCGCCCAAGTGCTCGCGCTCGACAATCGCCGTCTTGAAGCCAAGCTGCGCCGAACGCACTGCAGTGACATAGCCGCCGGGGCCGGAGCCGATGATGATAACGTCGTAGTTCTCAGCCACGGCTTTTCTCCTTCACAATTCCAGCATGACGCGCACGAGCGGCGCCAGCGCTTGCCCGATGCTCCGCGTGTTTTCCGCGTCAAGGTGGACGCCGTCCAGCGGCGTCGTTTCGGCCACCGTGCCCGCATTGAAGAAGCCGCAGCCGGCCTCGTCGGCAAGGGCGGAATATTGCGGCGCCAGCCGCTTTGACGCGTCATCTCCGCCGGCGAACATTTCTTTGAACTCGGCGTTTTCCGTGCGGCTGACTACGGGCGGCGCGACGATCAGGATCTGCGGCGCCGGCCAATCGAACGGGTAATCATGACCGCGCACAATATCGATCAGGCGTTGCACGCCTTGTTTGGCCGCGACCGGATTGCCGTGAATCCACGGCTTCATATCGTTGGCGCCGAGCATGATGACGATCAAATCGATCGGCGCATGAGTCGTCAGGATCGTTGGCAACAGCCTTGCGCCATTGCGGTCCGCTCCGGCCAAGTGATCGTCGAAGGCGGTGGTTCGGCCATTCAGGCCTTCGGCGATGACCTCGACGCCGCTGCCCAATGCCGCCTGCAGCACGCTCGGCCAGCGATCTTCCAGCGGATGTCGGCCGAGGTTTGCCGCGTCATAGCCCCAAGTAAGCGAATCGCCGTAGCAGAGGACCGTCTTCATGTGCCTGCCCCGCCGAAACCTGGTTGCGAGCGCGCCAATCGCCAGCGCACGAAAAGCCACTGGACCAGCACCGTAGCGATGCCCGGCAGGACGAGACCCGCGACTATGGGAAGATCGCCCGACCATTGGCTCTTGCCTGGGGGCTGGGAGAAAGTCCAGCCGATCAGGGAAACTCCAACGAGCACAAAAAACGCTACCCCTATGGTCGCCGTCAGCTTTGTTGCCCGTCGTGGGTCCGACATGAATTGTGCGATGAAGAACGCGACCGTCACGAGGACGGTGACGAGAGCCGAGATCATAAACACAAGGATGTACTCTACGTCGGCATTGGTTGCGACGGCGAGCCACTGCGCCACCAATCCGCCGGCCAAACCGGAAAGAAAGAAGGCAAAAAGGCTGGTGAAGAATTTCCGCACCGCCCTGTTCCCTTCTCTTAGACCAGCATGCCCATCGGGTTTTCGACCATGCGTTTGAAGGCGACGAGCAGCTCGGCGCCGAGCGCACCGTCGACGGCGCGGTGATCGGTCGACAACGTCACCGACATGATCGTGGCGATCTTGATCTCGCCGTTCTTGACCACCGCGCGTTGCTCTCCGGCGCCGACCGCCAGGATCGTCGCATGCGGTGGGTTGATGACGGCAGAAAAATCCTTGATGCCGAACATGCCGAGATTGGACACTGCCGTGGTGCCGCCCTGATATTCTTCCGGCTTCAGCTTGCGGCTGCGGGCGCGGCCGGCAAGATCCTTCATCTCGTTGGAGATAACGGACAGCGTCTTTTCGTCGGCACGCCGGATGATTGGCGTGATCAAGCCGCCGGGGATCGACACTGCAACACCGACATCGGCATGCTTGTGCTTGACCATGGCGTTTTCTGTCCACGACGCATTGGCATCCGGCACCGCCATCAGGGCCATGGCCAGAGCCTTGATGACTATGTCATTGACGGAAAGCTTATAGGCCGGCGTTTCCCCCTTCTCGGTCTTCTTCACCGGGGCGGCCGCATTGATCTGCGTGCGCAGGGCCAGAAGTGCGTCGAGCTCGCAGTCGAGCGTCAGATAGAAATGCGGGATGGTGGTCTTGGCCTCGACCAGCCGCCGCGCAATTGTCTTGCGCATATTGTCGTGGGGGACCAGCTCGTAGGAGCCTTCGGCAAACAGTTTGAGCACCTGCTCGTCGGACATTGGCTTGGGTGCTGCTGCCGCAGGTGCCGGAGCACCGGCGGCCGCTGCTTTTGCTGCTGGTGCCGCCTTGGCGCCGCCACTGGAAATTGCGGCCTCGACATCGGCCCTGACCACGCGACCATGCGGGCCGGAGCCCGTCACCGCCGACACATCGACACCGGCTTCCTTGGCGATGCGGCGGGCCAGCGGCGAGGCGAAGATGCGGCCGTTCGCGGATTGGCTGATCTCCCCCCGTGTGGGGGAGATGGCCGGCAGGCCAGAGGGGGGCGCCTCGCTCCCTGCGGCAGGAGGGACAGCGCCCCCCTCTGTCGACTTCGTCGACATCTCCCCCACGGGTGGGGAGATTGGCGCTTTTTCCTGCTTCGCCTCAGCCTTTGCCGGCGCAGCGCCATCACCGCTTTTGGCGGCAGAAGCAGCATCCTCGCCCTCCGCCGCCAGCACCGCGATCAGCGCATTGACCTTGACGCCTTCAGTGCCGGCCGGAACCACCAGCTTGGCAACCGTGCCTTCGTCGACGGCTTCGACTTCCATCGTTGCCTTGTCGGTCTCGATTTCGGCAATCACGTCGCCCGGCGAAACCTTGTCGCCTTCCTTGACCAACCACTTGGAAAGATTGCCCTCTTCCATCGTGGGCGACAGCGCCGGCATGGTGATGTTGATCGGCATTTTGTCCTCCCGCCCTGCTCAGCGATACGTGACGGCTTTGACCGCCTCGACGACCTCGCCGACATTGGGCAGCGCCAGCTTTTCGAGGTTCGCCGCATAGGGCATCGGCACGTCCTTGCCGGCAATGGTAATGACCGGTGCGTCGAGGAAATCGAAGGCGCGCTGTGAGACCTGATTGGCGATATGGTCGCCGACCGAGTTCTGCGGAAAGCCTTCCTCGACCACCACCAGGCGATTGGTCTTTTTGACCGAGGCGATGATCGTGTCGAAGTCGAGCGGGCGGATAGTGCGCAAGTCGATGATCTCGGCATCGATGCCCATGCCGCGCAACTCCGCCTCCGCCTTGATCGCGTAGGTCATGCCGATGCCGAACGAGACGATGGTCACGTCCTTGCCGGATTTGTGAATGCGCGCCTTGCCGATCGGCAACACGAAATCGTCCATCTTCGGCACGTCGAAGGAGTGGCCGTAAAGGATTTCGTTTTCGAGGAAGATGACCGGGTTCGGATCGCGGATCGCCGCCTTGAGCAGACCCTTGGCGTCGGCGGCGGTATAAGGCATCACCACCTTCAATCCAGGAATATGGCTGTACCAGGCGGCATAGCACTGCGAATGCTGCGCGGCGACGCGGGCAGCAGCGCCGTTCGGGCCGCGAAAGACGATCGGGGCGCCCATCTGGCCGCCGGACATGTAGAGCGTCTTGGCGGCTGAATTGATGATCTGGTCGATCGCCTGCATGGCGAAGTTGAAGGTCATGAATTCGACGATCGGCTTCAGGCCGGCCATCGCCGCGCCAACACCAACGCCGGCAAAGCCGTGCTCGGTGATCGGCGTGTCGACCACGCGTCTCGGACCGAATTCCTGCAACAGGCCTTGTGTGATCTTGTAGGCGCCCTGGTACTCGGCGACTTCCTCGCCCATGACGAAGACGTCGCCGTCGCGGCGCATTTCCTCCGCCATTGCGTCGCGCAACGCTTCACGCACCGTGGTCGAGACCATTTCGGTGCCGGCCGGGATGTCCGGATCGGCGGCAATTTCCAGCTTGGGCGCGGCGGCAACAGGTGTTGCCGCTTCGCTCTTGGCCGGAGCAGCCGCGGGGGCCGGAGCAGCCGCGGGGGCCGGAGCAGCCGCGGGCGCTGCCGCTTGCGACTCGACAGCCTCCTCGCCAATGCCTTCGCCCGCCTCGTCGATGTCTTCGCCATCGAGGGCCAGCACAGCGATCAGCGTGTTGACCTTGACGCCTTCGGTGCCGGCAGGAACCACGATCTTGGCAAGTGTGCCTTCATCGACGGCTTCGACTTCCATCGTTGCCTTGTCGGTTTCGATCTCGGCAATGGCGTCACCGGCTGCGACTTTGTCGCCTTCTTTCTTCAACCACTTGGAAACATTACCCTCTTCCATGGTCGGCGAGAGGGCGGGCATGAGAATTTCGATCGGCATGTCCTTGCCCTCTCGTTAAAGTACGATATTGGTCCAGAGCTCGGACGGATCCGGCTCCGCGTCGTTCTGGGCAAATTCTGCAGCGTCGGCGACAACGTCGCGGACTTCCTTGTCGATGGCCTTGAGCTCGTCCTCGCTTGCCCATTTCTTGTCGAGCAACCGTGCCTTGACCTGTTCGATCGGGTCACGTTCGGAGCGCATTTTCTGCACTTCTTCCTTGGAGCGGTATTTTGCTGGATCCGACATCGAATGGCCGCGGTAGCGGTAGGTCTGCATTTCGAGAATGAGCGGCCCGTTGCCGGCGCGGCACCATTCGGCGGCGAGGTCGCCGGCGGCCTTGACGGCGCGCACATCCATGCCGTCGACCTGGATGCCTGGAATCTTGAAGGAGGCGCCGCGATGCGAAAAATCCGTCTCGGCCGACGAGCGCGAGACCGAGGTGCCCATGGCGTAGCGGTTGTTCTCGATGATGTAGACCACCGGAAGCTTCCATAGCGAGGCCATATTGAAGCTTTCGTAGACCTGGCCCTGATTCGCGGCGCCATCGCCGAAATAGGTCAGCGTCATATTGTTGTTGCCGCGATAGCGGTTGGCGAAGGCAATGCCGGTGCCGAGCGACACTTGCGCGCCGACGATGCCGTGGCCGCCGTAAAAATGCTTCTCCTTGGAGAACATGTGCATGGAGCCGCCCTTGCCTCTCGACAGGCCGCTACGGCGCCCGGTCAGTTCGGCCATGACGCCGCGCGGCGACAACTCCATGGCCAGCATATGGCCATGGTCGCGATAGGCGGTGATCATCTGGTCGCCATCGATCAGCGCCATCTTCATGCCGGTAACGACCGCCTCCTGGCCGATGTAGAGATGGCAGAAACCGCCGATGAAGCCCATGCCGTAAAGCTGGCCGGCCTTTTCCTCGAAGCGGCGGATGAGCAGCATGTGCCGGTAGGCGGCAAGCTCCTGGTCTTTGGTGAATTCAACAGGCTTTGGGGTGGAAAGGCCCATCGTTTTGCCGTCGGATTTGGATTTGGCAGGCGCTTTTCTGGCGGCGGTGGCCATGCATCACTTCCCTGTTGGCGTCTCTTGGCGGACAGCGAGGGAGATCAGTTCTCCCACCGATTTGAGGCAGGCTAACATGCAGGGAAGGCTTTCGCCATGCCGAAAACGCATGGCTGTCATGCATCTAAGCGCCTAAAATCATTGCAAATATCGCCGATTAACTGAAATTGCGTTATCTTGCGACCGGCAGCATGATGGTGATCTCGTCGGCATGGGACAGATTGAGCGCCTTGCGCGCCTGCTCGTCCAGCATGTCCTTCTCGAGCGTGCCCTCATGCATCAGCTGGACGCGGCGCTCCAGGTCGATCCGGCGTGCCTTGACGGCATCAAGCCTGCCCTGCAATTCGACAGTCTCGGCTTCGAGCCGATACTTGGAATAGATGCCGAACTCGCCATGATAGGCATGGAAGCCGAAATAGGTCAGGAACACCACGCAGAGCGAGGGGATGATCAGCCGGCCGGTGTTTCTTTGCTTGTGCTGGCGTGTCCACATGGTCCGAATCCTCTGCGCCGCCTTTGTCGCCCGATTGTGCTTAATGGACGGTTACGGATTGCTGGATTCGGAGCCCTGAAAGCAAAAGGGCGGGAATGTCCCCGCCCTCGCTCGCTCGGATTTTCTGTCGAAAATCAGCTTTTAACGATCGACTTGCCGGCATACCGCGCCTGCTTGCCGAGCTCCTCTTCGATGCGGATGAGCTGGTTGTACTTGGCCATGCGGTCCGAGCGTGACAGCGAGCCAGTCTTGATCTGCCCGCAATTGGTGGCAACGGCGAGGTCGGCGATGGTCGAATCCTCGGTCTCGCCCGAGCGGTGCGACATCACCGCGGTATAGCCGGCCTTGTGCGCGGTCTCGACGGCGTCGAGCGTTTCGGTAAGCGAGCCGATCTGGTTGACCTTGACCAGGATCGAATTGGCGACACCCATGCGGATGCCGTCGCGCAACCGCGCCGTGTTGGTGACGAACAGATCGTCGCCAACCAGCTGCGTTTGCTTGCCGATGAGGTCGGTCAGCATTTTCCAGCCGTCCCAGTCGTCCTCGGCCAGGCCGTCCTCGATGGTGATGATCGGGTAGTCGGCAGCGAGCTTGGCCAGATATTTGGCTTGCGCCTTCGGGTCGCGGGTCTTCTTCTCGCCTTCATAGACGTAGTTGCCGTCCTTGAAGAACTCGGTCGCCGCGCAGTCGAGTCCGAGTGCGACCTCCTCGCCTGGCCTGAAGCCGGCCTTCTCGATCGATTCCATGATGAAGTCGAGCGCGGCCGGCGCGCTTTTCAGGTTGGGGGCAAAGCCGCCCTCGTCGCCGACATTGGTGTTATGGCCGGCATCCTTCAGCCTCTTCCGCAGCGTGTGGAATATCTCCGAGCCCCAGCGCACGCCATCGCGCAGCGTCGGCGCGCCGATCGGCAGAATCATGAATTCCTGGAAATCGATCGGGTTGTCGGCATGCGCACCGCCGTTGATGATGTTCATCATCGGCACCGGCAGCACATGCGCCTTGGTGCCGCCGACATAACGGTAGAGCGGCAGGCCGGCCGCTTCGGCCGCGGCCTTGGCCACGGCCAGCGACACACCGAGAATGGCATTGGCGCCGAGCCGGCTCTTGTTGGGCGTACCATCGAGCTCGATCATGGTTTGGTCGATGTGGATCTGATTCTCGGCCTCCATGCCGCCGATCGCCTCGAACAGCTCGCCGTTCACTGCCTCAACCGCCCTGAGCACGCCCTTGCCGAGATAGCGGGGGCCGCCGTCGCGCAGTTCGACCGCCTCATGCGCGCCGGTCGATGCGCCGGACGGCACCGCGGCGCGGCCCATTGAGCCGTCTTCGAGCACGACGTCGACCTCGACGGTCGGATTTCCGCGGCTGTCCAGGATTTCACGCCCGACAATGTCGATGATGGCCGTCATTGCGATGTCCCCGATTGATCGATTGAAGCGTCGCGCACCTCTTAGCCAAAGCGCTGCAAAACGCAATCGGGGCACTTGCAAATATTGCTCGTGCGCCCATTGCCGCTCTTGGGATTCACGAAGCACAAAGCGCTGTCATCATTTGTCATGCGCGGCATGCCGGTTTCTGGTTTATGGCTGTTGTCGCGCGGGGCGAAACAGGAGGAGTTTCGCCATGTCCCAGTTGAGCGGTATTGTGAGTTTGTTCCTGATTGCGGCTGCGTTCCTGACGTCGTGCGACAATCAGCAACCCCCGCAGGGATCGTCGCCTTTGCCGGCCCTGCAAATTGCGCAGTAGCATCCCGCCACATCGAAAGGCCCCCGATTTCCCGGGGGCCTTTTTGATTCCAGGAGACTTAGTCAGTGCCAGTAAGGCTCGACCTTGTAGTAGTTGTATGAGGCGTCACGTGCAGCCTCGCCGTCGGCGCCGGTCAGCTCGTTGATCGAGTAGGAAGGAGCGGCCATCAGCTGGTCTTTGGTGAACGGCACGACATAGCCACCCCTGTTCTCATCATAATCAAGGCTCGCCCACGGAATGGCGTGGTATTTCTCGCCAATGCCGAGAAATCCGCCAAAACCGATCACGGCGAACATGATTCCGTTCGACAATTTGTCGAGCATGACGTCCTCAATGTCGCCGATATGAGTGCCTTCCGTGTTGTAGACCGATGTGCCGATAACCCGCGAAGCGGCAATGGCTTCGGTGTGTCCCGTCTGGGTCGTCATGGTGTGCTCCTCGTCGTCGTTGACATTAGATTTTGACAATGAGGGCCGCGGGCTAAGGTTCCAGACAGGTTCGAAATTCTTCAAAGTTTTCTTGGCGACGCTGCTGTGGCGCAACTGCTGGTTCAACCCACGCTCTTGGCGATGCGATCGAACGCCATCAGCCGTTCAAGCAATGCGGGAAGATCCTTTAGCGGCACCATGTTGGGGCCGTCGGAAGGCGCGTTGTCGGGGTCCTGGTGCGTCTCGATGAAGACGCCGGCGACGCCAACCGCGACAGCCGCGCGCGCCAGCGTCTCGACAAAGCGCCGGTCGCCCCCAGACGAACCGCCCTGCCCGCCCGGCTGCTGCACCGAATGAGTGGCATCGAAAATGACCGGCGCGCCGATCTCGGCCATGATCGGCAGCGCCCTCATGTCGGACACCAAGGTGTTGTAACCAAAGGATGCGCCGCGCTCGGTCACCAAGACATTGGCGTTGCCGGAGCCGGTGATCTTGGCGACGACGTTCTTCATGTCCCATGGCGCGAGGAATTGGCCCTTCTTTACATTGACCACCTTGCCGGTTCTTGCCGCAGCAATCAGCAAATCGGTCTGCCGGCTGAGGAAGGCAGGAATCTGCAGAATGTCGACATGCGGCGCGACGATCGCGCATTGTTCCTCAGTGTGGACGTCGGTCAGGATCGGCAGCGAAAAATTCTTGCGCAAATCGTCGAAGATCGGCATTGCCGCTTCAAGTCCCGCACCGCGCGTGCCGCCAAGCGAGGTGCGATTGGCCTTGTCGTAGCTGGTCTTGTAGACGAGCCCGATGCCGAGCCGTTCGGTCAATTCCTTCAGCGCACCGGCCATGTCGAAAGCGTGCTGCCGCGATTCCAGCTGGCATGGACCGGCGATCAGCGATAGGGGCGCGCTGTTGCCGAAAATGACCTTTCCGATCGCAACGGAAGAATTTGGCATCAGAGGATTGAGCTTGTTCATGCGATCTCCCGGAAAATGAAGGCCGCGCCCTGCCCTGGCGCCGGCGACACGATGATATCACCGCCGCGTATGTCGTGTTCGACGGAATTGGCTGCAAGCAGCTTTGCGACGGTGTCGCAGTGCCTAATCGAAAAGACGATCCCAGCAAAGCGGAGTTCAGACGGCGCGCCGGCGGGAATGCCGAAGCGTGCCGCAAAGGCTGCAGGATCCAGAACGGTCACAGCGGCATTCGGCAGCTTATAGACAGTGCCGCTCTGCGCCTCCATCCCGGCTGCGATCGAAATCACATGGCCTTGTTCGGAAGGTTCGCGGCTGACTGCCACGACTTCGACAATGCCGGTTGCGCCATTAGCGTGGGCCTGCAAAGCGGTGCGGTCGACCTTCGGCGCATTGATCCGTTCGCAGGCGAAGAGAAAAGCGTCCGTTGCCTTGCCTAGAGCCGCGAAGGCAAGCTTGAATGATGCGGTGTCGCTCTTTCCTGTCGCATCAGCGAAGGCGCGCGAAAAGCTGAGCATGTCTCCCGCCGACAGTCCGGCTTCGATGAAGCGCGCGTGGTCCGCGGCGGCGCTTTCGGTGCCCAGCACCACGGCAGAAAATCCTTCATCACCGTTTCTTTCGCGATAGGTGTGATCCCGCGCGACAAAGACATTGCGGTTCGCGATCGCCGTTGCCACGGCCTGTCGGTCGGCGACCGCGAGCGGCTCGAGATAGGTACCGTCGGTGAGGAAGACACAACAGTTTTCCGTTCCGAAGGGATGGATACCCGTCGGCGCAACGGTAAAGCCGAGCAAGGTCAAGCGCGCCCGCGCAACATCGAGGCTCGCGGTCGGCAACACCAGGTGATCGAGCGGATGAGGGCTTGCGGGGGTGTTCTCGGTCATGTCCCGCGCGGTGTGCCTCATTCCTGAAAATGGTTCAAGGGCTTAGCCGGCACCTCGGCGGCGATCGCAGTGCCCGGCCGCGAGGAGCCGACTTGCCGCCGTCAAAAATCATCCTAGCTCATTGCCAGGGGAAGAGACCTTTTCATTGCCCTGGCCGTTATTGCGATAGCAGTTATCGCCGTGCTGGTCTGGAACGCGCCAAAGCGGCCGGGCGTCGATCCGACCGAGACCTCCGCGGCTCAGACGGAATGAATCGGGCTGCGGCGCGGCCCCGCTCCGCGACGTGAAATCTGCCTTAGGGCGGTCAACTTGCCACTATATCGGCCGAATAACGCAATTCGCGCAGCGGTTTTACCCGGCTGGTGGTCTCTGCATAGAGCGGATGCGCCTTGTAGGCGGCGAGCGCTGCCTCGTCTTCGAACTCGGCGTAGACGACCACATCGATTTCATCCGAGAGCGGGTCGACCTTGGTGTTGAGCGTCACCTCGAAACGGCGCGAGTGGGGTATCTTGCCGAGCGCCAGCAGACCCGTACGCACCGCCTCGACGTCCACTTTACGACGCGCGCTGAAGAAAACGATATGCCGGATCAACCCAGCCTCCTCGACCGTTGGACCGGCGTTCTTTTGTGTCAGCGGGAGCGTGCCGTCAATCGGCAGGATGTCGCGTCGGCGAACCGTGGCGAAGAAGAGAAACTACACCATACTGGTTACATAGTGCACGACGCGGGTCACCTCCCTGATGGTCCTGTCGAGGTAGCGGCCTTGGTTGTAAATGCCGTCCCAGATCAGGAAGAAGGTGACGGTCGTGATGATGATGACATAACGCATGGCTAAAACTAGCGCATATGGGTGGTTACAACCATAGTGATTCCGGCTCTGCTGGGACCCTCCCCGAATTTTAACGGTCTTTGGTCTGTCTGCTGCGATGCTTGCTGGCCAAACTGGCGCTACCGCTGCAGGCGGCTTGGAAAGATAACCCCGCTCGGCTTCGACGACCGCTTCAGGAATCATACCATGCGAAAACGGACGATCTCCCTCATTGCAGTTCTTGTCGCTGCAGGCGGCATCTGGCTCAACAACACTTCGCTGCTGTCGAGCCGGCCGGCCGTCACCCCTTCGGTGCTTGCCCATCGCGGCCTGGCTCAGGATTTCGACCGTACGAACCTCGGATCGGAAACATGCACGGCCGATCGCATGCTGACGCCGCGCCATTCCTTCCTCGAAAACACGATACCCTCGATGGAAGCCGCCTTCGCGCTCGGTGCGGACGCGCTCGAACTCGATGTCCATCCCACTACGGACGGCAAGTTCGCCGTCTTCCACGATTGGACGCTGGATTGTCGCACCAACGGCAAGGGAGAAACGCGCCGCCATGCGATGTCCGAATTGAAGACGCTCGATATCGGTTATGGCTACACTGCCGATGGCGGCAAGACCTTTCCGTTTCGCGGCAAGGGTGTCGGCATGATGCCGTCGCTGGATGAAGTCTTGCAGCGCTTCCCGAACCGGCGTTTTAATATCAACATCAAAAGCAACGATCCCAAGGAAGGCGAGATGCTGGCCGCCTGGCTCGCCACATTGACGCCGGCCGAGCGCGCCAATCTGACGGTCTATGGCGGCGACAGGCCTATAGAAGCAGTGAAGGCAGCGTTGCCGGACATGCATACGCTGAGCCGCGCATCCCTGACGCGCTGCATTCTTCGCTATGCTGCGCTCGGCTGGAGTGGCTACGTTCCGGATGCCTGCCGCCAGGGCACCTTGCTCATCCCCGTCAATGTCGCAAAGTGGACGTGGGGCTGGCCCGGCCGTTTTCTCGACCGTATGGACAGCGTCGGCAGCCGCGTCTACCTGCTCGGTCCCTATTCCGGCGGCGGCTTTTCACAAGGCCTCGACGACCCCGCCTCGATCGACCAACTGCCGGACGATTATTCCGGTGGGATTTCGACGGATGCGCTGGATCTGGTCATGCCTGCCGTCAAGCGGCGTTTCGCACCACCTGCCTGAAGAGGCTGCCTGCCTCAAACGGATCGGCCGTATCGGGACAGTATCTTAACGCTGAGACAGTTTCGAGCCGACGCTCAAATCCTCGCCTCAAAGAGTGATGCGGTATTTGGAAAACCCCGCTTCGCCCTCGCCCGCCGGCTCGATCTTCAGCGACTTCACTTGCGCAATAAATTCTCTCGCCTTGGCGCCGGTCTCGAACACGACGCTGGTTTCCGGCAGCGGCGCAAACGACCAGTTGGCATCCGCCGACGGGTTGATGGTGCCTTTGCTGACGATATAGCGCACGATCACGTCGCGGTTGGTGTCGGGCGCTTCGTAGATGATCTTCGAGGCATTGATCTCCGGGAAATTGCCGCCGCCGCCGGCCCGGTAGTTGTTGGTTGCGACGACGAATTTCCGCATGGGATCAATTGGTTTGCCGTCGAACATCAAGTCAATGATGCGGTTCGAGCCGGCGTTCACCAGCCCGCCCTTCGAATCATATTTCGGTGGCTGCGACAGGTCGATCCGGTAGGTGACGCCGTCGATCACGTCGAAATTATAAGACGGGAAGTCGGTGTTGATGAGCGCCTGGTCAGCTTTGCCCGGCTCGATCCGGTTGAAGATGCCGGCCGACATTTCCAGCCATTCCTTCACCTCTGCCCCCGTGATTTCGACGGCGCGCACCGTGTTTGGATAGAGATAGAGGTCGGCGACGTTCTTTATGGCGATATCGCCTACCGGCACGTCGGTGTAATAGTCGGCGCCGTTGCGCCCGCCCGCCTTGAATGGTGCCGCCGCCGACAGCAGCGGCATATCCTTCCATTCGGTGTTCTTCAGGATGTCCTTCAAGTACCAGGTCTGCGCCTGGCTCACGATCTGCACCGATGGATCGTCGGCGACCAGCGCAAAATAGGAATAGAGCGGCGCCGAGGTTTTGCCGACCGGCCGACGCACATAGGCAAGCGTCGCCTCGTGGTCCTGTTTGAGCGCGTCGACGATGCGCTGGTAGTCAGCGACGATCGGCTTGTTCGTCTTGTCGACCCGCTCAAAGATAGGCCTGGCCTCAGAGGTCGCCGAGACGATTTTCCATGTCGATCCGTCGCGCTCCAGCAACAGATCGATCAGCCCCATATGCGAGCCCCAGAAGCCGGCCATGACGGCGGGCTTACCTTGCAACGTGCCTTTCGCCGTATCGACGGCTTCCAGCGACTGAAAGTCCTTCTTGCCAGGGAAGACCAGATGCTGGTGGCCGGTGAACACAGCATCGATACCTTCGACGCCGGCAACGAAGAAGGAGGCATTCTCCATCATGTCGCCTTGCTTCACGTCGATGCCAGAATGGGAGAGCGCAATGATGATGTCGGCGCCTTCTTCCTTCATCTGCGGCACCCACGCCTTGGCCGCCTCGACGATGTCGCGCGTCTTGACGCTGCCCTCGAGATTTTTCAGATCCCAGACCATGATCTGCGGCGGCACGAAGCCGATGATGCCGATCCTGATCGGCTGCTCGGCGCCCGACCCGTCTTTGATCTTCCTGTCGAGGATGACGAAAGGTTTGAGATAAAGCTTGTCGTCGCGCGGGTTCGCGGCAAGCTCCGTGCCGCGGATCAAATTCGCGCAGACAAACGGGAAATTGGCACCGGCCAGCACCTTGTCCATGAACGACAGGCCGTAGTTGAACTCGTGGTTGCCGAGCGTCGAGCATTCGTAGCCGAGCAGGTTCATGCCCTTCATCACCGGATGCAGATCGCCGTCCTTCATGCCCCTCTCGTAGGCGATGTAGTCGCCCATCGGGTTGCCTTGCAAAAGGTCGCCATTGTCGATCAGCATCGCGTTGGTTGCTTCCTTGCGCACGGCTTCAATCAATGATGCCGTTCGCGACAGCCCCATCGTGTCGTTAGCTTTGTCGGCGTAGTAATCGTAAGGCAGCACGTTCACGTGGATGTCGGTCGTCTCCATAATCCTCAGATGCGACTGATTGGCTTGAGCCCGGGCGGAGAACGGGTGCAGCATGATCAGCGCTCCACCGGTGGCGACGCCGGCGAGGAAATCGCGGCGTGAGACGAGGTGGCGCAATTGGGACATTCGTTTCTCTTTCTTCCACGACGTGACAAGTCCTGCCCGAAGCAAAGCTTCGCGCCGAAATCCAGCCGAGTCCAGAAGTCGATTCCATCAAGAGGAGGTGACGCGCTGATGAATGTCCGGCAGCGAACAATCAGCCCTTGTCGTCGTCGCCCTGGGTGATCAATCGCGCGCTGCGCTGACCGGTGAAGTAGATCCATAGCCAGCTCAGGGAAACCGCAAGCCGGTTACGGAAGCCGATCAGGAAGTAGATATGCGCCAAGCCCCATAGCCACCAGGCAAGCCGGCCGGTGAGCTTGATCCAGCCGAAATCGATGGCCGCGGCGCGCTTGCCGATCGTCGCCAAATCGCCGTCATGCCTGTAGCGGAACGGACGTACCGTTGTGTCGCCGGCGAGCCTGGCCTTGATCGTCGCGGCGACGTGCCGTCCCTGCTGCTTGGCGGCGGGCGCGACGCCCGGCACCAGCCGGCCATCCGGCCGCAGGACGTGTGCTGCGTCACCGATGACGAAAATCTCCGGGTTTCCCGGCACAGTGAGGTCGGGCTCGACAAGCACCCTGCCCGCGCGGTCGGCTGCCGTGCCGAGCCATTCGGCGGCCGGCGAAGCGGCGACGCCCGCCGCCCAAAGAATTGTCCTGGCCGGCAAATGCCTGTCGCCGAAGACGACACCCTCGGCATCGCAGCGTGTAACCGCCCGGCCGAGTTCGACGGTCACGCCGAGTCGTCCGAGCGCCTTCATTGCATAAACGGAGAGCTCCGGCGCGAAATTGGCAAGAACGCGGTCGCCGGCCTCAATCAGCACCACACGCGTCTCGCGCGTGTCGATGTTGCGGAACTCGCCGCGCATCGTGTCATGCGCCAGTTCGGCAATCGTGCCGGCCAATTCCACGCCGGTCGGCCCGCCGCCGACGATCGCCAGCGTCAGCAGTGCCTGGCGCTTGGCGGGATCGGTTTCCCGCTCGGCCTGCTCGAAAGCCAAAAGAATACGCCGTCGGATGGTGGTGGCGTCCTCCAGCGTCTTCAGGCCCGGCGCGAACGGCTCCCATTCGTCATGGCCGAAATAGGCGTGCCGCGCACCGGTGGCCAGCAGCAGCGTGTCGTAGGCGACCGCTCCGCCATCCTGCAGCAGCACGCGCTTGCCGGTGCGGTCGATGCCAGTCACGGTCGCAAGCAGCGTCGTCACGTCCTTGCGTTTGCGCAGGAGATGGCGGATCGGCCAGGCGACTTCGGAGGTTGCCAGCGCCGTCGTCGCCACCTGGTAGAGTAGCGGCTGAAAGAGGTGATGATTGCGCCTATCGATCATGGTGATGCGCACCGGCGCGCCAGTAAGTGCGCGGGTGAATTCGAGGCCGCCGAATCCGGCGCCTACGACGACGACGTGATGGTTGGCTGTGTTCATCTCACTCATCCCTCTCGCCAAGGCTGATGTAAGTATCCTTGTGCAGTGCAGCAATGCCTGCGCTGCACCTGCCTGGGACTCGTCGCCTGATGTCGTGAATACGCATGCTGCAGACTCATTCCCGGATATAGCCTACGTCCCGGATAGGGCTTGGTCGGAACAGTATATTGCAGGTGAATCATGGCTAAGGATGAAGATGAAGGCTCAGGGCAGTACGCCTCGCCGCCTTGTTTTATGCACGAGCTCGATCCGGAGTTCCAAGCGCCGCTATCCGAATGGACCGATGTCAGGCGCTGGCGCAGGGCCGAGCGCGAGCGGTTGATCGCATCCCGCCTTGCCGTTTCCGCCGACATGCGCACAGCCATGTCGCAGCGCATTGCCGATGGTCTCGATGCGGTGATCGGCGACATCGCCGGGCGCATGGTCAGCCTCTACTGGCCGTTTCGCGGCGAGCCGGACCTGCGCCCGTGGATGGAAACCGTTAACGCGCGAGGTGGCCGCACGGCGCTGCCCGTTGTCGTGGAGAAAGACCGGCCGCTTATCTTTCGCGCCTATACCCACGGAGACCGGCTGGAGAAGGGCGTCTGGAATATCCCGATACCGGCCGAGGGCGATCCGGTACTGCCCGACATCGTCATTTCGCCGATCGTCGGCATCGATCCCGGACATTTTCGCCTGGGCTATGGCGGCGGCTTCTTCGATCGCACGCTTGCCGCGATGCCGTTCAAGCCGCTGGTCGTCGGCGTCGGCTACGAGTTGCAGCGCATCGTGACCATCTACCCGCAGCCGCACGATATTCCGATGGACCGTGTGGTGACCGAGTCATTCAACGTTTAGGCGAGTTTGGGGCCTAGGGCCTAGGCTAGCTCAGGCTTCATTCCAACGGCCGTGCGATCGACGATTTCGCGCAAGGCAAAGGACGAATTGATCTTCGTCACATGCGGCATTGCCGAAAGCCACTCCTTGTGGATGCGTTCGTAGTCGACGAGATCCTTCGCCGCGATGCGCAAGATGTAATCATACTCGCCCGACATCAGATGGCAGGACAGGACGTTCGGGCAGCGCTTTATCGCCGCTTCGAAATCCGACAACGTTTTCTCGAACTGCCCGGACAGCGATATATGCACGATCGCCGTCATCTGGTGCCCAAGTGCGGCGTTGGACAGCCGGGCGTGATAGCCGCGGATGGTTCCGGATTTCTCCAGATTGTCCAGCCGCCGCGAACAGGCCGACTGCGACAGGCCGACCTTTTCGGCGAGCGCTGCATTGGGTATCCGCCCATCCTTCTGCAATGTCTCGAGAATGGCGATATCAATCCTGTCGAGCGGCATTTTTGCGGGTTCCTGCGATAATTCTACTGTTTCGCGCAACGATTATCGAACAGTAGTCTCTTCGGCAAGCGCATTCGCAAACACTTCCCGAACGATTCGTGGTTCACTATCTCTAGACAGGGAACAGGCCCTAAAAGGGCCGGATCAGGAGAAAAAAGATGCGCGTCGGTTGCCCCCGGGAAATCAAGAACCATGAATACCGCGTCGGCCTGACACCGGGCTCGGTCCGCGAATATGTCGCGCATGGCCATGAAGTGCTGATCGAGACCGGCGCCGGCGCCGGCATCGGAGCCGACGACAACGCGTACCGCGCCGCCGGCGCCACGATCGCCAAGACGGCGGCCGACGTGTTTGCCAAGTCGGACATGATCGTGAAGGTCAAGGAGCCGCAGCCCAACGAATGGGTTCAGCTCCGCGACGGCCAGATCCTCTACACCTATCTGCATCTCGCCCCGGATCCGGAGCAGACCAAGGGCCTGCTGGCCTCCGGCGTCACCGCAATAGCTTACGAGACCGTCACCGACGAGCGCGGCGGCCTGCCGCTCTTGGCACCGATGTCGGAAGTTGCCGGCCGCCTGTCGATCCAGGCGGGGGCCACGGCGCTGCAAAAGGCCAATGGCGGCCGCGGTGTGCTGCTTGGCGGCGTGCCCGGCGTGCTGCCCGGCAAGGTCACTGTGCTCGGTGGCGGCGTCGTCGGCCTGCATGCTGCACGGATGGCTGCCGGGCTTGGCGCCGACGTCACCATCATCGACCGCTCGATCCCGCGCCTGCGTCAGCTCGACGATATCTTTGGAGGCCGCGTCCACACCCGCTACTCGACCGTCGAGGCGCTGGAGGAAGAATGTTTTTCGGCTGACATCGTCGTCGGCGCCGTGCTGATCCCGGGGGCAGCCGCGCCCAAGCTGGTGACGCGCGAAATGCTCTCGGGCATGAAGAAAGGCGCCGTGCTGGTCGACGTCGCCATCGACCAGGGCGGCTGCTTCGAGACCTCGCACGCCACCACCCATGCCGAGCCGACCTATGCGGTCGATGGCGTCATCCACTATTGCGTCGCCAACATGCCGGGTGCGGTGCCGGTCACATCGGCCCACGCGCTCAACAATGCGACGCTGCACTATGGCCTGCAGCTCGCCGACAAGGGCCTCAAGGCGCTGGTAGACGACCACCATCTGCGCAACGGGCTGAACGTCCACAAGGGCAAGATCACGAATCGCGCAGTGGCCGAAGCACTCGGCTATGAGCTGGTCGAGCCGAAGGCCGTTCTGGCGGCCTGAGCTGTCCGAATCTGCCTCTCCAGTGCCCGTCGGTTTCGTCCGACGGGTTTTTCTTATGTCGAAAAACTGAAAAGTGTCGGGCGCGCGGAATAACCCGACAACAAAAAAGCGGAGCCAAAGCCCCGCTTCCTCGGCTATCGAGATTTCCGCCGGTTCATCCGCGGTCGGCAAATCGATCGACCATTCCTCTCTATCGCAAGAATACGACGGGAGTACGACAGCCCAAGCCGGTGCAGCCTATCCGGTTACACGCGGTCTATCCGACACTGATAGCAATTGTTGCGGGCCGAGCGGATGTGGACGTAAGCAATGTCGTCGCTTTCGAACAACCTCTCCGCCCGGGCCGCGATGGCATCGGTCGGAATGACGCCGCCGCTGCCATAGACGATGCGGTTGTCCTTGCCGTAGCCGCGCACGATGTATTCGCCGCTTTCGAGCATATCGGGAAGCGTTTCCCCCTCGGCGGCGCGTTCGCATTCCTCCGCATGCAGAAAGATCGGCCCGGTTTCGGCATAAGGCTGCAGCTCAGAAAAAGGCCGATAGGCCAGAACAAGATAGGCTTCTCCCGCAGCAACATTCTTCAGGCAATGACGGCAAGGCACGCCGTCGCCATCCGAAATCTTCCGCTCTGGCTTCAAGCCATAAGCATCAGGCCCGCCGCGCTGAAGTGCGCGGACCGCATCGGTTGGCAAGGCTTTGAATTTTACGGTCATGACGAATCTCCGGTGGCGTCGACCGGAAATTATGCTTTCCATGCAAAGCTTCCCACCCGATTCCTGCCGAAATGGATCAGTCCATCAGCGCGTCGAGACCGCGAACCAGACCCTTGATCTGCTGTACCCGTCTGATGGCGAGCAGCGTGCCCGCCACGTAAGGCGCCGCGGACGAGCCGGCGTCGTGGCGGATAGTCAGCCGCTCGTCTGGCAGGCCGAACAACGCCTCGCAGGACAGGATGTAGGACGGCAGGCGAAGCGCGTGCACTTGCACACCCTCGCCCGTGCCGACCGCAGCACCGCGTGTAGCCGGCACGCCGGAGACCTCGGAGACCGGCTTTGCCGTCGAAGCCTTGCGGATGTCGGCCAGCGCTTCAGCAAGTTCCCGCGCGGTACCGGAGGGCGCGTCGGGCTTCTTTGCACTGGCATAATCGATGACCTCGACATCCGGCACGTATTTTGCCGCCATAAGTGCAAACCGCTTCATCAGCGTAGCGGTGATGGAAAAGTTGCCGGCGGCAACGACGCCGACGCCGTGGGCGCGCGCCGCGGCGTCGATGTCGGCATAGTCGGCAGCACCCAGTCCCGATGTGCCGATCACAGCGTGCCGTCCCTTGTCGATGGCGAGCAGCACATGGTCCTTCACGACATGTGGCTTGGTGAAGTCGACCAGTACGTCCGACGGCGCCTCCAGCGCCTCGGCCAGCGAGGCCGAAACGGAGATACCATTAGCCGGCATGCCAACCAGCAGGCCGGAATCCTGCCCCGCGCCGCTACGTGACACAGCCCCGGCCAGCGCCATGTCACCTTGCGCCCCGATCGCCGGAACCAGCGCCTTGCCGACCCAACCGGTCGCGCCGGCCATTACCACGCGAATTGCCATCGTGCGATCCTCCATCACCATCGGTTTTTAGACGACAGCGATATGGAAAGAGCCCGGCTCATTCAAGTCGGGCTCGCCTTTGAATATTGATCCAGACCCTGAACGGCTAGATCATTTTAACGGATGAAGTCGTCGAAGCGGCGCAGCGTCACCCGGCGATTTCGCCAGTTCTCATTCTGCGTCTGCACGAGCAGGAACTCCTCGCCGTAGCCGACGGTTTCGAGCGCATAGCCCGGCACACCGAATTCACGCAGCAAGGTGCGCTTCAGCGAGGCGGCACGTTGTTCGGACAAAATCTGATTCGACTGGAAGGAGCCCACAGCATCGGTATGGCCTTCGATCAGCACGCGGGCACCCGGATCGCGCCGCAGAATGCGCTGAAGTGCATCGGCGATGTTTTCGATCTTGGCGTATTGCGATTCGGAAATGGCAGCCGAGCCGAAGGCGAAATTGATCGACTGGATATCGATAGAGCGGGCCATGCGCCGCAAGTCCGGCCGCTTCTTGAATTCGCGGATGGTGACGCGCTGATTCGGGCGCAGCTTCACCCGGGGCGCGGCTTCAAGCTGGCGCTCGATCGTGGCGGCCGAAGGCGTGGTCGCCTGGGCAACGGCAAGGGTCGGCATGGCGAGTGCCGCAACCAGCACGGCGGCAAATGTGCGTCGGGTCAGCATGTCTTTTCTCCTTCGGCCCTCGGCCGCATTGTGATGCCGACAAGATGGCAAAGACTAGCTGAAGCTTGGATGAACGAGCCTGAAAATCAGGGCCGCATGACGCTGGCCGCGCGCTCGGCAAAAGGCATCGGATGTACGACCTCCTTTTTTTGCGCCACCGGCGTGAAGCCGAGTTTTTGATAAAGCGGCAAGGCTGCTGGGTGATCAAGGGTGCAGGTCTGCACCGTCACCCGCTTGGGTCCGTGCGCCCAGGCTGCGGCGATTGCCGCACCGAGGAACCAGCGGCCAATGCCTTGCCCGGTCGCGTGCTCCATCATGCCGAAATAAGCGAGTTCCACTTCCTCCGGCAGATGCGGCTTGAGGTCGAAGAAGCCGGCCGGCGCGCCGTCGAGATAAAGCACCCTGATGTCGCGGTCCTCGCGGTGGATGCCCGCCGCAAGCTCCTCGTCATTCAGTCTCAGCACGTTGACCCAGTGCCATTTGCGGCCGACCCGATCCATCAAATAGCGGTAGAAATGCAGCGGAATGTCTTTGGTCTTGAGCAGCGCGATCTGGCGGTTGTACGGCAGCGGCGGCGAATAGGCAGGCGGCACATGCATTTCGAGAAACGTCACGGTGACGTCGATGTCTTCCAGCGCTCCGTTTTTCATCACCGTCGGTCCTTGCCCGTCACGACGGGCGTTTCGGAAAGCCCACCCCATTCCGTCCATGACCCGTCGTAAAGCCTGTTTTCGGCATGGCCAAGCGTCTCCAGGGCCAGCGTGATGGCTGCCGCGGTGACCCCCGAACCGCAGGAGGTGACGACCGGCTTCGACAGATCGATGCCGGCCTCCTCGATCACTTTGCGCAGCCTGTCCTTGGGCAGCAATTCGCCGTTTTCCGAAAGCGCCGAAAACGGCACGTTGTGCGCGCCCGGCATGTGGCCGGAGCGGATGCCGGGGCGCGGCTCCGGCTCGGTGCCGGCAAAACGGCCAGGCGAGCGTGCGTCGGCGATCTGGCTCTCCCCCGTCTCGACGATCCGGCGCATGTCGGCAAGGCTGGCGACGCGGGCGGCATCGAAGTTGGCATAAAACACGCAAGGCGCGATCTTCGTCGGCTCCGCCGTCACCGGCCGTCCGGCGGCTTTCCAACGATCGAAACCGCCGTCGAGTATATAGACCTGGAACACGCCCATAACGCGAAACAACCACCAGGCGCGCGGTGCAGAAAAGAACCCTGGCCCGTCATAGACAACAATCGTGTCGTCGGCCGAAATGCCCATCGCGCCGACATATTGGGCAAAATGCTGCGGCGACGGCAGCGTGTGAGGCAGAGCCGCGTCGGGGTCCGAAACCGCATCCTGGTCGAGGAAGCGGGCGCCTGGAATATGCGCTGCGTCATACTCGGCGCGCGCGTCGCGCTTTTGCGCCGGCAGATACCAGGACGCGTCGACGATCGTCAGCCCAGGCTCGCCGAGCCGCTTCTGCAACCAATCGGCATCGATGGTGAAAGGACTGTCGTCGGCCATCTTTTCTCTCCTGTCCCGCCTGTCCCAGTCCTATATCAGGCTGGCGGCATCGGGCCAAAGCGAATGCGGAAGCGCCGGTTCTCGCGGCCCTTCTTCTCGATCTTGCCGATATGGATCTCGCCGATTTCGCCGGTGCTCCTCACATGGGTACCGCCGCAAGGCTGGCTGTCGACCGAAGCATTCTCGCCGATGCAGACCAGCCTGATCTTTCCCGTGCCGGCCGGCGGCCGCACATTCTTGGATTTCACCAGGCTTGGATTGGATGCCAGCTCCTCGTCGGAGATCAGCCGGGTGAAGATCGGGTGGTCGGCCCGCACCAGTTCCATCAGCCTGGCCGTCACGTCTTCCTTGGTGAAGCCGGCATCCGGGATGTCGAAATCGATACGGCTGTCGTCCTCGGAAACCGCGGCACCGGTGATCGGGAACGGACAGACGACGGTAAGCAGATGGCAGGCCGAGTGCATCCGCATCAGCAGCTGCCGCCGCGGCCAGTCGATGGCGAGCCTCATCCGCTCGCCCAACCGTGGAACCGCCTGCTCCGGCGCCGGCACATGGATGATCTCGTCCTTGGTTTCGCCGGTGATCGTAGCGGCAATCGCAATGCCGGTGCCGTCGGCGCGTTCGAGGCTGCCAGTGTCGCCCGGCTGCCCGCCCGATGTGGCGTAAAACACGGTCCGGTCCAGAATGATGCCGCCGCGATCGTTGACTGCGACGACGGTGGCGTCGGCCGTCCCCAGATAGGCGTCGTCACGAAACAGCGCTTCGGTCTTGTGCGCCATCACGCGACCCTTTCGAACGGCACCGAAATCGTGCTCCGTTGCTCCATCCAGCCCGGCACCGGCAGCTTCTTTTCGCGCAGGAATTCAGGATTGAACAGCTTCGACTGATAGCGCGTGCCGTAGTCGCAAAGCATGGTCACGATGGTTTGGCCGGGGCCTAGCTCGCGCGCCAGGCGAATGGCGCCGGCAATGTTGATACCGGTCGAACCGCCAACGCAAAGTCCCTCCTCCTGGATCAGGTCGAATACGATCGGCAGTGCGTCCTCGTCGGGGATCTGGAAGGCAAAATCGGGTGTAAAGCCTTGGAGGTTGGCGGTGATCCGCCCCTGCCCGATGCCTTCGGTGATCGAACTGCCCTCGGATTTCAACTCGCCGCTGGTGTAGAAGGAATAGAGCGCAGCCCCCAGCGGATCGGCCAGTGCGATCTTGACCTGGCTGTTCTTGGCCTTCAGCCCGAAGCCAACGCCTGCCAGCGTGCCGCCGGAACCGACCGCCGACACGAAACCATCCACCTTGCCGCCGGTCTGGTTCCAGATTTCTTCGGCTGTGGTGCGGATATGGCCGTCGCGGTTGGCGACATTGTCGAACTGGTTGGCCCAGATCGCGCCGTTCGGCTCGGTCTTCGCCATTTGCTCGGCCAGCCGGCCCGACAGCTTCACGTAGTTGTTCGGGTTCTTGTAGGGCACGGCTGGCACTTCGATCAGCTCGGCGCCGAGCAGTTTGATCGTATCCTTCTTCTCCTGGCTCTGGGTATCGGGAATGACGATCACCGTGCGGTAGCCGAGCGCCTTGGCAACCAGTGTCAATCCGATGCCGGTATTTCCGGCCGTCCCTTCGACGATGACGCCGCCGGGCCGCAGCAGCCCGCGCTGTTCCGCATCGCGGATTATGAACAGGCCGGCGCGGTCCTTGACCGACTGCCCGGGATTCATGAATTCGGCCTTGCCCAGAATCTCGCAGCCGGTTGCTTCCGAGGCCTTGTTGAGGCGGATCAGGGGCGTGTTGCCGATCACGTCGATCACAGAACGGGGCATGGAGATTCCTTTGTGGGTGCGGCGAAACCCTAGAAACCCGAAGCTTCGGTTTCAAGGCAAGAATTTGCTTGGTCCAGTCGCATTTCGCACACTGCAATTGCTGCAGCCAGGCGCGCCCGGCCGGCATTCATTTCAACCATGTACCGAAAAGCACTCTTTTCATTCGATTTCTTCACCGCTAGAGCACAGGCTAAGAAGAGCCGGCGGGGCGCAGCATGACACTCTATCGGGCCAATCCGAAGCATGGCGTCGCCTGGATTACGGGCGGCAGCAGCGGTATCGGCCGTTCGCTGGCCAAGGATCTTGCCGCTCAGGGCTATGTCGTCGCGGTGACTGCGCCCGATGACCATCCGATCGATACGCTCATCGTCGAAACGGCGCAGATGGCGGGCCGTGTCGTAGCCTTTCCCTGCGACGTGACCGACGAAAAACGCATGGCAAAGACGGTTGCAGCGATCGAGAAAGATCTCGGTCCGATCGTGTTGGCAGTGTTCAACGCGGGAAGCTATATCGCAACGCCGGGCGAGGATCTTGTCGCGCGCAATTTTCGTCGGTCTTTCGAAGTCAATTATTTCGGCATCATCAATGGCCTGCTGCCCGTCATCGAACGCATGCGCGTGCGCTCGCGCGGCCATGTCGTGCTGATCGGTTCGGTCACCGCCTATTTCGGCTGGCCCACCACCGCCGCCTATGGCGGCACCAAGGCGGCAGTCAATATCTTGGCCGAGTCGCTGAAATATGATTTCGACAAGATGAACGTCCGCATCCAGGTGATGAATCCAGGCTTTGTCGACACGCGGCTGACCGAGAAGAACTTCCTGCCGATGCCGGGCTTGATGCCGGTCAATCTGGCCTCGCGCCGCATCGCGCGAGGCATCGAATGCGGTGGCTTCGAAGTCACTTTCCCACGCCGCCTGAGCTGGACACTGAAGCTGCTCAGGATACTGCCGAGGCCGTTCTGCCGATGGGTGATCAGCACGGTCACCCGCTGGAATGCGCGGCCGCTGAATTTCGACCGCAAGCCACCGGTCGAATAGGATCCGTGATGGGCCGACGGATCATGTTTGCGGTGCTGGGGCTTGTCCTCATCCTTGTCCTGGCCTTGGCGCTTGGTCCGCGCGTCCTCGTCGAAACCACAATCCGTTTCGATCCCTCAGTGATCGGCGACGATCCGCAGGCCTATCTGGCGCGCCAGGAGGCGGCCGTGCCCGGCATCCGCGACGGGCTGGACAAGGAAATCATCTGGGCCGACCCGATGGTCCATGCCAAGACGCCATTCGCGATCGTTTACATCCACGGTTTTTCTGCGTCGAAGGGCGAGATTCGTCCATTGCCCGACGAGGTGGCCGACCAGCTTGACGCCAATCTTTTCTACACGCGCCTGACGGGGCATGGACAGGACGGCGCCGCGATGACGCAAGGCAGCGTCAGCGCCTGGATCAACGACTACGAGGAAGCGCTCGCCGTCGGCCGGGCGATCGGCGACAAGGTGATCGTCATAGCCACCTCGACAGGCGGCTCGCTGGCGGCGTGGGCTGCGACGCAGCCAAGCGCATCGAACAGCGTCGCGGCGATCGCATTCATCTCGCCGAATTTCGGCGTCAAGGGTTCCGGCGCCGAATTGCTGACCCTACCGTGGGGCAGACAGATCGCCGAGCTCGTCGCCGGCAAGGAGCGTGGCTTCGTGCCGCGCAACGCTCTGCATGAAAGGTTCTGGACCTACCGCTACCCGATCGCCGCGACATTGCCGATGGCGGCGCTGACAGAGCTTGCCTACGGCGCGCCGGTGGAGAAGACGTCCATCCCTGCCCTGTTCATCTTTTCGGATTCGGACAAGGTGGTACGACCAGATCGCACCCGCGAAATCGCCGCTCGCTGGGGCGCCGCACATGAATTGGTGCCGGTCGACGATACCGGCGACCCCGACAACCACGTCATTGCGGGTGACGCGCTGTCGCCATCGACCACGGCTTTCCTGGCGCAGCGGATTGTCGTGTGGGTCGAGGCGGTGGTGAAGTAAACCAAAGGCCTCAAAGCAAAAGGGCGACCGGAGCATCACTCGGGTGGCCCTTTTCAATCGTGAGTGACCAAGCCAAGCTTGGCCGACCGCAACACGGTCAGGTTATGCGGCCCGCGCTGCCGGCCGCTTACCGCCGAAGCGGCGCTTGTTGTTGCCCTTGAAGGGCTTGGCGCCTTCCGGCTTGCGCTCGCCCGCAAAGGCTGGCTTGTCGCCGAACCGCTTCTTGCCGAAGCCGTTGTTTGCGCCGCCGGGCCGCCTGCCGTCGCGACGGCCATTGTGGTCGTTGCGATCATTGGCCGGTTCGAAACTGCGCTCGTTCTTCTCGGCGGGATTGCGCTGCGGATCGGGGCTGCCGAGATGGTCGGCAACGATCGGCAGCTTGGTGCGGATGATGCGCTCGACCTGGCGCAGCTTGCTGTTTTCGGACGGGTCGCAGAGCGTGATGGCGATGCCGTCCATGCCGTTACGGCCGGTGCGGCCGATGCGGTGGACATAGCTCTCCGCCTCGTCCGGCAGGTCGAAATTCACCACATGGCTTATGCCCGGCACGTCGATGCCGCGCGCCGCAATGTCGGTCGCCACGAGAATGCGCACCGAACCCTCGCGGAAATCGTTGAGTGCCTTCTGGCGAGCGTTCTGCGACTTGTTGCCGTGGATGACGGCGGCCTTGAAGCCGTCACGCTCGAGATCCTTTGTCACCCTGTCGGCGCCATGCTTGGTGCGCGAAAAGATGATGACGGACTTCATCGCCTCGTCGGCAAGCATGTTGGCCAGCACCTGACGCTTCTGCTTGGTGCGGGCAAAGACGACGCCCTGCACGATCTCGGCGGCCGCGGTGCTGTGAGGAGCGACTTCGACGCGAATCGGGTTCTTCAGCAGGCCTTTCGCCAGTTCGGCGATTTCGGCCGGCATGGTTGCCGAGAACAGCACCGTCTGACGGTCCGGCGCCGTCGCCCTGGCGATGCGCTTGACGTCGTTGATGAAGCCCATGTCGAGCATGCGGTCGCCTTCATCCAGCACCAGCCATTTGGTGTCGGCAAGCACGAGGTCGCCTTCACGCACCAGGTCGGTCAGCCGACCTGGCGTTGCGATCAGGATGTCGACGCCGGGCGCAACCTTCTTCACCTGGCTGAAGCGCGAGACGCCGCCAAGCACCAGCGCTGTCGAGACATGCGCGCCCTTGGCAAGCAGCTTGATCATCTCCTCGATCTGCACGGCGAGTTCGCGCGTCGGCGCCAGGATCAGTGCGCGGACTGTCTTCGGCCGGCGCTTGGTGCCAAGTGCGATGATCTTCGACAGGATCGGCAGCGCGAACGCCGCCGTCTTGCCCGAGCCGGTCTGGGCGATGCCGAAAATGTCGCGGCCTTCGAGCTGCGGCGGGATCGCCTGGGCCTGGATCGGCTTCGGATCGGTAAAGCCGGCGGCATTCGTGGCCTTGAGCAGTGCGCCGGTAATTCCAAGTGCGGCGAAACCGTTCAGTTCCCCAGCGTCCTTACCGGTCAAAGTGTTTTCATTGGTCAAAATATTCTTCTTTCATGCGGCTCCTGGCCGCAAACATCAATGGCGGCAGGGCGCAACCTGCCGTCGAAAATTGTCATGAAACGACAAGGCGGGCGGACATTATCGTCCGCACGGCAGCGCTGTCGTGCCCGCAGGCATCATGCCACGGGGCTTTTTCGCCACCTTGCCGATATGTCGGGAAGAGGGAAAACAGACGCAACCAGTCTCATTCATCGAGAAGGCCGGATTATCCCGGCCCAAGCGCCTATGCCGCCGCATATGGCCCAGTTCGCATCGAAATGCAAGGGGCCTGATGCTGCAGCGCAGCAAAAGCCATTAGGAAGCGGCGCTTGCGCTCTCCCCCAGGCATGATTACCACAATCAAGCTTTCCGTTTCGGGGACCGGTCATGAAGGACGTGCTGAAGGAACTCGAGCGCCGCCGCGAGGTCGCTCGCATGGGCGGCGGCCAGGCCCGCATCGACGCCCAGCACAAGAAGGGCAAGCTGACCGCCCGCGAACGCATAGACGTCTTTCTCGACGAGGGCTCGTTCGAGGAGTTCGACATGTATGTCGAGCACCGCTCGACCGATTTCGGCATGGAGAAAACCAAGATCGCCGGCGACGGCGTCGTTACCGGCTGGGGCACCGTCAACGGTCGCCCGGTCTATCTTTTCGCCAAGGATTTCACCGTGTTCGGCGGCTCGCTGTCCGAGGCGCATGCCGAAAAGGTGGTCAAGGTGCAGGAGATGGCACTGCGCAACCGCGCGCCGATCATCGGCCTCTACGACGCCGGCGGCGCCCGCATCCAGGAAGGCGTGGCGGCCCTCGGCGGCTATGCCGAGATCTTCCAGCGCAATGTACTGGCCTCCGGCGTCATTCCGCAGATTTCACTGATCATGGGCCCTTGCGCCGGCGGCGACGTCTATTCGCCGGCGATGACCGACTTCATCTTCATGGTCCGCGACACCTCCTATATGTTCGTCACCGGCCCGGATGTGGTGAAGACCGTCACCAATGAGACGGTCACCGCCGAAAGCCTCGGCGGCGCTTCCGTCCACACGACGAAGTCCTCGATCGCCGACGGAGCCTACGACAATGACGTCGAGGCGCTGCTGCAGATGCGCCGGCTGGTCGATCTGCTGCCCGCCTCCAACACGGCGGAAATTCCCGAGATCGAATGCTACCAATCGGTCACCGATCACGATCTGTCGCTCGACCGGCTGATTCCCGACAATGCCAACAAACCTTACGACATCAAAGAGTTGATCCTTAAAGTTTCCGACGAGGGTGACTTCTTCGAGATCCAGCAGAATTTTGCGAAAAACATCGTCACCGGCTTCGGCCGTGTCGAAGGCCGCACAGTCGGCTTCGTGGCCAACCAGCCGATGGTGCTGGCCGGCGTGCTCGATTCGGATGCCAGCCGCAAGGCCGCGCGTTTCGTGCGCTTCTGCGACTGCTTCTCGATCCCGATCGTCACCTTCGTCGACGTGCCGGGCTTACGCCCCGGCACCGCGCAGGAATATGGCGGGTTGATCAAGCACGGCGCCAAGCTTCTGTTCGCCTATGCCGAAGCGACCGTGCCAAAGATCACCGTCATCACCAGAAAGGCCTATGGCGGCGCCTATGATGTCATGGCGTCAAAACATCTGCGCGGCGATATGAACTATGCCTGGCCAACGGCGCAGATTGCGGTGATGGGCGCCAGGGGCGCGGTCGAGATCATCTATCGCAAGGACATCGGCGACGCGGAGAAAATTGCAGCACACACAAAGGCTTACGAGGATCGCTTTCTATCGCCCTTCGTTGCCGCCGAGCGCGGCTATGTCGACGAGGTGATCATGCCGCATTCGACCCGCCGCCGCATCGCCCGCGCGCTCAGGATGCTGCGCAACAAGGATATGCAAAACCCTTGGAAGAAACACGACAACATCCCGCTGTGAGGGGCTGATGTCGCGCCTGGTCCTCTACATGGGAGCGCGTTTCGGCAGATTTGCCATCCTGCTCTTCGCTCTCCCGCTGTTCTGCCCAATAGTCCTGTGGTTCTGGCTCCTCGATTGGCATCCGCTCGCCGTCATCGCGACTGGTGCTGTTGCAATCCCGGCCGCGATGCTGGCCATCGTTCTGTTGATCGGAACATTGTTCGCCGGTTTTCGACCCAGCAAGGTCAAGGGGATTACTCGGGAATCAGCCCCGAAGCTGTGGGCTGTCTGGGAGAGTATTGCCGGCAAACACCGCGCCAGCCGAACGAGGATCATCCTGAGCGACGATCTCAACGCCAGCGTCGGTGAAGAGCGGCCGTTTCTAGGCTTGCTTGGTCGCAGGCCGATTCTCACCATCGGCCTGCCATTGCTCGCAGCGACCGACCAAAAGGCATTTGCGGCGATCTTGGCTCATGAGGACGCCCATCTGAAAAACAAAGATACAAATGGCGGACTCAACCTGGCCGAACTCGAGAAAAGCTTCGATCTAATCTTCGACTTCGCTCCTCCGGGGAAAACCGTTTCAGGCAGCCTGTTCTACTGGATGCTTGGTCCGCTGTCGCGCACTCTGGAGCGCGAAGAAATACGGTTGTCGCGACGAGCGGAAATTGACGCAGATCGCCATGCAGCGACGTCCGGCGACGCACATGATGCGGCCCGCGCCCTGCTTCTGATCGGTGCCGCCAGTGCGTTCTTCGATGATCAAGTCTATAGCCCGCTCCAGCGTGAACTGCTTGGCGCCATGGCTCCGCCCCGTCCACCACTCGAAAGGGTCCTGGCGGCCGCCGCTCACTTGTCGAGACTTCCCATTCTGCAGGAGTATGCTCAAAAAGCGTGGGACGCGCGAGATAACGAAAGTGCGGACCATCCGCCCTGGTCCGAACGTCTGATTGCTCTTGGATTTAGCTCGGCTCCAGAGATAGAACCAATTCTGGTTTCTGCCTTGTCGAGCCTGCTGAGCGATGCGTTCGTCGCCGAACGCGTCCGCCATTTCGACGGCGAATGGACATCGAACATCGCCGACGACCTCGATCGATAGCTATCCACCTGGAACCACTGCGGCCAATGCCTCAGTCGGTGGCCTATTCCTCTTCCGCAGCACCGAACCCGGCCCCCATCGTCGCGCGGGCAGCGCCCGACCACGGCGTGGCGTGATTGTCGATGCGCATCTGGAAGATAAAATAGGTCGGCGAGCAGAAGCCGATGCCTTTCACCTTGCCGATACCGGGCGTATCGGGTGGCAGCGACTGGCACATGTAATCCTCGCGGCAGAAATGGTCGGCCGAGCAGGCAGGACGATTGCCGCGATTGACGGCACCGCCCAGGCACTGGTCGAAATTATTGGTCGCCACGCAGGTGTCGAATTTTTTGCCGCCAACCAGCCCGCAAATCTCGTTCGGCATCGGCTTGCCCGGTTTGAAGGCGGCAAAGCTGCGATCCCGGTCGTCGCAGCCGCGATAGGCGATACCCGCCGGCACGCCGATCTTTGGCGGTCGGCAGGTGTAGCCGGCACGCGAAATGCTTGGCGCGAACGCCGCGAACTGGCCGGTGATGGTATAGCGGTCATTGAAAGGCTGTGCCGGGTTGCTGGCGATCGAGCCGGTCAGGCATGGATGGCCGGAAAACATGTTTTCGCTGTCCTTGGGCAGCAGGCATTGCGCTAGCTTGGTGCGCACGCCGGACACGGTCGCCAGCGGCGTGCAGACGGTGCCGCCGCCGCATTGCCGAGTCGCGCCAAAGCGGGCCGCATCCGCCGGCATCAGGCACGGCATCGCCATCTCGGCCGGCGAATAGGCGATCTGTCCAGCATCGCTCCATGTCGCCGGCGGCGCGAAGGACAGCGGGCGGAAGCGGTTCGGTTCCTTGCCGTCGGCAGTCGCGTGCAGCCAGGCGACGCGACGCGGGATGTCGGCGTGGAGATGCGGCGAGATGCCGACCTCGATGCGGTTGAGCGGCGAGGTCGTCTTGTCATCGAGGCCGATGAAATGGAAACCGGCGGTCGAGCCCGCCTGATGGCAGCCTTGGCAGGCGCCGTTGTCCAGCCGCTCGACCAATGCCTCTGGCGTGCGCACCAGCTTCAGCACAGAGAAATCGAGCCCTTCGAAATCCGCGGGCTGGAACAGCGGCGTGAACGGGTGGTTGGCCTGCCTTGCGCTGCCGAAGGTCGACCACGAAATGACCTTCCTTGCCAAAAACTCATCGGGGATTTGGTAGACGCCTAGATCGACCGCCGCAACATTGGTGCGGACATAGTCGGCAAGTCTTGCTTTCAGCGCGGCGTCTTCGGCAAGACGTGCCATGTCGGGCGTGTTTTCCAGCGGCTTTTCGCTGACAGCCGTTCCGTCGATGCCGAAAATTCGCATGAGATAGGCAGCCTGCCCGCCGAATTCGGTCTCCTGGCCGGAGGGGAAGCGGACCACTTGCGCATTGAGCTCGAGTTGCTTGAAGGTGAGCGCCGCTCTTTCCAGCGGCCCACCGATCAGCCAGCCGGCATCGACGCTCTCGTCGAGCTGTGGTGCCCAGCGTCCGGCGACGCCGACACAGCCGCCATCGACATCCGGCGTGGCATTGTAGACGGCACTGAAATTGAACGGCAGGCGCGAGGCCAAAACCTTGCCGTTCTTCTTGAAGCTGTAGGCGAGGCGATAGATGAAGCGCACTTCGCCGCAACTCCCGTCGCCTTTCAGCGCGGCGAAGTCGCGCCGGTCGAGCCGGTTGACCACGCCGACGAGACGGAAGCGCGCTGCGTCGGTCCTCAGCCAGCGCATGTCCATGACACGGCCAACATTGCCGTCGGTCACCTCGTACAGCGGCCGGCCGCCGGCCTTCATCTCGGTCCGCAATGCTGCGACGTCGCTTGCAATCGTTTCGACGATCGCGTGGTAAGCCGGCGCCTTGTCATAAAGCGTCTTCAAATCGCCCTTGCCGTCGACGCCGAAAATGCCGGCGAAGCCAAAGCCCTTGGCATCGAGAGCAGCAAGTACCGCTGGATCATCGACGATGGTCACCGGCTGCTCAGCGGCATTCGCCGACAGTGTCGCCAAAGCGGCCATGACGAGCGTGGTGAAAAGGAGTGCAATGCGTCTCATCGAAGGTCCGGCTGGCTTTCGATCAATTCCCGCAGCACTGGCACCAGAGCCGACGGTAGATCCTCGGCGATCAAGCCGGGCCCGAAACGACGGCCGGCCTCGGCGTGGATCCAGACCGCCGCGCAGGCAGCCTGGAAGGCCGCCATGCCTTGCGCCAGCAATCCGGCCGCGATCCCCGACAGAACGTCACCAGAGCCAGCCGTGGCCAGCCACGGCGCACCGTTGGCATTGATCGCGGCCCTGCCGTCGGGCGCCGCGATCACCGTGTCGGCACCCTTGTAGACGACAATGGCATTGGCGCGCTTTGCTGCTTCGCGCGCCTTGGTCACTTTGGACTGTTTTTTGTTCCCAGCGATATCTGGAAAAAGCCTGGCGAATTCACCCTCATGTGGCGTCAGCACCAGTGCCGGTGACCATGTCTGACGCGCTGCGTCGAACAGTGCCTGAGGCTGAAGCGCCAACGAGGTGATGGCGTCGGCATCCAGAACGATGGCACTGGCGTGAATTTCAGGCGTAGCCGCTGATGCGCGGGTCAGATCCGCGATCGCCGCAATCAACTGCAATGCGAAATCGCCGACCTTGGGTTTCGGCCCGAGCCCCGGTCCGAACACCAGCGCCTCGGGATGCCGCGCCACGAGGAATTCCTGCACCTCTTCGAGCGAGCCGGCCTCGCGCAGCATGATCGAGGTCAGATGCGCGGCGTTCACCTGCATGGCGTTTCCAGGTGAAAGCACAGTTACTGCCCCTGCCCCACTGCGAGCCGCGGCCATGGCCGACAACCTCGCTGCGCCCGTCGCACTCGGTCCGCCGGAAAAGACAGCAACATGGCCACGCTTGTATTTATGCGAATCGACAGCCGTTCTCGGGAAGTACCATCGCAGCCAAAGTTCCGGTGTGTTCTCGAACGCCGTGACCTTGAGCTGATCGATGATCCCATCCGGAATGCCGATATCGGCGACGATGATCTCGCCGCACAGCTCGCGCCCCGGCATCAGCAGATGGCCTGGCTTTTTCCGCACGAAAGTCACCGTGACCTCGGCCTGGAAGTGAGCGTTAGTCAAGCCGGTCTCGCCTGACACACCCGAAGGCAAATCGATCGAGACCACCGGGACGCGCTCAGCGCTGCTCAAGCCTGAGACGGCCAACGCATGCATCGAAATGTCCTTGGACAGTCCCGCGCCGTAGAGTGCGTCCACGACCACTTCACCCGCTTCCGGGTAGCAATGGCCAATGTGTTCCACGGGCAAGTTGCAGGCATCAGAGGCCAACGCGGCATCGCTTCCGGGTTTCTGCTTGCCTTCGGCCCAGACGGCAACGTTCATGCCGGCCTCTGCCAACAACCGCGCCACGACATAGCCGTCGCCGCCATTGTTGCCGGGGCCGCACAGGACGTGGACGCGTCTCGCCTGGGGATAGCGCGCCAGGACGACGGCAGCGACCGCTTCGCCGGCGCGCCGCATGAGGCCGAAGCCATCGAGTGGCCCGGCCGCAATCGCCAGCCGATCGGCCTCGGCCATTTCAGACGGAGACAAAAGTTCGTTGCTCATGGAATATCAGGCGACATGCACATCATTTCCCCAAGCATTGTCCAGTTTTTGATCCGACGCAAACAACGAAGGTCCCTAAGCAAAGTTGGCGGCGTACCTCGTTCGGGACGACGGCGCGCAGCTGCTCATGAAATATCCGATCTGCCCAATTTTTGTGCGGACGGCAGGACCGGCGGTGTGTAGGCTCGCGGTGTTCATGGCGCATCCGACGCAGCGAATGATGCGAATGTACATTCCTGCGCGGCATGGTATCCAAATCATGTGAGGCTGCTCGGCGCCCCATCAATTGGCACAGTTCGTGCTTGATTGAGGCGCAAGCGGGGCTCACAACCCGTCTTTTTTGGCAGTGGAGGCCACTTTTTACATGAAAAAGATCGAAGCGATCATCAAGCCGTTCAAGCTAGACGAAGTGAAAGAAGCGCTTCAGGAGGCCGGGCTGCAAGGTATCACCGTTACCGAGGCCAAAGGGTTTGGCCGCCAGAAGGGCCATACCGAGCTTTATCGCGGTGCCGAATATGTCGTCGACTTCCTGCCGAAGGTGAAAATCGAGGTCGTGCTCGGCGACGATGCCGTCGAAGCCGCGATCGAAGCCATCCGCAAGGCGGCCCAGACCGGCCGCATCGGCGACGGCAAGATCTTCGTCTCCAACATCGAGGAAGTCGTGCGCATCCGCACCGGCGAAACCGGCATGGACGCGGTCTGAATTTTCCCGTTAAAAGGCCATGTTCAAAACGTCATCACATAGGGAAGCAGGGACATGACGACAGCCAAAGACATCATGAAGCAGATCAAGGACAACGACGTGAAGTTCGTCGATCTGCGCTTCACCGATCCGAAGGGCAAACTGCAGCACGTTACTATGGATGTCGTCGAGGTCGAGGAAGACATGTTTGCCGATGGTGTCATGTTCGACGGTTCCTCGATCGCCGGCTGGAAAGCGATCAACGAGTCCGACATGGTGCTGATGCCCGATCCCGATACGGTGCATATGGACCCGTTCTTCGCCCAGTCGACCATGGTCATCCTGTGCGACATCCTCGATCCGATCTCGGGAGAATCCTACAACCGCGACCCGCGCGGCACCGCCAAGAAGGCCGAGGCCTACATGAAGGCGGAAGGCATCGGCGACCAGATCTTCGTCGGTCCTGAAGCCGAGTTCTTCGTGTTCGACGACGTCAAGTACAAGGCCGATCCCTATAATACCGGCTTCCGGCTGGATTCGACCGAATTGCCGTCCAATGACGACACCGATTACGAGACGGGTAACCTCGGCCACCGGCCGCGCATCAAGGGCGGCTATTTCCCGGTGCCGCCGATCGATTCGGCACAGGACATGCGCTCGGAAATGCTCACCGTGCTCGCCGAGATGGGCGTGCGCGTCGAAAAGCACCACCATGAAGTGGCCGCCGCCCAGCACGAGCTCGGGATCAAGTTCGACACGCTGGTCCGCAACGCCGACAAGATGCTGATCTACAAATACGTCGTGCACCAGGTCGCCAATGCGTATGGCAAGACGGCCACTTTCATGCCGAAGCCGGTATTCGGCGACAATGGCTCTGGCATGCACGTCCACCAGTCGATCTGGAAGGAAGGCAAGCCGACCTTCGCCGGCAACGAATATGCCGGCCTGTCCGAGAGCTGCCTGTTCTACATCGGTGGTATCATCAAGCATGCCAAGGCGATCAACGCCTTCACCAACCCGCTGACCAACTCCTACAAGCGCCTGGTACCCGGCTATGAAGCGCCGGTGCTGCTCGCCTATTCGGCACGCAACCGCTCGGCCTCGTGCCGTATTCCGTTCGGCTCGTCGCCGAAGGCCAAGCGCGTCGAGGTCCGCTTCCCCGATCCGGGCGCGAACCCCTATCTTGCCTTCGCCGCCATGCTGATGGCCGGCCTCGACGGCATCAAGAACAAGATCCACCCGGGACAGCCGATGGACAAGGATCTCTACGACCTTCCGCCGAAGGAATTGAAGAAGATCCCGACCGTCTGCGGCTCGCTGCGCGAAGCCCTGCAGAGCCTCGACAAGGACCGCGGCTTCCTGAAGGCCGGCGGCGTCTTCGACGACGACCAGATCGACAGCTACATCGAGCTTAAGATGGCCGAGGTGATGCGCTTCGAAATGACCCCGCATCCGGTCGAATACGATATGTACTATTCGGTCTGATCTGGATCGTTGCAGCCAACAAAAAAACCCCGGCGGAGACGCCGGGGTTTTTTTTTATTGCGATGCGATCGGAGAGAACGTCACGGCGCAGACCTGAGGTCTACGCCGGGACGAATGTTCAAGCCGCGGCCGAAACCTCGGCGCTGGTCGGGACGGAGGCGATCGTCTTCAATATCTGCGAGGCAATCTGGTAGGGGTCGCCCTGCGAGTTCGGACGGCGATCCTCGAGATAGCCCTTGTAGCCGTTGTTGATGAAGGAGTGCGGCACACGGATCGAGGCGCCGCGGTCGGCGATGCCGTAGCTGAACCTGTTCCACGGCGCGGTCTCGTGCTTGCCGGTCAAACGCTTGTCGTTGTCCGGACCGTAGACGGCGATGTGATCCATCAGGTTCTTGTCGAAAGCCGCCATCAGCGCTTCGAAATACGCCTTGCCGCCGACTTCTCGCATATAGGCGGTCGAGAAGTTGGCATGCATGCCGGAGCCGTTCCAGTCGGTATCGCCGAGCGGCTTGCAGTGATATTCGATGTCGATGCCGTATTTCTCGGTCAGGCGCTGCATCAGATAGCGTGCCATCCACATCTGGTCGGCGGCCTTCTTGGAGCCCTTGCCGAAAATCTGGAATTCCCACTGGCCTTTGGCCACTTCGGCGTTGATGCCTTCATGGTTGATGCCGGCGGCGAGGCAAAGGTCGAGATGCTCCTCGACGATCTGCCTGGCGACGGAGCCGACATTGCTGTAGCCGACGCCGGTGTAGTACGGGCCTTGCGGCGCCGGATAGCCACTCTCGGGGAAGCCGAGCGGGCGGCCGTCCTTGTAGAAGAAATACTCCTGCTCGAAGCCAAACCAGGCACCCTCGTCGTCGAGGATGGTGGCGCGCTTGTTGGATGCATGCGGCGTCACGCCGTCCGGCATCATGACCTCGCACATGACGAGCGCGCCATTGGTGCGGGCGGGATCCGGATAGACGGCGACCGGCTTCAAAACGCAGTCGGAGCTGTGGCCCTCGGCCTGCATGGTCGAAGAACCGTCGAAGCCCCACAGCGGAAGCTGGTCGAGCGTCGGAAACTCGGCATAGTCCTTGACCTGCGTCTTTCCGCGAAGATTGGGAACCGGGGTGTATCCATCGAGCCAAATGTACTCGAGCTTGTATTTCGTCATTCTAGCCTCTCGTTGCTTGATCACCGAACCCTGGATGGCGCCGGGGCGAGCCGGCCTATCCAGCAGCCGACCTGCCGACTGTTAAAATGCAATTCGTGTGCCATTTGGCTGGCGACGGGTGCGGCAAAAGCGATGTAGTGTCGGCGCAAAATTGCTGAGCCGTCGTAATTGTGCGATCGGATCGCTCACAAGCATAGTTTGCATAAATATTGTGCAGCTACTGATCTTTTTATAATCATGTTGCCTAATTCGATTGCGAAACCTATCTTGGGGAAAGGTTGAATCGGCAAGGTTGTGCCGAAGAAAGGAAACCGACAATGGAAATCACTTCCACTCCTCAGTCGGCCAAAATCCTGATGTTCCCGGTGGCAGCGCGCGCTTCTGCCTCAAATTTAAGCGGAAAGGCTAAGTTCGCAGCAGAACTTGCTTCTTTGCGCAACCGAACGGATTTCGGAAGTGCCTGGTATCATGAGGCAGCGATCGAAGAAGCGAAAAACGATCGGAAGAGCTGAGCCTCCCCATCTCTCGTCTCCCTCCGATGAATCGCAAAGCCCGGCGCGATCGCTCGCGCCGGGCTTTGCTTTGAATCGGGACAGGTCGGCTATTGCTTGGTATGCAGGTCTGTTCCGAGGGTATCCCTGATGAAGATCATGCCGATGACCAGCGACATCGCCGCGATCACCACCGGGTACCAGAGACCGTAGTAGATGTCGCCCTTGTAGGCGCTGAGCGCGAACACCGTCGCCGGCAGCAGCCCGCCGAACCAGCCATTGCCGATATGGTAGGGCAGCGACATTCCGGTGTAGCGGATGCGGGTCGGAAACATCTCGACCAGGATCGCGGCGATCGGCCCGTACACCATCGTGACGAAGATCACGAGGACGAACAGGACGGCGATCGTCATCGGCCAGTTGACCGCGGCCGGGTCGGCAAACATGGCAAAGGGACCGCCGCCCGGTATGGTGTAGACAGTGACCTCGGGGGCTCCCGCAGCCTCATCGGCAGTCAGCAGCTTGTCCTTGATCGCCTGGTCGGTCGGGACCGTCGCCTTGTCGCCGGAGCGGATCGCGGCCGTATCGAGCTTCAGCTCGGGATTGGCCGCAATGAAGGCCTCAAGCTTCTGGTCCGGCACCTTGGCCGCTGCCCGCTTCAGCGGATAGCCGCCGTCCCGAAGCGCTGTGTTTACCGCTTTGGCGAAAACGGCGTCCTTAGCCTTGGCTTGATCGCCGGCCGCAGTCGCGTCGTACGACTCAACTGTCTCGTTGCCGATTTTGACCGACGCTGCAGTGCCGGGGGCTGCCGTCGTTACCACGTCATAAGGCACTGAGTTCTTGGTCAAGAACGAGGTGGCGATATCGCAGGACGTCGTGAACTTCGCCGTGCCCACCGGATTGAACTGGAACTTGCAGTCGCCCGGTGCCGCGGTGACCGTCGCGCGCGTGTTTTGCTGCGCGGTGGCGAGCGCCGGGTTGGCTGCCCAGGTCAGCGCCTTGAACAACGGGAAAGTGCAGACGATCGCCAGTGCAAGGCCGGCCATGATGATCGGCTTGCGACCGATCTTGTCGGAGAGCCAGCCGAACACGACGAAAAAGATGGAGCCGACCGCCAGCGCGATTGCGATCATGATGTTGACCGACTGCGCGTCGACCTTGAGCACGTTGGTTAGGAAGAACAGCGCGTAGAACTGGCCATTGTACCAGACCACGGCCTGGCCGGCTGTGAGGCCGAGCAGTGCCAGCAGCGCAATCTTTGCGTTCTTCCATTGGCCGAAGGCTTCCGTCAATGGCGCCTTGGAGCCTTTGCCTTCGTCCTTCATGCGCTGGAAGGTCGGCGATTCAGAAAGCGACAGCCGGATCCATATCGAAATCCCGAGGAGCAGAAAGGAAACGATGAAAGGAATGCGCCAACCCCACGCGGCGTAGGTTTCCTTGGCCATCGACCCCTGGACGATCAGGATGACGACCAGCGACAGGAACAGGCCGAGCGTTGCCGTCGTCTGTATCCACGACGTGTAGTAGCCGCGGCGATCGTCGGGTGCGTGCTCGGCGACATAGGTCGCGGCACCGCCATACTCGCCACCGAGCGCCAGGCCTTGCAACATGCGCAAGATGATCAGGATCACGGGAGCGGCAATGCCCAAAGTCGCATAGCCAGGCAGCAAGCCGACCAGGAAGGTCGACAGGCCCATGATCGTCATCGTGACAAGGAAAGTGTATTTACGGCCGACAAGATCGCCGATGCGGCCGAACAGCAATGCGCCGAACGGACGCACGAGGAAGCCAGCGGCGAAAGCCAGCAGCGCGAAGATATTGCGCGTAGCTTCCGGGATGGTTGGGCTGAAAAAAGTCGAACCAATGAACACTGCCAACGAGCCGTAGAGATAAAAATCATACCATTCGAAAACGGTGCCGAGCGAGGAGGCGAAGATGACCTTCTTCTCCTCGCGCGTCATGCCGCGGCTTGTTTTGCCGGCGGTCGATGCCATTGCCATGAGTGTATCCTCCCGTGTGATTCCGTCGGTCCTCGATGCTGCGCGTCATCGTCAGCGTTTCCTCGGAACGCAGACTCAGTGCAGCCACCGGTGCAAAAAATGACAGAAAGCAGTGCCCAGAGGCAGACCGCCTTTGGGATTATGACTTTGGTCTAATGTGCAGTGCGAAATAGCGGGCGGTGCCGTCAGCCTTTGAGCGCTTCGAGCAGGCTGACTGCCGCCATCATGTCGCGCTTGCGGGCGGCGCGGCGGGCGACGGCCTCGGCATCATGGCCCCATTGCTCGGCCTGCCAGTCCTCGTCGACATGGCCGGCAGCCCAGGCCACCTCGCCGTCGAGCTCGCCGAAATCGACGGCCAGCGCCAGCAGCGCCGATCCGGTCAGCGAGGTCATGACGTGGATGGCAGCAAGGCGCAGCGGATCGGCACGTTGGGCTAGATGCTGGCCAAGCAGCGCGATACTCTCGCGCGGCTGCTCGACGTGGATCACGCCTTCGGCGAGCTGGAACCGGGCGCCGAGCGCGCTGCGCGCCCAGTCGATGACCGGATCCCAATGCTCGTTCTGCCGGTCGACCAACCCCTGTGGTGCATCGGCGCGGTAGCAGAGCATATCTGATGAGGCGAAACGCAGGATGTCCTCCAGCACCGCCTGGGGATCACTGGCGACCCCATCGATTGCCGTATTGACCAGACGCATCAACGGCATCGTTACCGGGTCGATGGTCTCCTCCTGTGCGGCGAATTCGTCCGCAATAAGAGCAGCCGCCTTTTCGGTCGGCAGCGCCAGCAGCGCCTTGGCGGGCGTGCGGACGGGCTTGCCATCGAGATGGACGGCAAAACCATCCTCGACCGGTGCCACCGCGACGGTCTTGTAGAAGCGTTTTGGCAGCGGCGTCTTCATCTGGATCTGGGCGCGACGCACCGGATCCGGATCGGAGAGCTGCTTTCCAGCTTCGAGGTCGTTCAAAATATCGCGCATGCTCATCCGGGGCTTTGTTTTCGGGCCGGCCGGTTGACGATGATAAGACCGGCGGCGATCAGGCCGAGTGCCAGAAAGATACGAACGGTCAACGGCTCGTTCAAGAACACGGCGCCGCAAAGCACGCCGAAGACCGGCGACAGGAAGGTGAAGCTCGACAGGCCAGATGCAGGGTAGCGCCGCAGCAGCCAGAACCACAGCACATAGGTGAAGGCGACAACGTAGACGGCCTGGAACAACAGCGCCAAGGTCGGCAGAAGGGTAAAGCTGCGGACGGGCGGCCCGGCAAAGGGCATCACCAAAATGCCGACGGCGGCGGCACCGGCCAGCTGATAGAGCAGCAGCTTTTCGGCGCTGGCCTCCACCAGTTTCGACCGCTTGATGACAATGTTAGTCACGGCCCACAGAATGCCGGCGCCGAGACTGAGCAGGTCGCCGCTCAACGTCTCGCCACCATTAGCGCTCAGTTTGTCGGAAAACACCGCGACCAGCCCGGCGAAAGCGAGCAGAAGCCCAACGAGCTTGCGTGCCGTGATGCTTTCGTCCAGCAGGAAATGGCCGCCGACCAGCATCCAGAACGGCATGGTGTTGACCAGCAAGGTGTTGCGCACGACGGTGGTGTGCTCGAGCCCGACATACAGAAACAGGAACTCGAGACCGAAAAGCGCGCCTGCCAGAATGCCGGCGACGAGAGTCTTGTCGGGCGTGAACAGCGCGATGCCGCGCCAGCGGCACCAGCCGAAAACACACAGGCCGCCGATCACCGAGCGGGCGATCGATAGGAAAACGGGATCGTAGCCGGCATAGGAGATCTTGGCGGCGACGTAGTTCAGGCCCCAGGAAAAGGTCAGCCCGACCATGATGGCGGCGGCCGCCAGATCGACCGCGTCACGGCGGTCGAGCGTATCTGTGGCGACGCCCACCGGCCCTAGTCCTCCGCGCTTGCGTCGTCGAAGCCGATCAGGTTCCAGCTCTGGCGCATGTGCGGCGGCATCGGCGCGGTGACGTCGACAAACCCCTTATCGGGATGCGGGATGACGATGCGGCGGGCGTGCAGATGCAGGCGGTTCTGCATGCCGCCGGGAAAATCCCAATTGGTGTCGGCCTCGAAATATTTGGGGTCGCCGATGATCGGGCAGCCGATATGCGCGGCATGGACACGAAGCTGGTGGGTGCGGCCGGTATACGGCTCCATCTCCAGCCAGGTCATCGTCTGTGCAGCCTGCTCGATGACACGGTAGTAGGACACGGCGTGGTCGGCACCCTTTTCGCCATGCTTGGCGATGCGCACGCGATCGCCGTCGGGCGTCGGTTCCTTGATCAACCAGGTCGAGATCTTGTCCTCGCGCTTCGGCGGCACACCCTTGACCAGCGCCCAGTAGGTTTTCTTCGTCTCACGCGCCCGGAACGCTTCGGCGAGCTTCATGGCGGCGAGCCTTGTACGGGCGACAACCAGAACACCCGACGTGTCGCGGTCGAGCCGGTGCACCAGACGCGGCTTCTCGCCCTTCTGGTTGCGCCAGGCTTCCAGCATGTCGTCGACATTGCGGGTGACCCCGGAGCCGCCTTGCACTGCCAGGCCGGCCGGCTTGTTGAAGACGAAGACCTTCGGGTCCTCATGGATCAGCATCTTGGCCAAGACATCGGCATCGCCCTGGTTGCGTATCGAATGGCCGGTGAGCGGGCTTTCGCCTTTCTTGTCCACTTCGAGCGGCGGCACACGCACCGTCTGGCCGGCTTCGACGCGTGTATCGGCCTTCACCCTGCCGCCGTCGACGCGGATCTGGCCGGAACGCAGCAGCTTCTGCAGATGACCGAAACCGAGACCGGGGAAATGGGTCTTGAACCAGCGGTCGAGCCGCATGCCCGCCTCACCGGTATCCACTGTGATCTGTTCAACGCCTGCCATGATTCCAATCGCCGTTTTGCGAACATGCAACGGCATTCGCCGGCACCCGCAATCTCACTCGGTTATTCGTTGTCGGTTCCATATTGCAGAACCTGAACTTTCTCCAGCGTGATCAAGCCACTTGTCATGATTGTTTCAAGCACGGGCAGAAAAGCGGCCAATTTTTCCTCGTCGTCGACGATCTCGATGACAAGGGGAAGGTCCTCCGAGAGACGGAGGATCTTCGTGGTGTGAAGTCGGCTGGAATGGCCAAATCCCATCGCCCCGCGCAGGACGGTCGCGCCGGCAATCTGCATTTCGCGGGCCTTCAGCACGATGACCTCATACAGCGGACGGCCATCTGCCCTGTCGTTTTCGCCGATAAATATGCGCAGCAATTGTGCCTGTGGTGGTATCTTCATTGCCTGGATCCTCTCAGCTGGTTGAGGCGCACTGCAAAGATGTGGCCAAGCCAGACGGCGGCAAGCCAGGCCACCACGGAGATCGCGATATTGAGTGCCGCCGCCACAAGCTTCCCGCTTTGCGCGAGGGTGAGTGTTTCAAGGCTGAAAGCGGAGAAGGTCGTCAGGCCACCGCAGAAGCCGGCCATGAAGAACTGGCGCTGCAGCGGACTGGCGAAGACGCGACCATCCGGTCCCGTCAATGTCGCATAGAAGCCGATGAGGAATGAGCCGACAATGTTGACGAGGAGTGTGCCGAAGGGAAATCCAGTGCCCCACCAGGCGGTGCTCGCCAATGAGGCGAGCGCCCGCAGCACGCCGCCGATCATGCTGCCAGCGGTCACGGTCGCATAGATACGAACCGTTTGGCTCGTTCGGCGCCAGCCAATGAGGCGCGCCGCACGCCCCGCCATCCCGTCGGAGCGGAGCTTCTGCGGGCCGCTCATGGCGCCCCGCTGCCAATCAGAAGACTTCCCGCGGCAAAGCCCAGCGTCACGCCGCCGAGGCTCAGGAAAACCGAAAGCAGCACATTTCCGCCGGCGCGCAGCCATTCGCCCTCACGCGCCAGCGCCAGCGTCTGCAGGCTGAATGAAGAGACCGTGGTGTAGCAGCCGAGGCCGCCGGTGACGACAAAGGCCCAAAGGGCAGGCATGCCGTCGCGCGCCACGGCATGCGCAACGACGCCGATTGCAAACGCCCCCGACACATTGACGACCATCGTGCCCCAAGGAAAGGTCTCGCCGACCCGGCGGGCGACGCAGCCGGACAGGAAGAAGCGGGCCATTGCACCGATCGCGCCACCAAGACAGACAAGCAACAGATGATACATCGTGCTCCCTCGCGCCAGTTACGCTACGGTGTCAGGCAGCTCCGACCTTCTTCGGCTTGCTGGAGGCGATCATCTTCCAGTTCTTGTAGAACATGGCATTGATGCGCTCGACGCTGACCGAAACAATGGCGAGGAGCGTCGAGATCAGACCGGGAAACGGCGATGGGCGAATGATGTCCATGAACACGCAGTAGCGGCGCCCGTCATACTCGTTGACCGAGCGATGAAGCAGCGTGTCGTCGAAGATGAACAGCGGGTTCTCGTGCCAGTAATTCTTGGCGTTGCCACACTGGACGAACACTTCCGATTTCACCGGGATGAGGTTGTAGAGAATGCGCAGGCTGAGCCGGAGCGGGCCAAAGTGCCAGGAAGTCGATTCCCTGCCGCTGAACACAGAGACGGCAATCGTCTTGATGTATTTGAAATCCTTGTTGAATTCGGCGACGTTGTCTATTTTGTGCTTGCCATACCACTGATAGACATACATGCCGCGCCGGCCGCTGCCGAAATTGGCGTCGATGTCGGCGATGATCTCGTCCTTGCGTGCCTTGAAGACATCCAGGACCTCGTTGACCTCGCGCTGGTAGTCCGGAGGAAACTGGTCCAATTTCCAGACACCGCGGTTTCTATAGCACAGCAGATCCACCAGCAGATTGAAGGGCGAAAGCAGCCAGGTGAAGATGCCGTTGCCCAGGAAATAACCACTGAACAGCGCCCAATTCTTGTTGTCGTTGCGCAACACGTCGATCAGGCCGAGGACGATGAAAATCGTCGTCAGAATGGGAATGACATAGAAGCCGAGCGCCAGCAGCGGAATGGCTATGGCGAACTTCCGAAGGGTTTTGCGGGATTTTTTTGTCATTTTTCCACGCGCCAGGCGCGATTCCGTTCTGAATATCGTCGGTACGTTTCTGGCCTGCCGCCGGCCGAAGGCGCATCTTGATAGGGTTTTTTATCCCATCAGACAACGGCGATCACACCAGTGTGCGACTGGCAGCTACTTTTCCCGCTCGCTGCGCAGCTTCGCCCAATAGTCCAGCCGCTTCCTGATATCGCGCTCGAAGCCGCGCTCGGGCGGATCGTAGAATGTCTGCCTTCCCATCTTCTCAGGAAAATAGTCCTGGCCGGAAAAAGCGTCGGGCTCGTCGTGGTCGTAGCGATAGCCGGCGCCGTAATCTTCCTGTTTCATCAGCTTGGTCGGCGCATTGAGAATGTGCTTGGGCGGCAGCAGCGAACCGAATTCCTTGGCCGCCTGTGTGGCGGCCTTGAATGCGGTATAGACTGCATTGGATTTCGGCGCGGTAGCGAGATAGACGGTAGCCTCGGCGAAGGCCAGTTCGCCCTCGGGCGAGCCCAGATAGTCGTAGGCGTCCTTGGCGGCGTTGGCGACGACGAGTGCCTGCGGGTCGGCCAGCCCGATATCCTCCATCGCCATGCGCACCAACCGGCGCCCGAGATAGAGCGGATCCTCGCCGGCGTCGAACATGCGGGCCAGATAGTAGAGTGCCGCGTCGGGGTCGGAGCCGCGCACCGATTTGTGCAAGGCGGAGATCAAATTGTAATGGCCGTCCTGGCCCTTGTCGTAGATCGGCGCGCGGCGCTGGACGATGCGCTGTAAGGCCTCGGCGCCAAACACTTCACCTGATTTGGCGGCACGCCAGACCTCTTCGGCCAGTGTCAGCGCCGCGCGGCCGTCGCCGTCGCTCATGCGGATGAGCATCGCCCGCGCCTCGTCATCGAGCGGCAGCGCCCTGCCCTCTGCCTCCTCGGCCCGCGCCAGGAGCTTGGCGATGCTGTCCTCGCCGAGCGAGTGAAAGACCAGGACGCGTGCGCGCGACAACAGCGCGGCGTTAAGCTCGAAGGACGGGTTCTCCGTGGTGGCGCCGACCAGCACGACGGTGCCGTCTTCCATCACGGGCAGAAAACTGTCCTGCTGGGCGCGGTTGAAGCGATGGATCTCGTCGACGAACAGCAGTGTCTGGCGGCCGTTGGAGCGGCGCAGCTTCGCTGCCTCGAACACTTTCTTCAGGTCGGCAACGCCGGAAAACACGGCCGAGATCTGTTCGAAAGCGAGGCTTGTCTCGCCGGCAAGCAGCCGTGCGACCGTGGTCTTGCCGGTGCCGGGCGGGCCCCAGAAGATCATCGAGCCGAGCGAGCCGGAGCCGATCAGCCGCGTCAGCGCGCCGTCGGGACCGGTCAGATGCTCCTGGCCGACGACCTCGCCGAGGTTCTTCGGGCGCAGACGGTCGGCCAGCGGCCTGCCGGGCGGCGTCTTTTCCGGTTCATCGACACTGAACAGATCGGCCATGCAACTTCTTCTGCCTGGAGCCCGACCATGCTGACGTCGGGCTTAGTAACGCAACACCTGGCGCAGTATCTGCCCGCCGCGCTCGACGGTAAAGCGCCACCAGCGTGTATCCTGCTGGGCTATCTGTTCCAGGGTCGCCGCCTTGTCGATCGTCAGGCCATTGACCTCACGCACGATGTCGCCCGGCTGGAAACCAAAATCGGCAGCGGGCGAATCGCGGTTGATATCGACGACGGTGACGCCTTTGACATCGGTGCGCAGACCAAGCCGCTGGGCAAGCCGTGGCGATAGTTCGGCAACCCTGGCACCGGAAAACGGGCTACGGCCGCGCAATGTGAGCTCCGCAGCTTTGGCGCCCTCAGGCGGCCGTTCCAGCGCGATGTCCATCGTCGCCTGCTGACCCTTGCTTAGAACGCCGAAGCTGGCATTCGTACCGATCGACAGCGTCGCCATCCGGTAGTCCAGCGCCCCGACGCTCTCGACCGGCTTGCCGTTGAGCGACAGCACCACGTCACCAGGCTTGAGCCCTGCCTTGGCAGCGGGTCCTGCCTCTTCGACCGAAGAAACCAGCGAGCCGGCCGGTTTGTCCATGCCGAGCGATTCGGCAATCTGCGGCGTCACCGCCTCGAACTCGGCACCGACATACGGCCGCTCGAAGAAGTCGAGCCCGGCCTTGGCCGCATCGGCGAAGGCGCGAACCATGTTCGAAGGGATGGCAAAGCCGATACCGATCGAGCCGCCGCTACGGCTATAGATCGCAGTGTTGATGCCGATCAGTTGACCACCCATGTTGACCAGCGCGCCACCGGAATTGCCCGGGTTGATGGCGGCGTCGGTCTGGATGAAGAAGCTGGAATCGGAGACGCCGATATGGCTGCGCGCCACAGCCGAAATGATGCCGCTGGTGGTGGTCTGGCCGACACCGAACGGATTGCCGATCGCCAGCACCAGGTCGCCGACCTCGAGCGCGTCGGAATCGCCAATGGCGATCACCGGGAACGGCTTGTCGGAAGAAATCTTGAGCACGGCGAGGTCGAGCGTCTCATCCTTGAGCAGCACCTTGCTGTCGAATTCGCGCCCGTCGGCGGTCGCGACCTTGACCTGGTCGGCGTCCTTGACGACGTGGAAATTGGTGACCACGACGCCGGTCGGATCGACCAGCACCCCCGAACCGAGCGAAGACTGCGCGCGCGGCTGCGAGCGGCCGAAGAACTCCTCGAAGAACGGATCGCCATCAAAGGGCGACGTCACCTTGGCGGTTTGCGAGGCGTAGACATTGACCACGGCCGGGGCCGTCTGCTTGACCAGCGGCGCGAAGGACAGCTGCACCTCCTCGCGGCCGAACGGCACGCGCTTGTCGGGGCCGGAGGTGGCGTTTTCGCCTTCGACGCCATGCAGCAGATCGGTCAGCACGTCGGACAGACCGGGATCTGGCTTGGTCTCCTCCGCCAGCGCGTGCCTGGCCGCCGGCACGACGGCCAGCGCCATCAAGGCGCAGATCAGAACAAGGGACAGCCGTTTAACGCGCATTCCGAATCCTCCAAGTCGGGCGCCATTGTCCTGACGATTGTGCAAAATGAAAGGCTAAGCCGCTGAAATCCGATTATTTTGCGCGGCAAAGCAGTTATAGGTCGACGTGACCCCGAAAGCCGCGTCAACGCTCATGAAAAAACAGCTCGTTTCATTCCGTGATTTTTTGAAGACCGGCACTTTGGGGCCCGTGTACCCCGGAATGAAGATGATCGAAATTGCCAAAGTGCTTGGTGCGCCGGACGACTGGCTAACCGAGTATGCTGAGGCGGTGCCCGAGTACTGGTTTTACGGAACGCTTGAGGCCTCATTCGACAAAGACCCGCCACATGAGCTGGATTGGTTTCAGATCGAACATGTGCATGCAATTCGCGGCAAGACCGAACGCATAACGGACCAGTTCGTCCTTTCGATGGAAGGGCTCAATGGCAGAACGAAGCCCTCGGAATTCCTGGAAGCTGGCTTGTGGGCCCCGGACGAGGTGAAGATTTTCTATGCCAAATTTTCAGACTGGGAGTTCACGCTGGATCTCTGCGCTGGCCTTGTCCATATTTTTTTTCGCGTCGATATCGACTTTATCGAGAACGGCGAAATCGAACGATATCTGAGCAAAACATCCGTCGCGCAGATCATCAGTGATATCGACCGGAGAACGGTGGTCGACAGCATCTACTCATACCGACATCCAAGTTCCGAGCAGAGGAGAATAGAACTCGACTGGAAAGTTCTGACCGGAAACGAGTACCTTGCCCTTGTTAGGCAACACATATCGCCCAAACGAAAAGGGGCCCGCAGGCCCCTTTGAACTTCTCAGCAAAACCGAAGCTTATGCGGCTGCGGCTTCCTCTTCGGTGCCTTCGGCCTCGATGCGGGCGCGGTCGCCGGCGCCTTTGGCCGAGGTGTCGCGGTCGACGAATTCGATGACGGCCATTGCGGCATTGTCACCGTGACGGAAGCCGGCCTTCATGATGCGCAGATAGCCGCCATTGCGAGTGGCGTAACGTGGCGCGATTGTGTCGAACAGACGCTTGACGACGCCCTCATTGCCGATCTGGGCAATCACTTGGCGGCGGGCGTGCAGGTCGCCGCGCTTGCCGAGCGTCACCAGCTTCTCGACGATCGGACGCAGATCCTTCGCCTTCGGCAGCGTGGTGAGGATCTGCTCGTGCTCGATAAGCGACACGGCAAGGTTGGCAAACATCGACTTGCGATGGCTTATGCTGCGGGCGAACCGGCGGCCTTTAAATCCGTGGCGCATGGCTCTTCTCCTTCATTGCGGGTTCAAGAGGCCTGAGCCTCAGTATTGATCTTCGTAACGCTTGGCGAGGTCTTCGATGTTTTCCGGCGGCCAGTCCGGCACTTCCATGCCGAGATGCAGGCCCATCGCCGCCAGGACTTCCTTGATCTCGTTCAGCGACTTGCGGCCGAAGTTCGGGGTGCGCAGCATCTCGGCTTCGGTCTTCTGGATCAGATCGCCGATATAGACGATGTTGTCGTTCTTCAGGCAGTTGGCCGAACGCACCGAAAGCTCGAGTTCGTCGACCTTCTTGAGCAGCGCCGGGTTGAAGGCAAGCTCGGTAACCTGTTCGGCAGCGACTTCCTTCTGCGGCTCGTCGAAATTGACGAACAGGCCGAGCTGGTCCTGCAGGATGCGAGCGGCGAAGGCCACCGCGTCCTCGCCCGAGATCGAACCATCGGTCTCGATGGTCATGGTCAGCTTGTCATAATCGAGAACCTGCCCCTCACGGGTGTTCTCGACCTTGTAGGAGACCTTCTTGACCGGCGAATACAGGCTGTCGACCGGGATCAGCCCTATCGGCGCGTCTTCGGCGCGGTTGCGGTCGGCCGGCACATAGCCCTTGCCGGTGTCGACGGTGAATTCCATGCGGATCTCAGCGCCTTCGTCCAGCGTGCAGATGACGTGGTCGGGATTGAGGATCTCGACGTCGCCGACCGTCTGGATGTCGCCGGCGAGAACCGCGCCCGGTCCCTGCTTGCGCACGACCATGCGCTTGGGGCCATCGCCTTCCATGCGGATGGCGATTTCCTTGATGTTCAACACGATGTCGGTCACGTCCTCGCGCACGCCGGCGATGGACGAGAATTCATGCAGAACGCCGTCGATCTGCACGGCGGTCACAGCCGCGCCACGCAGCGAAGACAGAAGCACGCGGCGCAGCGCGTTGCCGAGGGTGAGGCCGAAGCCGCGCTCGAGCGGCTCGGCGACCAGCGTGGTCAGCGTCTTCTTCTTCGACGAGAACTCGATCTTGTTCGGCTTGATCAGTTCCTGCCAATTTTTCTGGATCATAGTGCTTTCCTTCCGTTGTCCCGCCACCATCCAATCGTGGCGGGCGACCTGGAATGCCGTGGAGGAGCGCCCTTGAGGCGCTCGCGCGGCGTTCGGTAAATTCTCTTTAGACGCGGCGCTTCTTGCGCGGGCGGCAGCCATTGTGCGGGATCGGCGTCACATCACGGATCGAGGTGATGGTGAAGCCTGCTGCCTGCAGCGCCCGCAGCGCCGATTCACGACCGGAGCCGGGTCCACAGACCTCGACCTCGAGCATGCGCATGCCGTGTTCCTGAGCCTTCTTGGCAACATCTTCGGCGGCCATCTGGGCAGCGAAAGGGGTCGACTTGCGCGATCCCTTGAAGCCCTGGGCTCCGGCCGACGACCAGGCAATGGAATTGCCCTGCGCGTCGGTGATGGTGATCATCGTGTTGTTGAAGGTCGAATTGACGTGGGCAACGCCCGACGAGATGTTCTTGCGTTCGCGACGGCGAACACGAGCGGCTTCCTTGGCCATGATAGTCCTTTCAGTTGATCTCTACACCGCCGTAATGCCAGCGGCTCCACCAGGGAGAAGGCAGTAGGGGAATATGGCAGTAGGGCAGTATGTCTGCCGTTCCTATTGCCTTACTGCCCTACTCTCTTACTGCCCTAAATTACTTCTTCTTTCCGGCAATCGACTTGGCTGGGCCTTTGCGGGTGCGCGCATTGGTGTGCGTGCGCTGGCCACGAACCGGCAGCGAGCGGCGGTGACGCAGGCCGCGGTAGCAGCCGAGGTCCATGAGCCGCTTGATGTTCATCGACACTTCGCGGCGCAGGTCGCCCTCGACCTGGTAGTCGCGGTCGATGGTCTCCCGGATCTGCAGCACTTCCGCGTCGGTCAGCTGGTTGACGCGGCGCTCGGCCGGGATGCCGACCTTGTCGACGATCTCCTGGGCGAACTTCTTGCCAATGCCGTGAATGTATTGAAGCGCAATGACGACGCGCTTGTTGGTAGGAATGTTGACGCCGGCTATACGAGCCATGTTCTTCTCTTCTCCATATAGGCCGGACGAGCCGGCGCTTCAAGTTGCCCCGCGTCCGGTGGAGGCCGGCCCTTGCGGGAGTTTCCAGTTCAAAGCGGCCTGCCTTGCCCTTGCGGACAAGCAAGCCTCATGCCTGATAGGAAGACGGGCCGCCATACCCCAGCGGACCGCTCCAGTCAAGCGCAATCGTTCGTTTCTCTAGCCGGCCGCCTGGCCAACCTGCCGGGTCGTCGCCCTGAGCACCGCCTCGATCTGCTGCGTCACCGCATCGATGTCGGCCATGCCATCGACGCCCCTGAGCTTGCCCTTGGCGTAGTAGTAGCCGATCAGCGGCGAGGTTTTCTTGTAATATTCCCTCAAGCGTTCTTCGAACACCGCTGGGCTGTCGTCCTTGCGCACCGGCAGGCCTGCGGCCTTGGCGTCCTCGGCGCGTTTGACGATTCGGCCAACCAGCGCCTTGTCGTCGACGACAAATTCGATGACCGCGTCTAGCTCCAGCCCGCGATCCGAAAGCATTTCCTCAACGGCGTCCGCTTGCACCAGGGTTCGCGGGTATCCGTCAAGGATGAAGCCGTTTGCGCAATCGGCTTGATCGATGCGCTCGGCCACGATGGCGTTGACGATAGCGTCGGACACCAGTTCACCAGCATCCATCACCGCCTTGGCTCGCCTGCCGACTTCGGTGCCGGCCTGAACAGCAGCACGCAGCATGTCCCCCGTGGAAAGCTGTGGGATGCCGTGTCTTTCTACCAGTCTCAGTGCTTGTGTCCCCTTGCCCGCCCCCGGCGGTCCAAGCAATATCAACCTCATCTGGCCTTCTTCCCCCCGCGCAGCTTCGACTTCTTGATCAGGCCCTCATACTGGTGCGCGATCAGGTGACCCTGAATCTGCGCCACCGTATCGAGCGTTACACTGACCACGATCAGGAGCGAAGTGCCACCAAGGTAGAACGGTACGCCAGTCGCTGAAATCAGGAACTCGGGCAGCAGACACACCAGCACCAGATAGATGGCGCCGACGACGGTGATGCGGGTGAGCACATAGTCGATATAGTCCGCAGTGCGCTCGCCCGGACGATAGCCCGGGATGAAGCCCGAATGCTTCTTGAGCTGGTCGGCGGTGTCCTTCGGATTGAAGACGATCGCCGTATAGAAGAAGGCGAAGAACACGATCATGGCAGCGTAGAAGGCCATATAGAGCGGCTGGCCGTGGCCGAGCGCCGCCAGGATGGTGCTCGCCCAGGCAGGCATGTTGGTCGTCTGCGAGAAGCCGGCAACCGTTGCCGGAAGCAGCAGCAGCGACGAGGCGAAGATCGGCGGAATGACGCCGGACGTGTTGAGCTTCAGCGGCAGATGCGAGGTATCGCCCTGGAACATGCGATTGCCGACCTGGCGCTTGGGATACTGGATCAGCAGGCGGCGCTGGGCGCGCTCGAAGAAGACGATCAGCGCGATGACGACGATGGCGAGCACGATGATCGCCAGGATCAGGCCGGTCGACAGTGCGCCGGTGCGGCCAAGCTCCAGCGTGCCGGAGATGGCGCGCGGCAGGCCGGCGACGATGCCGGAGAAGATGATCAGCGAAATGCCGTTGCCGATGCCGCGGGCGGTGATCTGCTCGCCAAGCCACATCAGGAACATGGTACCGCCGACCAGCGTGACGACGGTGGAGATGCGGAAGAACATGCCGGGATCGTTGACGATGCCATTGCCGCCCTCAAGCCCGACCGAAATGCCATAGGCCTGGACCAGCGCCAGAAGCACGGTGCCGTAGCGCGTGTACTGGTTGATGATCTTGCGACCCTGCTCGCCCTCCTTCTTCAGCGCTTCCAGCGAAGGAATGACCGAGGTCATCAGCTGCATGATGATGGAGGCGGAGATATAGGGCATGATGCCGAGGGCAAAGATCGCCATGCGCTGCACGGCGCCACCGGCGAACATGTTGAACATGCCGAGTACGCCCTTGCTCTGCGACGAGAAGGCCTGGGCGAAAGCGTCGGGATTGATGCCGGGCAGCGGGATATAGGTGCCAAGGCGGTAAACGAGCAGCGCGCCGATGGTGAACCAGATGCGCTTCTTCAGATCCTCGGCTTTGGCGAAGGCCGAAAAATTCAGATTCGAGGCTAGTTGTTCAGCAGCCGAAGCCATGCCTGATTCTCCGCTTGGTCACGCTCGATGCCCGCAGCTCAGGCGGCGCGTGTCACCGAAGCTCACGAGATAAGCTCCGGACTGCAAACATGCAAGCGGCCGCGTTGATGCGGCCGCCACATCTGTCGGATCAAAGCACGACCGCAGGCAAAACCGAATTCCACCTTTGCCGACCGTGCTTCAAATTGCCGTTACTCGGCGGCTGCTTTCTCAGGCAACTTCACCGAACCGCCGGCCTTTTCGATCTTCTCGACCGCGGCCTTGGAGGCTCCGGCCACGTCGAAGGCAAGCTTGGCCTTGATGTCGCCGTCCGAAAGGATGCGCACGCCGTCCTTGACGCGACGGATGACGCCGGCCGCAACCAGCGCCTCGGCTGTCACAACTGTCTTAGCGTCAAGCTTCTTGGCATCGAGCGCGGCCTGGATGCGGGCCAGCGACACAACGGTGAAGCTCTTGGCGAAGATATTGTTGAAGCCGCGCTTCGGCAGACGACGGTAGAGCGGCATCTGGCCACCCTCGAAGCCGTTGACGGCGACGCCGGAGCGCGCCTTCTGGCCCTTGACGCCGCGACCGGCGGTCTTGCCCGAACCGGAGCCGATGCCACGGCCAAGACGCTTCTTGGAATGCGTCGCGCCGTCCTTGTCACGCAGATCGTTGAGTTTCATCTGGGTTCTCCTGCGCTCTGGCTCAGCCCTCGTCCACGACGCGGACGAGATGCTGGACGGCAGCGATCATGCCGCGCACCGAGGGCGTATCCTCCAGCGTGCGCTGCTTGTGCATCTTGTTGAGGCCGAGGCCGACCAGCGTTGCGCGCTGCTCCTTCGGCCGGCGGATCGGCGAGCCGATCTGCTCGACGGTGATGGTCTTGGTTGCTTTCTTGGCCATGGTCAGATCCCTGGTCAGCTTCGACTATTCTTCAGCCGCAACGGCGGTGCCGCGGCGGGCCTGAAGGGTCGAATACTTGATGCCGCGCGCAGCAGCCACATCCTTCGGATGCATCTGGCTCTTCAACGCGTCGAATGTGGCGCGAACCATGTTGTAGGGGTTCGAAGAACCCATCGACTTGGCGACCACGTCATGCATGCCGAGCGTCTCGAAGACGGCGCGCATCGGGCCGCCGGCGATGATGCCGGTACCTTGCTTGGCAGCGCGCAGCAGAACACGTCCCGCGCCCCAGCGTCCCTCGACGTCATGGTGCAGCGTGCGGCCCGAGCGCAGCGGCACGAAGATCATGTCGCGCTTGGCCGATTCGGTCGCCTTGCGGATCGCCTCCGGCACTTCGCGCGCCTTGCCGTGGCCGAAGCCGACGCGGCCCTTCTGGTCGCCGACGACGACGAGCGCTGCAAAGCCGAAGCGCCGGCCGCCCTTGACGACCTTGGCGACCCGGTTGATGTGGACGAGCTTGTCGACCATGCCGTCGTCGCGCTCTTCGCGATCACGGCCGCGGCCGCCATCCCTACGTTCCTGTGCCATATCCTGTTCCTTGTTTTTTTCCGGAAGCACGGTTGATGATGATATCCGGCGCCTCTGTGGGTCGCCGGGGGCGAAAACTCTTTTTTCCTTCGCATGATCCTATCCGAAAAGTCTGCAACTTTTTGCTGCGCTGACCTCCGGTTCGGGATCACGCTTTAGAAGCTCAGACCACCTTCACGGGCAGCCTCGGCAAGCGCCTTGACACGGCCGTGGTAGATGTAGGCGCCGCGGTCGAAGACGACTTCCTTGACGCCGGCCTTCGAGGCACGCTCGGCGATCAGCTTGCCGATGGCAGCTGCGGCCGCGGTGTCGGCGCCGGTCTTGAGCGAACCCTTGAGCTCCTTCTCGAGCGTCGAAGCAGCGGCGATGGTGTGGCCCTTGGCGTCGTCGATGACCTGGACGTAGATGTTCTTCGACGTGCGATGGACCGACAGGCGCGGACGATCGCCAGCGACCTTCTTGATCTGGCGGCGGACGCGCTGAGCGCGGCGCTGGGTGGATTCTTTCGAGCCCATGATATCAGTTCCTTGCCTTCAAAAGACGGGGGCAACCATATGCGGTAGGACAAGCCTCCCGCGACGCTCCCCGCGGCGTTAAAATTACTTCTTCTTGCCTTCCTTGCGGACGATCTTCTCGCCAGCATAGCGAACGCCCTTGCCCTTGTAGGGCTCGGGGCTGCGGTACTCGCGGATCTCGGCGGCAACCTGGCCGACCTGCTGCTTGTCGATTCCGGTCACGGTGATTTCCGTCGGCTTCGGCACCGAAATCGTCACGCCCTGCGGCGTCTCGTAGACAACGTCGTGGCTGAAGCCGAGCGCCAGCTGCAGGTTCTTGCCCTGCATGGCGGCACGATAGCCGACGCCTGTGATCTCGAGCTTCTTTTCGAAGCCGTCCTTGACGCCCTGCAGGATATTGACGATCTGCGTGCGCGACATGCCCCATTTGGAGCGGGCGGTCTTGGTCTGGTCGCGCGGCTGGACAGCGATCTCGCTGCCTTCCATCTTGACCAGCACTTCGTCGTTCACCACGAACTTCAGCTCGCCCTTCGGACCCTTCGCCGTCACGGTCTGGCCGTTGACGGTCGCGGTCACGCCCTGCGGCAGCGAAACGGGTTTCTTTCCAATACGAGACATTTTGTTGTCCTCGTCACTTCTCTTGTTTCAGGTCTCGGCCTTCGGGACTTGATCCCGAAAACCGGTTTCCAATTGGGGTGACATACCAGATCAGAAGATCTGGCAGAGGATTTCCCCGCCGACATTCTGTTCGCGCGCTTCGTGGTCGGCCATCACGCCCTTCGGCGTCGAAAGGATGGCGATGCCGAGGCCGTTGGCGACGTGCGGTATCGACTTGGCCGAAACGTAGACGCGGCGGCCGGGCTTCGAGACCCGGGCGATTTCGCGCACCACCGGCGCACCGTCGAAATACTTCAGCTCGATCTCGATTTCGGACTTGCCGTTGTCGAAGTCGGTCTGGCTGTAGTCGCGGATATAGCCTTCGGCCTTCAGCACGTCGAGGACGCGGGTACGCAGGCGCGAGGCCGGCGTCGAAACGCTCGACTTCTTACGGCCATACGCGTTGCGGATGCGGGTCAGCATATCGCCGAGAGGATCGCTCAATGACATGTTATGTCCTCCTTACCAGCTCGACTTGACCAGGCCCGGGATCTGGCCGTTATTGCCGAGATCACGAAGCGCGATACGCGATACTTTGAGCTTGCGATAATAGGCACGCGGGCGTCCGGTGACTTCGCAGCGGTTGCGGATGCGGGTCTTGGCCGAGTTGCGTGGCAGCGCCGAAAGCTTCAGCTGAGCGCGGAAGCGCTCTTCCATCGGCTTGGACTGATCCATGATGATCGCCTTGAGCACCTTGCGCTTGGCAGCGAACTGGTCCGCAAGCTTGCGGCGCCTGTTGTTCTTCTCGACTGAGCTGGTCTTTGCCATTTCAGATTTTTCCTTTTCTCGCTGCCGTTACTGGCGGAAGGGGAAGTTGAAGGCCTTGAGCAATGCCCTGGCTTCGTCGTCCGTCTTCGCAGTCGTACAAACGATGACGTCCATGCCCCAGATCTGATCAACCTTGTCGTAGTTGATCTCCGGAAACACGATGTGTTCCTTGATGCCCATGGCATAGTTGCCACGGCCATCGAAGCTCTTCGGGTTGAGTCCGCGGAAGTCGCGGACGCGCGGCAGCGCGATGTTCACGAGACGGTCGAGGAACTCGTACATGCGTTCCTTGCGCAGCGTGACCTTGGCGCCGATCGGCATCTTCTCGCGAACCTTGAAGCCGGCGATCGAGTTGCGGGCGCGGGTGACGACGGCCTTCTGGCCGGCGATCATCGCAAGGTCTTCCGCCGCGATCGAAGGCTTCTTCGAATCGCCGGTCGCCTCGCCGACGCCCATGTTCAGCACGATCTTGTCGATGCGCGGAACCTGCATCTCGTTGTCGTAGCCGAACTGCTCCTGCAGCGCCTTGCGGATGGTCTCGTTATAGACCTGCTTGAGGCGGGGCGTGTTCTGGGCAGTTGCCTGCTTGGTTTGAGCCTTAGCCATTGATGACTTCTCCCGAGCGCTTGGCGACGCGCACCTTCTTGCCGTCCTTCTGGAAGGTGAAGCCGACGCGGGTCGGCTTGCCATCCTTGGGGTCGGCCAGCGCGATGTTCGACAGCTGGATCGGCGCTTCCTTGGTGATGATCCCGCCCTCCTGGGACTGGGACTGCTTCTGGTGACGACGGATCAGGTTGACGCCGCGCACCAGCGCGGTGTCGTCCTTCGGCTGCACCGAGAGGACTTCGCCCGAACGGCCCTTGTCCTTGCCGGCCAGCACGACGACCTTGTCGCCTTTTCTAATCTTTTGCATTGGTCCGGCTCCTTACAGCACTTCAGGCGCGAGCGAGATGATCTTCATGTGGTTCTTGGCGCGGAGTTCGCGCGGAACCGGTCCGAAGATACGCGTGCCGATCGGCTCTTTCTTGTTGTCGACGAGAACGGCTGCGTTCTTGTCGAAACGGATCACGCTGCCATCCGGGCGGCGGATGTCCTTAGCCGTGCGAACCACGACCGCCTTCATCACATCGCCCTTCTTGACGCGGCCGCGCGGGATGGCTTCCTTGATCGACACCACGATGATGTCGCCCACGGAAGCATATTTCCGCTTCGAGCCGCCCAGCACCTTGATGCACATGACACGACGGGCGCCGGAATTATCCGCGACGTCGAGGTTTGTTTGCATCTGAATCATGACTGGCCGCCTTCTTCTTTTCTAACGGGACGGGTTTCTCACCCCTCCCCGGTCTGTCCAAAATTCGTTTCGTTAGCCCTGATCAGGCCTGGTCCGAAGACACCACGACCCAGCGCTTGTCCTTGGAAATCGGCTTCGATTCCTGGATGAACACCTGATCGCCGACCTTGTGGGCGTTGTTCTCGTCGTGCGCCTTGTACTTCTTGGTCATGCGCACGGTCTTCTTCATCACGGGATGCGTGAAGCGCCGTTCGACCTTGACGACAACCGTCTTCTCGTTCTTGTCGCTGACGACGGTGCCCTGCAGAATGCGCTTTGGCATGGTTTTCGTCCTTAAGCCTTCTTGGCCGCGGACTTTTCCGCAGCGATGGTCTTGATACGCGCAATGTCCTTGCGGACCTGCCTCACGCGCGCGGTCTTCTCAAGCTGGCCGGTGGCCTTCTGGAAGCGCAGGTTGAACTGCTCCTTCTTCAGGCTGGCCAGGTCGTCGGTCAGCTGGTCCTGGGTCTTGGTCCGGATGTCTTCGGCTTTCATGATCAGCCCGTCCTTATTCTGCGATGCGCTGTACGAAGCGCGTCCTGACCGAGAGCTTGGCCGCGCCGAGACGCAGCGCCTCACGGGCGGTTTCCTCGTTGACGCCGTCGATCTCGAACATGATGCGGCCTGGCTTGACGCGTGCCGCCCAGTAGTCGACCGCGCCCTTGCCCTTGCCCATGCGGACTTCGGTCGGCTTCGACGTCACCGGCACGTCCGGGAAGATACGGATCCACACGCGGCCGGCACGCTTCATCTCGCGGGTGATCGCGCGGCGGGCCGCCTCGATCTCACGCGCGGTGACGCGGTTCGGCTCAAGCGCCTTCAGCCCGAAACCACCGAAATCCAGGTTGGTGCCGCCCTTGGCGGTACCGTGGATGCGGCCCTTGAACTGCTTACGGAACTTTGTGCGCTTTGGCTGCAGCATCGTTCTAACTCCAAATTCCTAACTGTCTTACGCGTTTTCGCGACGGCGACCGCGTTCGCGCTCACCACCACCGCCATGCGCATGATCGCCCTCGGTGGCGCGGCGCTCCGAAGCCATCGGGTCGTGCTCGAGGATCTCGCCCTTGAACACCCAGACCTTGACGCCGCAAATGCCGTAGGCCGTATTCGCTTCGGCCGTGCCGTAGTCGACGTCGGCACGCAGCGTATGCAGTGGCACGCGGCCTTCACGATACCATTCCATGCGCGCGATCTCGGCGCCGCCGAGACGGCCGGCGCAGTTGATGCGGATGCCTTCGGCACCGAGGCGCATCGCCGACTGCACGGCGCGCTTCATGGCGCGGCGGAACGCGATGCGGCGCTCGAGCTGCTGGGCGATCGACTGGGCGACCAGGGTCGCGTCGATCTCCGGCTTGCGCACTTCGACGATGTTCAGATGCGTCTCGGACTTGGTCATCTCCATCAGCTTCTTGCGAAGCTTCTCGATGTCGGCGCCCTTCTTGCCGATGATCAGGCCCGGACGCGCCGCATGGATGGTGACGCGGCACTTCTTGTGCGGACGCTCGATCACGACCTTCGAGATCGCAGCCTGCTTGAGTTCCTTCTCAAGATATTTGCGGATCTTGATGTCCTCGTGCAGCAGCTTACCGAACTCGCCTGTATTCGCGAACCAGCGCGAATCCCAGGTGCGGTTGATGCCGAGACGCAGACCGATCGGATTGACTTTCTGGCCCATTATGCGGCCTCCCCTTTTTCTTCGACTTCACGAACGACGATCGTGAGGTGCGAGAACGGCTTCTCGATACGGCTGGCGCGACCACGGCCACGGGCATGGAACCGCTTCATGACGATCGACTTGCCGACATAGGCTTCCGCCACGATCAGCGCATCGACGTCGAGGTCGTGGTTGTTTTCCGCGTTGGCGATCGCCGATTCCAGCGTCTTCTTGACCGTGCCGGAAATCCGCTTGGCCGAGAATTCGAGGTCGGAAAGCGCTGTCGCGACCTTCTTGCCGCGGATCAGCGCGGCAACCAGGTTCAGCTTCTGCGGGCTGATACGGATCGTGCGCAACACGGCGCGCGCTTCGTTGTCAGCAAGCCTGCGCGGAGCTTTGGCCTTGCCCATGATTATTTCCTCTTCGCCTTCTTATCCGCGCCGTGACCGTAATAGGTCCGGGTCGGAGCGAATTCACCGAACTTGTGACCGACCATGTCCTCGTTCACCGAGACGGGAACGTGCTTCTGGCCGTTGTAGACACCGAAGGTGAAGCCGACGAACTGCGGCAGGATGGTGGAGCGGCGGCTCCACATCTTGATCACCTCATTGCGACCACCTTCACGAACCTTGTCCACCTTCTTCAGAAGGTAGCCGTCGATGAAGGGGCCTTTCCAAATCGAACGAGTCACTTGGCGTTACCTCTTCTTAGCTCTTGCGCTGATGGCGCGAGCGCAGGATGAACTTGTCGGTCGCCTTGTTGGACCGCGTCTTCTTGCCCTTGGTCGGCTTGCCCCAGGGCGAAACCGGATGGCGGCCACCCGAGGTGCGGCCTTCGCCGCCGCCATGTGGATGGTCGACCGGGTTCATGGTCACGCCGCGATTGTGCGGACGCTTGCCGCGCCACACGGTGCGGCCTGCCTTGCCGTCATTGATGTTGCCGTGGTCCGGGTTGGACACGGCACCGACAGTGGCCATGCAGGAGCCGTGGACGACACGCTGCTCGCCCGAGTTGAGGCGCAGGATCGCCATGCCCTGGTCGCGGCCGACAAGCTGGCCATAACCGCCCGCCGAGCGGGCGACCTGAGCGCCCTTGCCAGGCTTCAGCTCGATATTGTGGACGATCGTGCCGACCGGCATCGAGGCCAGCGGCATCGCGTTGCCCGGCTTCACGTCGACCGATTCACCGGCCACGATCTTGTCGCCGGGAGCCAGACGCTGCGGGGCGATGATGTAGGACAGCTCACCATCGTCATACTTGATCAGCGCGATGAAGGCGGTGCGGTTCGGATCGTATTCGATACGCTCGACCGTGCCGACGACGTCGAACTTGCGGCGCTTGAAGTCGATGATGCGGTAGGTGCGCTTGTGACCGCCGCCGATGAAGCGTGCCGTGATGCGGCCGTAATTGTTGCGGCCGCCCGATTTGGTCAGGCCTTCGGTCAGACCCTTGACGGGCTTGCCCTTGTAGAGGCCCGAGCGGTCGACGATGACCAGCTGACGGGTGCTCGGCGTTACCGGGTTGAATTTTTTCAGTGCCATTGTTCTGTCCTCGCGACCTTGCTCAGAGACCCGTCGCGACGTCGATCGACTGGCCGTCGGCCAGCGTCACAACCGCCTTCTTGACGTCGCTCTGGCGGCCGATCGTGCCGCGGAAGCGCTTGATCTTGCCCTTGCGGACAAGCGTGTTCACGGCCATCACCTTGACGCCGAACAGCGCTTCGACGGCGGCCTTGATTTCCGGCTTCGACGCCTTCTTGGCGACGTTGAAGACGACCTGGTTCTGCTCGGAAGCCATGGTCGACTTTTCGGTGATCGCCGGCGAGACGATCACATCGTAATGACGAAGGTCGGTCATTTGAAGCGCTCCTCGAGAGCCTCGACGGCGGCCTTGGAAAGGACCAGCGTGCCGCGGCGCAGAATGTCGTAGACGTTGATGCCCTGGATGGGCAGCACGTCGATGTTCGGGATGTTGGTCGCCGCCAGCTTGAAATTCTTGTCAAGCTCGGCGCCGCCGATCACCAGGGCGTTGCTCAGGCCCAGCGTCGCGAAATTCGCAATCAGTGCCTTGGTCTTGGCCTCGGTCAGCTTCAGCTCGTCGATGATGATGATCGACGCACTCTTGGCCTTGGCCGAAAGCGCATGCTTGAGACCGAGCGCACGCACCTTCTTCGGCAGATCGTGCTCGTGGCTGCGCACGACCGGGCCGTGGGCCTTGCCACCGCCGCGGAACTGCGGAGCGCGAGCCGAATGGTGACGGGCGCGGCCGGTACCCTTCTGCTTGTACATCTTGGCGCCGGTGCGGGCGATTTCAGCGCGGCCCTTGGCCTTGTGCGTGCCCTGCTGCTTCTTGGCAAGCTGCCAGCGCACGACGCGCTGCAGGATGTCCTCGCGCGGGTCAAGGCCGAAAATCTCTTCGGAGAGCTTCAGCTTGCCGGCGTCCTTGCCGCCAAGCGTTGTAATCTTGAGGTCCATTATTCCGCTCCCTCTGTGGCCTGGGCCTCGTTCTTGGCGGCACCATCGGTTGCAACGGCGCGGATCGCGGCGGGCTTCGGCGCATTGGCCGGAAGCGCTACCTTGGCCGCGTCGCGGACCAGGATCCATGCACCCTTCGAACCCGGGACCGCACCGCGGATCAGGATCAGGCCGCGATCGGCGTCGGTCGAGACGACCTCGACATTCTGCGTGGTGACGCGGGTGTCGCCCATGTGGCCGGCCATATGCTTGCCCTTGAACACCTTGCCCGGATCCTGGCGCTGGCCGGTCGAGCCGTGTGTACGGTGCGACACCGAGTTGCCGTGCGTCGCGCGGCCGCCACCCATGTGGTGCCGCTTGATGACGCCCTGGAAACCCTTGCCGATCGTGGTTCCCGTCACATCGACCTTCTGGCCGACGACGAAATGCTCGACGGTGATCTCGGCGCCGACGTCGATCATGTTGTCGGCGGAGACGCGGAACTCGGCAACCTTGGCCTTGGGCTCGACGGAAGCGGTCGCGAAATGGCCGCGCATCGCCTTCGACGTGTTCTTCACCTTGGCAAGGCCAACGCCGAGCTGGACGGCGGTATAGCCGTTCTTCTCCTGCGTGCGCTGCGCCACGACCTGGCAGTTCTCCATCTGGAGAACAGTGACGGGAACATGTTCCCCGGCATCGTTGTAGATGCGGGTCATTCCCACCTTCTTTGCAATCACACCTGAACGCATCGGTTCAATTCCTTTAGAGTTCCCTGTCGGGGCTGTCGCCCCTCCACGCCTCTTGTTCCTTCAGAGTTCCGGGTCGCCCCGCTGACCTCTGGTTCCTTAGAGCTTGATCTCGACGTCGACACCGGCGGCCAGGTCGAGCTTCATCAAAGCATCGACCGTCTGGGGGGTCGGGTCGACGATGTCGAGCAGACGCTTGTGCGTGCGCATCTCGAACTGCTCGCGGCTCTTCTTGTCGACGTGAGGCGACCGGTTGACCGTGAACTTTTCGATCCGCGTCGGCAGCGGAATGGGGCCGCGGACGTTGGCGCCGGTGCGCTTGGCGGTCGACACGATTTCCCGTGTCGAGGCGTCGAGCACCCGGTGATCAAACGCCTTCAGGCGGATGCGGATATTCTGTCCGTTCATGCGTCACTTCCTTGTTCTGGCGCGGCGCGGGCAGCGCCCGCGACAGATCGGTTTAAGTCCAAATTACTCTTTGATGGTGACGACGATGCCGGCACCGACGGTGCGGCCGCCTTCACGGATGGCGAAGCGCAGCTTCTCTTCCATGGCGATCGGCACGATCAGCTCGACATCGACGGTGATGTTATCGCCCGGCATCACCATTTCGGTGCCTTCCGGCAGCGACACGATGCCGGTCACATCCGTCGTGCGGAAATAGAACTGCGGACGGTAGTTGGTGAAGAACGGCGTGTGACGGCCGCCCTCGTCCTTGGTCAGGATGTAGGCTTCGGCGACGAACTTCTTGTGCGGCTTGACGGTGCCGGGCTTGGCCAGAACCTGGCCGCGCTCGACGCCTTCACGGTCGACACCGCGCAACAGCGCGCCGATGTTGTCGCCGGCCTGGCCCTGGTCGAGCAGCTTGCGGAACATCTCGACGCCCGTGCAGGTCGTCTTGGTGGTCGGACGGATGCCGATGATCTCCAGCTCCTCGCCGACCTTGACGACGCCGCGCTCGACGCGACCGGTCACCACCGTGCCGCGGCCCGAGATCGAGAACACGTCCTCGATCGGCATCAGGAACGGCTTGTCGAGCGGACGAACCGGCGTCGGGATGTAGGCATCGACCGCCGCCATCAATTCGCGGATCGCATCCTCGCCGATCTTCTTGTCGCTATCTTCAAGCGCGGCAAGCGCCGAACCCTTGACGATCGGAATGTCGTCGCCGGGGAACTCGTTCTTGGTCAAAAGCTCACGCACCTCGAGCTCGACCAGCTCGAGCAGCTCGGCGTCGTCGACCTGGTCGACCTTGTTCAAGAACACCACGATCGACGGCACGCCGACCTGGCGGGCCAAAAGGATGTGCTCGCGGGTCTGCGGCATCGGGCCGTCGGCGGCCGACACGACCAGGATCGCGCCGTCCATCTGCGCGGCACCGGTGATCATGTTCTTCACATAGTCGGCGTGGCCGGGGCAGTCGACATGGGCATAGTGGCGGGCAGCCGTCTCGTATTCGACGTGTGCCGTCGAAATGGTGATGCCGCGTGCCTTTTCTTCCGGCGCCGCATCGATCTGGTCGTAGCGCTTGTATTCGCCAAAATACTTGGTGATCGCCGCCGTCAGCGACGTCTTGCCGTGGTCGACGTGACCAATCGTGCCAATGTTCACATGAGGCTTGGTGCGCTCGAATTTACCTTTTGCCATGTGATCTCTCCATTCCTGCCAGCCCGTGCGGGCCTTGAATTAAGTTACTGGTGCAACTCGTTTCGAGTTACGCGTATTTCTTCTGGACTTCCTGGGCGACCGCGGTTGGGACCGGTTCGTAATGGTCGAACTGCATCGTGTAGGCCGCGCGGCCCTGGCTCATCGAGCGAAGGTTGTCCACGTATTTGAACATGTTGGCGAGCGGCACCATCGCGTTGATGACCACCGCGACGCCACGGGCTTCCTGGCCCTGGATCTGGCCGCGACGGCCGTTCAGGTCGCCGATAACGCTGCCGACGTAATCTTCCGGCGTCACCACTTCGACCTTCATGATCGGCTCGAGCAACTGCACGCCAAGCTTGGGCGCTGCTTCACGGAAGCAGGCGCGGCCGGCGATTTCGAAGGCCAGGACCGAAGAGTCCACGTCGTGGTAGGCGCCATCGATCAGCGTCGCCTTGACGCCGATCATCGGGAAACCGGCGAACGGACCCGAGGTCATGACGCTGTTGATGCCCTTTTCGACACCGGGGATGTATTCCTTCGGCACGGCGCCGCCGACGATCTTGGTTTCGAACTCGAATTCGCTGCTTTCCGGATTCGGCTCGAACAGGATCTTGACGCGGGCGAACTGGCCGGTACCGCCGGTCTGCTTCTTGTGCGTGTAGTCCTGCTCGTGCTTGCGGGTGATCGTCTCACGATAGGCCACCTGCGGCGCGCCGACATTGGCCTCGACCTTGAACTCGCGACGCATGCGGTCGACGATGATGTCGAGGTGAAGCTCGCCCATGCCGGAGATGATCGTCTGGCCGCTTTCCTCGTCGGTCTTGACGCGGAAGGACGGATCCTCGGCGGCCAGGCGGTGAAGGGCGAGGCCCATCTTTTCCTGGTCGTTCTTGGTTTTCGGCTCGATGGCGATCTGGATGACCGGATCGGGGAATTCCATGCGCTCGAGGATGACCGGATGCAGCGGATCACTGAGCGTGTCGCCGGTGGTGGTGTCCTTGAGACCAGCGAGGGCGACGATGTCGCCGGCAAAAGCCTCTTCGACGTCGGCGCGCGAATTCGCATGCATCTGCAGCATGCGGCCGATGCGCTCTTTCTTGCCCTTCACGGTGTTGTCGACCGAGATGCCCTTGGTGAGCTTGCCCGAATAGATGCGGGCAAAGGTGAGCGAACCGACGAACGGGTCGTTCATGATCTTGAAGGCAAGCATCGACAGCGGCTCGTTGTCGTCGGCATGACGCTCGATCTCGGCGTCGGTCTTGGCGTCGACGCCCTTGATGGCCGGGACGTCGGCCGGCGACGGCAGATATTCGACGACGGCGTCGAGCAGCGGCTGCACGCCCTTGTTCTTGAAGGCCGAGCCGCAGAACATCGGATAGAACTTCACCGCGATCGTGCCCTTGCGGATGAGCGCACGGATCTCGTCGTTGCTCGGCATCTTGCCTTCGAGGTAATTCTCGAGCGCCGTTTCGTCCATTTCGACGGCGGCCTCGATCATCTTCTCGCGGTATTCTTCGGCACGAGCCTTGAGGTCGGCAGGGATCTCGACGATGTCCCAGGCAGCGCCCAGCGTCTCGTCGCGCCAGACCAGCGCGTTCATCTCGACGAGGTCGACGACACCCTTGAACTCGGTCTCGGCGCCGATCGGCAGCTGCATGACGACGGCATGCGCACCGAGGCGCGAACCGATCATCTCGACCGAGCGGTAGAAGTCGGCGCCGATCTTGTCCATCTTGTTGCAGAAGATCATGCGCGGAACGCGATACTTGTCAGCCTGGCGCCAGACGGTCTCCGTCTGCGGCTCGACACCGGCATTGGCATCGAGCAGCGCGATGGCGCCGTCGAGCACGCGCAGCGAACGCTCGACCTCGATGGTGAAGTCGACGTGGCCGGGGGTGTCGATGATGTTGAAGCGATACATCTTGCCGTCGCGACCCTTCCAGAAGGTCGTGGTGGCGGCCGACGTGATGGTGATGCCGCGCTCCTGCTCCTGCTCCATCCAATCCATGGTCGCAGCGCCGTCATGGACTTCGCCGATCTTGTGCGACTTGCCCGTGTAATAGAGGACGCGCTCGGTGGTCGTCGTCTTGCCGGCGTCGATATGCGCCATGATACCGAAATTGCGGTAGTCTTCGATTTTATATTCGCGGGCCATGGGAGGTGCCTCTTCAGTCTCGTTCGCGCTTTACCAGCGGTAGTGCGCGAAAGCGCGGTTGGCTTCTGCCATCTTGTGGGTATCTTCACGCTTCTTGACGGCGGTGCCGCGGTTGTTGGCCGCGTCCATCAGCTCGCCGGAGAGGCGGTCGACCATAGTGGTCTCGTTGCGGTTGCGGGCGGCGGCGATCAGCCAGCGGATGGCCAATGCCTGACGGCGCTCGGGGCGCACGTCGACCGGAACCTGGTAAGTGGCGCCGCCGACGCGGCGCGAACGCACTTCCACATGCGGCGCGACATTGTCGAGCGCCTGATGGAAGACGGTGACCGGCTCCTGCTTGGTCTTGGACTGGACCTGGTCGAGCGCGCCGTAGACGATGGTCTCGGCAACCGACTTCTTGCCGTCATACATGACGGCGTTCATGAACTTGGTGACGATCAGATCGCCGAACTTCGGGTCCGGATTGATCTCACGCTTTTCTGCACTGTGACGACGGGACATTTTTTCTCTGCCTCAATTCTACGCGGTGGCCTGGATCCCGGATCGTCGCTTGACGCCGCCCGGAACGACCTTGGCTACGCTTCGGTCACTTCGGACGCTTGGCGCCGTATTTCGAACGGCGCTGCTTGCGGTTCTTCACGCCTTGCGTGTCGAGCACGCCGCGGATGATGTGGTAACGGACGCCCGGAAGATCCTTGACGCGACCGCCGCGGATCATCACCACCGAGTGCTCCTGAAGGTTATGGCCTTCGCCGGGGATGTAACCGATCACTTCAAAACCATTGGTCAGGCGGATCTTGGCCACCTTGCGCAGCGCCGAGTTCGGCTTCTTCGGCGTCGTGGTATAGACGCGCGTGCAGACGCCCCGCTTCTGCGGGTTCTGCTGCATGGCCGGGACCTTGTTGCGCTTCACCGGCGCAATGCGCGGCTTGCGGATCAGCTGGTTGACGGTAGGCATTAAACCCTCTTGTCTCTCAATTCCGTGTCTCGCCCGGTCAGGGCCGCTCAAAGCGTCATTTCCATACGCAAATTCGGGCCACAAACCGCGCCTCGCGGTCTTGCCCGAACAAATGGCAGAGGAAGCGGAAGCCGCTTCATGCACGCCGGAAATGTCTTTTCGCTCGTAAAACGAACCCTGTTTGAGGCAAACTCCAAAGCGTGTCGCTTCGGAAGCAAGAGCCTCACATCGGTTCTGACTGGGCGGCTTCTACTCGTATGGCCACTGTCCGTCAACCCCGGAGCGGCAAATATTGCGCTGAAACCGAGGCGTGGCAGCCATGCGAAAAATGCATGTAATTTTCTTGCGCCGTTTTTCAAGAGGAAGGCAGAAAGTGACCGGCTTGCGGCTGTTTCCGGGCCATGCTTCGTGCGAAAAGGCGTCATGAACAGCCCAAACCCCCTCGCCCGGAGGTACGAACCCGTGAATGACAATGAGGAGCGCCCGGTCACCATTATTACCGGCCGGGTGTGGAAGCGCAAAGGCGGCAAGCCGGAAGGCGTGCATGTGATGCTGGTCGCGCCGGACGACGATTCGGCTGTGCGCCGCGCTCTCGAATCGCTTGCCGCGGAAGGTTATGCCGAGGCCGAGCTCGACCAGATCGGCGACATGGACGGCGTGCCCGACGAGGAACCGCATCTGTCCGCCTATCAGGGCGCGCTCGAAGGCGAAGTGTCGATCGTGACGTTCGATGTGCCGATCTGAAGAGATCTGAATCGCGGTCGATCTCACGAGCCGGCGACAAAAGCCCGGCGACTTGCCCGCCACAACTTCTCTGCTAAGAAACGACCTCTGGCAAAACCAAGCACACTCAACCTACGGAGTTCCCATGTCCTCTAATCCCATCAAGCTCGGCATCGTCGGCGTGGGAAAGATCGTCCGCGACCAGCATCTGCCGGCGCTGGCGAAGGACCAGGGTTATCGCCTGGTTGCCGCAGCCAGCCGCCATGGCAAAGTGGAGGACATCCCGAACTTCCCGACGATCGAGGCGATGCTCGACGCAACGCCCGAACTCGAGGCGGTGTCGCTATGCATGCCGCCGCAGTTTCGCTACGACGCCGCGCGCACGGCGCTGGCGGCGAAAAAGCATGTCTTCCTGGAAAAGCCGCCCGGCGCCACGGTCAGCGAGGTCGAGGATTTGAAAGCGCTGGCGGTGGCGAACGGCGTCTGCCTGTTCGCCAGCTGGCACTCGCGCTATGCGCCGGCCGTCGAAGCAGCGCGTACATTCCTCAGCTCGACTACGATCAGGTCGGCCGCCATCAACTGGAAGGAAGACGTGCGCCGCTGGCATCCGAATCAGGAATGGATCTGGGCTCCCGGCGGCTTTGGCGTCTTCGATCCCGGCATCAACGCGCTGTCGATCGCCACCCACATCCTGCCACCGATGTTCATCAGTTCGGCAGAGCTCGATTTCCCCGAAAACCGCGCGGCCCCGATCGCCGCCCATATCGTCTTCCGTACTTCGAACGGTCTGCCGGTGACGATGGAACTCGACTGGCGCCAGACCGGGCCGCAAAGCTGGGACATCATGGCCGATACCGAGGCCGGATCGATGGCGCTTTCTGGCGGCGGCTCAAAGCTCGCCATCGATGGCCGCGTCGTTCACGAGGAGCCGGAAGCCGAATATCCGATGCTCTACAAGCGCTTCGCCGAGATCGTGCGCGCCGGCGTTTCCGACGTCGACCTCGCGCCGCTCCAGCACGTCGCCGACGCCTTCATGCTCGGCAAGCGCAATGTGGTCGAAGCTTTTTTTGACTGACACTGACCCCGGTAGAGCGACCTTGAATGTTACGGATCATCTTTGGCTTGCGGTCCAGGAATTCTCCCGGACGAGGCGCAGAAGCAACGGGAGCCGTCCGGTGTCCTTGTTCAAGTTCGCTCATGACATGTTGAACCGCCACCTCGAGATCGGCCTGCCCCCAGCCAAGCTCGGTGATTTCTCCATATCGAATGAAATTTGAGCGGCCGAAACCACCTTCAATGTCATTGTAAGAAATCACGCTCCGGCCGATCAACGCTACGACCCAGATGCGATGATCACTCCCAGCAGGAGAGTGATGCAGCCATTCTTCCGGATCGATCTTGATCAGGTCCCAAAGCCTTCGCTGCCCAAAGCTCATACGATCTCGGCCAGTGTTGATCAATTCCCAGATGGTCGCCTCGTTCAATTGCCGATTCCTTAAAAAGCCAGCCGCCGGTGGCAGCTTCAACTGACGATCGCTATTGCAAAGCCGTCATAGCCCTTGGCGCCAACAGCCTGGATCGCGGTACCTTGCAGACGCTTGTCGCTGCCAATGAACGAGAATGCCGCGCGTGCCCCTTCGACATTGGCGTCGCGGCCATCTTCGTTCACCACCGCGCCGTCACGGATGACATTGTCGCAGACGATGACAGTCCCCGGCCTCGAAAGACGCATCGCCCAGGACAGATAGTGCTGGTTGTTCGGCTTGTCGGCGTCGATGAAGATGAAGTCGAACGGCCCGGCATTCTCGGCGCCTAACGCGGCAAGCGATTGAAGCGCCGGTCCGACCCGCAGTTCCACGCGGTCAGATACCCCTGCCCGTTCAAAGTTCGACCGCGCGACACTGGCGTGGTGCGGATCAAGCTCGAGCGTCACGACCTTGCCGTCCACGGGCAACGCTCGCGCCATCCAGATTGTCGAGTAGCCGCCCAACGTGCCGATTTCGAGTACCTTCTTCGCTCCCTGCATTCGCGCAAGAAGTGACAGCAGCTTGCCTTGTGCCGGGGAAACATCGATCGGCGGTAGGCCGTGGTCATGGTTGGCCGCCAGAACGGCATCGAGGGCGGGATCCGCCTCGAAAAGAGCCTCGACAATGTAGCCGTCGACAGAAGCCCAGATCCTCCTGCTCATCCGTTGTCCTCCGATCCGATGGGGAACCACAATGCGAAAAGGGGCCACTTGGGCCCCTTTTCTATCTTCTCTTACTTGCGCGCTTACTGCGCGGCGGTAACCATGTCGGTCAGCATCGGCTCGGCGACCTCGACGCCGGACGCCTTGCGGCGCTCGTCGATGATCAACTCGTCGCGCGAAGTGGCGATGCGCCGGATCTGGCTCATCGTGCCGCCGGTGCCGGCCGGGATGAGCCGGCCGACGATGACGTTTTCCTTCAGCCCCTGCAGCATGTCGGTCTTGCCGGCAACCGCAGCTTCGGTCAGCACCCTCGTCGTCTCCTGGAAGGAGGCGGCGGAGATGAAGGACGGCGTCTGCAGCGAGGCCTTGGTGATGCCCAGCAGCACCGGCTGGCCTTCGGCCGGCTTCTTGCCCTCCTCGACCAGGCGCTCGTTGACCTCTTCCAGTTCGATCACGTCGACGTGGTCGCCCGGAATGTAGGTCGAATCGCCCTGCGTGGTGATCTCGACCTTCTGCAGCATCTGGCGAACGATCACCTCGATGTGCTTGTCGTTGATCGACACGCCCTGCAGGCGGTAGACCTCCTGGATCTCGTTGACGAGGTAGGAGGCAAGCGCCTCCACGCCCTTGATCGCCAGGATGTCGTGCGGCGCCGGATTGCCGTCGAGGATATAGTCGCCCTTCTCGATGACGTCGCCGTCCTGGAGATGGAACGGCTTGCCCTTCGGGATCAGGTATTCGACCGGCTCAAGCGTCGAGTCATGCGGCTCGATGATGATGCGGCGCTTGTTCTTGTAGTCGCGACCGAAGCGGATCGTGCCATCGATCTCGGCGATGATGGCGTGATCCTTCGGACGGCGTGCCTCGAACAGTTCGGCCACACGCGGCAGACCGCCGGTGATGTCCTTGGTCTTGGCGCTTTCCATCGGAATACGCGCCAGCACGTCGCCGGGGCGAACCTGTGCGCCGGGCTCGACCGAAAGAATGGCCTCGACCGAGAGCAGGAAGCGGGCGTCGCCACCCTTCGACAGCTTGCCGACCTTGCCCTTGGCATCCTGGACGACGATCGCCGGCTTGAGGTCGTTGCCGCGTGGCGTCGAACGCCAGTCGATGACCTCGCGCTTGGTGATGCCGGTCGATTCGTCGGCGGTTTCCTGAACGGAAATGCCATCGACCAGATCTTCGAACGCCACCCTGCCCTCGATTTCGGTGAGGACCGGGCGGGTATAGGGATCCCACTCGGCAATACGCTGGCCGCGCTTCACCTTGTCGCCATCGTCGACGAAGATGCGCGAACCGTAGGTGACGCGGTGCGTGGCGCGTTCCTTGCCGGCCTCGTCGAGGATCAGCACCGCCATGTTGCGACCCATGACCATCAGCTGGCCGTCGGAGTTGCGCACCACGTTGCGGTTGCGGATCTCGACCTTGCCCTCGTACGAGGCTTCAAGGAACGAGGAATCCACCACCTGCGCCGTGCCGCCCATGTGGAAGGTACGCATGGTGAGCTGGGTGCCCGGCTCGCCAATCGACTGCGCCGCGATGACGCCGACAGCCTCGCCCTGGTTGACAGGCGTGCCGCGGGCCAGATCGCGTCCGTAACAGACCGCGCAAACGCCGACCCTGACCTCGCAGGTTAGCGCCGAACGGATGCGGACAGACTGCACACCGGCCTTTTCGATCAGTTCCACGTCACGCTCGTCCATCAGCGTTCCGGCCTTGACCAGAACCTCGCCGGTGACCGGGTGAGTGATATCGTCGAGCGAGGTGCGGCCGAGAACGCGCTGACCAACCGAAGCGACGACCTGACCGGCATCGACGATCGGCTGCATGGTGAGGCCCTTGTCGGTGCCGCAGTCGAGCGAGTTGACGATGCAGTCCTGCGCCACGTCGACAAGACGACGCGTCAGGTAACCCGAGTTCGCCGTCTTCAAGGCGGTGTCGGCCAGACCCTTGCGGGCGCCGTGGGTCGAGTTGAAGTACTCGAGCACGGTCAGGCCTTCCTTGAAGTTCGAGATGATCGGCGTCTCAATGATTTCACCGCTAGGCTTGGCCATCAGGCCGCGCATGCCGGCGAGCTGGCGCATCTGGGTGGGCGAGCCGCGCGCACCGGAGTGCGACATCATGTAGATCGAGTTCATCGGCTTCTGACGGCCGTTGTCCTCGAACTCGACCGCCTTGATGCGGGCCATCATTTCGTCGGCGACCTTTTCCGAGCACTTGGCCCAGGCGTCGACGACCTTGTTGTACTTCTCGCCCTGGGTGATCAGGCCGTCATTGTACTGCTGCTCGTATTCCTTGGCCAAAGCCTCGGTGTCGGACACCAGCTTGATCTTGGCATCCGGGATCAGCATGTCGTCCTTGCCGAACGAAATGCCGGCACGGCAGGCGTGGCTGAAGCCGAGAGCCATGATGCGATCGCAGAAAATGACCGTCTCCTTCTGACCGCAATGGCGGTAGACGGTGTCGATCATCTTGGAGATGTTCTTCTTGGTCATCTCCTGGTTGGCGGTCTCGTAGGGCACGTTGACGTTCTTCGGCAGCAGCTCGCCGATGATCATGCGGCCAGGCGTGGTGTCGTGGATCTTCGATACGACCTTACCGTCGGCGTCGACCGTGCGGAAGCGCCCCTTGATCTTGGAATGCAGCGTTACCGCCTTGGTCTCGAGCGCATGCTGGAGCTCGCCCATATCGGCAAACACCATGCCCTCGCCCGGCTCGTTCTGGTTGACGATCGACAGATAGTAGAGACCGAGAACCATGTCCTGCGACGGGACGATGATCGGCGCGCCGGAAGCCGGGTGCAGGATGTTGTTGGTCGACATCATCAGCACGCGAGCCTCGAGCTGCGCTTCCAGTGACAGCGGCACGTGGACCGCCATCTGGTCGCCGTCGAAGTCGGCGTTGAAGGCCGTGCAGACCAGCGGGTGAAGCTGGATCGCCTTGCCTTCGATCAGGATCGGCTCGAACGCCTGGATGCCGAGGCGGTGCAGCGTCGGCGCGCGGTTCAACAGCACCGGATGCTCGCGGATGACCTCGTCGAGGATATCCCAGACCTCCGGACGCTCCTTTTCGACCAGCTTCTTCGCCTGCTTGACGGTCGAGGAGTAACCCTTGGCGTCGAGACGGGCGTAGATGAAGGGCTTAAACAGCTCGAGCGCCATCTTCTTCGGCAGGCCGCACTGGTGCAGCTTGAGCTCGGGACCGGTGACGATGACCGAGCGGCCGGAATAGTCGACGCGCTTGCCGAGCAGGTTCTGGCGGAACCGGCCCTGCTTGCCCTTCAACATGTCGGACAGCGACTTCAGCGGACGCTTGTTGGCGCCGGTGATGACGCGGCCGCGGCGGCCATTGTCGAACAGCGCATCGACGGCTTCCTGCAGCATGCGCTTTTCATTGCGCACGATGATGCCGGGCGCGCGCAGCTCGATCAGCCGCTTCAAGCGGTTGTTGCGGTTGATGACGCGGCGGTAGAGGTCGTTCAGATCCGACGTAGCGAAACGGCCGCCGTCCAGCGGGACAAGCGGACGCAGATCCGGCGGGATCACCGGAACCACCTTCATGATCATCCATTCCGGACGGTTGCCGGATTCCATGAAGTTCTCGACGACCTTGAGACGCTTCAGATACTTCTTCTGCTTGAGCGCGGAGGTGGTCGAAGCCAGTTCCGAACGCAGATCGCCGGCGATCTTCTCGAGGTCCATGCCGGCCAGCAGGTCGTGGATCGCCTCGGCGCCGATCATGGCGGTGAAACTATCCTCGCCATATTCGTCGACGGCCATCATGTACTCTTCCTCGCTGAGCAGCTGGTGCTCCTTCAGCGCGGTGAGGCCGGGTTCGGTGACGATGTAGTTCTCGAAGTAAAGGACCCGCTCGATGTCCTTCAGGGTCATGTCGAGCAGCGTGCCGATGCGCGACGGCAGCGACTTCAGGAACCAGATGTGGGCGACCGGTGCCGCCAGCTCGATATGGCCCATGCGCTCGCGGCGGACGCGCGACAGCGTGACTTCGACGCCGCACTTCTCGCAGATGACGCCCTTGTACTTCATGCGCTTGTACTTGCCGCACAGGCACTCATAGTCCTTGATCGGACCAAAAATGCGCGCGCAGAACAGGCCGTCACGCTCCGGCTTGAAGGTGCGGTAGTTGATGGTCTCCGGCTTCTTGATCTCGCCGAATGACCAGGACAGAATCTTCTCAGGGCTGGCAAGCGAGATCCGGATGGAATCGAACACCTGCGCAGGCGCCTGGGGGTTGAAGAGATTCATGACCTCTTGGTTCATGCCGTTCTCCTTTTCGGGGTCCTCGAAAACCCCTTGCATCTAGCGCGGGCCAAACGCCCGCCGACTTGATCGGCCATCGGCCGAGAATTTGGTGCGTCCGGTCGCGGGAAGGCCGCGGCCGGACGTCTTGCTTACTCGGCCGCGTCGGGCAGCCGGATCGGGTTGTCGTCGAGCTTGGTGTTCTCCAACTCGACATTGAGGCCGAGAGACCGCATTTCCTTAACGAGAACGTTGAAGCTCTCGGGGATGCCGGCCTCGAATGTGTCGTCGCCTCTGACGATCGCCTCGTAGACCTTGGTGCGGCCGGCGACGTCATCCGACTTCACCGTCAGCATCTCCTGCAGCGTGTAGGCGGCGCCGTACGCTTCAAGCGCCCAGACCTCCATCTCGCCAAAGCGCTGGCCACCGAACTGCGCCTTGCCGCCCAGCGGCTGCTGGGTAACGAGCGAGTACGGCCCGATCGAACGCGCGTGGATCTTGTCGTCCACAAGGTGGTGAAGCTTGAGCATATATATGTAGCCCATCGTCACTTTGCGATCGAACGGTTCGCCGGTGCGTCCGTCATAGAGCTGCGACTGACCGCTGGTGTGCAGGCCCGCCTGCTCCAGCATGATGTTGATGTCGGCCTCGTGCGCGCCGTCGAACACCGGTGTCGCGATGGAGACGCCGCGGCGCATCTGCTCGCTGAGGCGAACGATGCTCTCGTCGTCATATTCGCGGACCGGCTCGTTGCGGTCATTGGCCGGCATGAAGCTCTCAAGCGTCTTGCGCAGCGGCTTGATGTCGCCCGCCGTCTTGTACGCATCGATCAGATCGCCGATCTTCTTGCCCATTCCGGCGCAAGCCCAGCCCAGATGCGTTTCCAGGATCTGGCCGACATTCATGCGGCTCGGCACACCCAGCGGGTTGAGCACGATGTCGGCATGCGTGCCGTCCTCGAGGAAAGGCATGTCCTCGACCGGAACGATCCGCGACACGACACCCTTGTTGCCGTGCCGGCCGGCCATCTTGTCGCCGGGCTGCATCTTGCGCTTCACGGCCACGAAGACCTTGACCATCTTCATGACGCCCGGAGGCATCTCGTCGCCGCGCTGCACCTTCTCGACCTTGTCCATGAAGCGCTGCTCGAGCGCCTTCTTGGAATCGTCGTACTGGCCACGCAGGGCTTCCAGTTCGCTCTGGAGCTTTTCGTTCTCCACGGCAAACTGCCACCACTGCGAACGCGGATACTCGTCGAGCGTGTCCTTCGACAGCTTCGAGCCCTTCTTGAAGCCCTTCGGCCCGGCAATCGCCTCCTTGCCGACGAGAACGTCGGAAAGGCGCGAATAGACGTTACGGTCGAGGATCGCCTGCTCGTCGTCGCGGTCCTTGGCGAGGCGTTCGATCTCCTCGCGCTCGATCGCCATGGCGCGCTCGTCCTTCTCGACACCGTGGCGGTTGAAGACGCGCACTTCGACGACGGTGCCGAAGGTTCCCGGAGGCATGCGCATGGAGGTATCGCGCACGTCCGAGGCCTTTTCACCGAAGATGGCGCGCAGCAGCTTTTCTTCCGGCGTCATCGGGCTTTCGCCCTTCGGCGTGATCTTGCCGACCAGGATGTCGCCCGGCTGCACTTCCGCACCAATGTAGACGATGCCGGCCTCATCGAGGTTCTTCAGCGCTTCTTCCGAGACGTTCGGGATATCGCGCGTGATCTCCTCCGGCCCGAGCTTGGTGTCGCGGGCCATGACTTCGAACTCCTCGATGTGGATCGAGGTGAAGACGTCGTCGGCGACGATGCGCTCGGACAAGAGGATGGAATCCTCGTAGTTGTAGCCATTCCACGGCATGAACGCGACCAGCACGTTGCGGCCGAGGGCCAGATCACCGAGCTCGGTCGACGGGCCGTCGGCGATGATGTCGCCCTTGTTGACCCGGTCGCCCATGCGCACCAGCGGACGCTGGTTGATGCAGGTGTTCTGGTTCGAACGCTGGAACTTCATCAGCCGGTAGATATCGACGCCGGACTTGCCGGGATCGAGATCTTCCGTGGCGCGGATGACGATACGCGTCGCGTCCACCTGGTCGACGATGCCGCCGCGGCGGGCGCCGATGGCGGCGCCCGAGTCACGGGCGACGATCGGCTCCATGCCGGTGCCGACGAACGGCGCTTCGGCGCGCACCAGCGGCACGGCCTGACGCTGCATGTTCGAGCCCATCAGCGCGCGGTTGGCGTCGTCGTTCTCAAGGAACGGAATCAGGGCCGCGGCCACCGACACCATCTGCTTCGGCGACACGTCCATCAGATCGACGTTTTCGCGCGGCGCCATCATCACTTCGCCGGCGTTACGGCAAATGACGAATTCGTCGACGAAATGACCATTCTTGTCGAGCTCGGCATTGGCCTGCGCGACGTGGTGCTTGGCCTCTTCCATAGCCGACAGGTAGACGACCTCATTGGTCAGCTTGCCGTTGACGATCTTGCGGTACGGGCTCTCGATGAAGCCGTATTTGTTGACACGCGCGAAGGTCGCAAGCGAGTTGATCAGGCCGATATTCGGGCCTTCCGGCGTCTCGATCGGGCAGATGCGGCCGTAATGCGTTGGGTGCACGTCGCGCACCTCGAACCCGGCACGCTCGCGGGTCAGGCCGCCCGGTCCAAGCGCCGACAGGCGGCGCTTGTGGGTGATCTCCGACAGCGGGTTGGTCTGATCCATGAACTGCGACAGCTGCGAGGAACCGAAGAACTCGCGCACGGCGGCAGCCGCCGGCTTGGCGTTGATCAGGTCCTGCGGCATCACCGTGTCGATCTCGATCGAGGACATACGTTCCTTGATCGCGCGCTCCATGCGCAGCAGGCCGACGCGGTACTGGTTCTCCATCAGCTCGCCGACCGAGCGCACGCGGCGGTTGCCGAGATTGTCGATGTCGTCGATCTCGCCCTTGCCGTCGCGCAGTTCGACCAGCGTCTTGACCACGGCCAGGATGTCGTCCTTGCGCAGCACGCGCACGGTATCCTCGGCCTTGAGTTCGAGGCGCATGTTCATCTTGACGCGGCCGACGGCAGAAAGATCATAGCGCTCGCTGTCGAAAAACAGCGAGTTGAACATGGCTTCGGCGGTCTCGAGCGTCGGCGGCTCACCGGGGCGCATGACGCGGTAGATGTCGAACAGCGCGTCCTGGCGGCTCTCGTTTTTGTCGACGTTGAGCGTGTTGCGGATATAAGCGCCGACATTGACGTGATCGATGTCGAGAACCTTGATCTCGTCATCGCCGGTGCCGAGAAGCACTTTCAGCGTCTTTTCATCGATCTCGTCGCCGGCTTCGAGGAAAATCTCGCCGGTGCCATAGTTGACGATGTCCTCGGCAAGGTAGTTGCCGAGCAGATCCTCGTCGGTCGCCTTGATCGCCTTAAGACCTTTTTCGCCAAGCGCCCTGGCCTGGCGGGCAGTGATCTTCTTGCCGGCCTCGACGACGACCTCGCCGGTGTCGGCGTCAACCAGGTCACCAACGGCCTTGAGGCCGCGGAAACGCTCGACGTTGAAAGGAATGCGCCAATGGTCGCCGGCGCGCTTGTAGGTGATTTTGTTGTAGAAGGTCGACAGGATCTCTTCGCCGTCCATGCCGAGCGCCATCAGCAGCGACGTCACCGGAATCTTGCGGCGGCGGTCGATACGGGCGTGCACGACGTCCTTGCTATCGAACTCGATGTCGAGCCACGAGCCGCGATAGGGAATGACCCGCGCGGCAAACAGAAGCTTGCCGGACGAGTGCGACTTGCCCTTGTCATGGTCGAAAAAGACGCCCGGCGAACGGTGCATCTGCGAGACGATGACGCGCTCGGTGCCGTTGACGATGAAGGTGCCGTTCAAGGTCATGAGCGGCATGTCGCCCATGTAGACGTCCTGCTCCTTGATGTCCTTGATCGACTTCGCGCCGGTATCCTCGTCGATATCGAACACGATGAGGCGCAGCGTCACCTTGAGCGGCGCCGCATAGGTCAGGTCGCGCTGGCGGCATTCGTCAACGTCGAATTTGGGTCCTTCGAACTCGTACTTCACGAATTCCAGCATCGAGGAGCCGGAAAAATCGGAAATCGGGAAGACCGACTTGAAAACTGCCTGCAGCCCCTCGTCAGGACGCCCACCCTTGGGCTCCTCCACCATCAGGAACTGGTCATAGGATGCCTTCTGAACCTCGATCAGGTTCGGCATCTCCGCAACTTCCGGGATCTTTCCGAAAAATTTGCGTACGCGTCTGCGGCCATTGAAAGTCTGGGTCTGGGCCATCGTCGCTCCTTAGCTCAATTCTCGGGACGAGCCTCGCCGCGGCTCGCCTTGCATCTCGGGCCACCTCGGCGGCCCTGTCTTGTTGCCCGCCGCCTGTCGGCGGCTTCTTGTCTTTTCACCCACCACCAATTGGCGGTGGGCCAGAAACGGGAGAAAACCCGTTTCCTGAAGGCCGGTTTGCGGCCCTCAGGAAAGAGGTTTTCGCACTCTTCGCGCCATGAGCCTCCCCTCGACGTGAAGGGAGTGGCGGACGGCGCGCCGCCGTCCGCCGGTACTCAACGCTTACTTCAGTTCGACCTTGGCGCCGGCTGCTTCCAGCTGGGCCTTGAACTTGTCCGCGTCGGCCTTGGAAACGGCTTCCTTGACCGGCTTCGGAGCCGCCTCGACCAGGTCCTTGGCTTCCTTGAGGCCAAGACCGGTGATGGCGCGAACTTCCTTGATGACGTTGATCTTCTGAGCGCCTGCTTCGGTGAGGACGACGTCGAATTCCGTCTTTTCCTCGACCGGAGCAGCAGCGGCCGCGGCGCCGCCAGCAGCGGCAACCGCCACCGGAGCAGCGGCGGAAACGCCCCACTTTTCTTCAAGAAGCTTCGACAGCTCGGCCGCCTCGAGGACGGTCAGCTTCGAAAGGTCGTCTACGATCTTTGCCAGATCAGCCATTGCAATGTTCCTTCATAAGGTTCGAACGTGTGTTTGTGATAGCGAGGAACGGCCTCATGCCGCCTCGTCCTTCCGGGCGTAAGCGCCGATGACGCGCGCGACCGAAGCCGCAGGCGCATTGACGATCTGGGCGATCCGGGTTGCCGGCGTGGCGATCATGCCAACCAGCCTGGCGCGCAGCTCATCGAGCGACGGAAGTGTGGCGAGTGCCTTCACACCGTCGGCGTTGAGCGAGGTGGTGCCCATTGCGCCGCCGAGAATGACGAGCTTGTCATTTCCCTTGGCGAAATCGGACGCGACCTTCGGCGCCGCAATCGGATCCTCCGAATAGGCGATCAGCGTCTGTCCCTTGAACAGCTCGATGATCGATGCGGAGTCCGTGCCCTGAAGAGCGATTTTGGCGAGACGGTTCTTCGCGACTTTGACGGTGCCACCGGCGGCGCGCATTTTCGACCGAAGGTCGTTCATTTGCGCGACGGTGATACCGGCGTAGTGGGCCACGACGACTGAACCAGCGCTTGAGAACGCATCATTCAGGCCCGTGACGAGTTCGCGTTTTTCCGCTCTGTCCACTGCCTATCTCCAGTTGACCCCTGCCCTCTACGAAGGACAGGCGTCGGGTTGCCTTTTGCCGGCCGGGCCATCCAGTAACGGATCTCCCGAACGACGCTCGAGGATCCTGCCCCCTTTCGCCACACCTGCCGGCAAGCCGGACGGTGCGCAGACAAAAGGCAAACACGGTTCGAACCTTTCATTGGAGCGTTCGCTCCTTTGTCCGGTCTTCACCCGTCTCATGCAGGCCCACATGAATTAAGGCCCACATCACCTAAGGCTTGGGGGCCGCCTGCAATCTCGGACAGGATGTCCGGAAGCCTTTCGACTTCCGGTACCGGGCCGCCGACAGGTCGGAGGCCCGGAATTCTTTCACGGATCAGCGTCTTAGCGGCCGATCCAATTGTTCGTATCAGGACGCTGCGAGCGTCGAGACGTCGAGCTTGAGGCCCGGGCCCATCGTCGAGGTGACCGACACCTTCTTGACGTAATTGCCCTTGGCACCAGCCGGCTTTGCCCTGGTCACCGCATCGGCGAAGGCGCGGACGTTCTCTTCCAGCGCCTTGACGTCGAACGAGACCTTGCCGACGCCGGCATGAACGATGCCGGCCTTCTCGACGCGGAACTCGACGGCGCCGCCCTTCGATGCCTTCACGGCGGCGGCCACGTCGGTGGTGACGGTGCCGACCTTCGGGTTCGGCATCATGCCGCGCGGGCCGAGCACCTTGCCGAGACGGCCGACCAGCGGCATCATGTCCGGCGTGGCGATGCAGCGGTCGAAGTCGATCGTGCCCTTCTGGACGATGTCGACCAGATCCTCGGCTCCGACGATGTCGGCGCCGGCGGCCTTGGCCTCCTCGGCCTTGTCACCGCGCGCGAACACGGCGACGCGAACGCTGCGGCCGGTGCCGTTCGGCAGGTTGACCACGCCGCGGACCATCTGGTCGGCATGGCGGGGGTCGACGCCGAGGTTCATCGCGACTTCGATGGTCTCGTCGAACTTCACCGAGGAGCGATCCTTGAGCAGCTTCAGCGCCTCACCCAAAGCGTAAGCCTTGTTGGGATCGATGCCTTCGCGGGTCTGCGATACACGCTTTGCAATCTTTGCCATGATCTCAGCCCACCACTTCCAGACCCATCGAGCGGGCGGAGCCCTCGACCATGCGCATGGCCGCCTCGACGTCGTTTGCGTTCAGATCCTTCATCTTCTGCTCGGCGATGGCGCGCACCTTGTCGCGGCCGATCGTGCCGGCCTTGACCTTGCCCGGCTCCTTCGAGCCCGACTTCAGGTTCGCGGCCTTCTTCAGGAAGTAGCTCACCGGCGGCGTCTTCATGACGAAGGTGAACGACTTGTCCTGGTAGTAGGTGATGACGACCGGAACCGGCGAGCCCTTTTCCATTTCCTGGGTCTGCGCGTTGAACGCCTTGCAGAACTCCATGATGTTGATGCCACGCTGACCAAGCGCCGGGCCGATCGGGGGCGACGGCGTCGCCGATCCCGCGGAAACCTGGAGCTTGAGCTGGCCTGCAATTTTCTTAGCCATCTCTCTTCCTGCCTTTTCTCATGCCGGTCTTGCCGGCGGTTGCAGTCTGGTGGTGCGGTCCGCGCGGCCGGCTAAAGCCGCATTCGCCTCCCACCCGTTTTGGCCGCGCGATCTCCGCGCCGCCTTCCCTGCCGCCGAAACCGGTGCAGGGATTTCGGATCAGCCCTTCTCGACCTGTCCGAATTCCAGATCGACCGGCACGGCGCGCCCGAAGATCGATACTTCCACCTTGAGCCGCGCCCGCTCCTCGTCCACTTCCTGGACGAAACCGTTGAACGACGCGAATGGTCCATCCGAAACGCGGATCGCTTCGCCGATCTCGAACGTCACCGACGGCTTCGGCCGCTCGACGCCTTCCTGAACCTGGTTCAGGATACGCTGGGCTTCGGCTTCGGTGATCGGCACCGGCTTGGAGTCGCCCAGGAACCCGGTGACCTTCGGCGTGTTCTTGACGAGCGAGAACACGGCATCGGTCAGATTGGCCTTCAACAGCACATAGCCCGGAAAGAACTTGCGCTCGGCATCGACCTTGCGGCCGCGGCGGATCTCGACGACCTTCTCGGTCGGCACCACGATCTGCTCGATGTCGGCGGACAGGCCCTTCTGCTTGGCCTTGTTCTCGATGTCCTCGGCGACCTTCTTTTCAAAGTTCGAGTAGGCGTGGACGATGTACCACCGCGCGGTCATTTTAAGACTTCTCCGTAATCGCCGGACTTACTGTCCGAGGCCGAGGATTTTTTCGACCGCAAAGCCCATGGCCACGTCTGCGGTAAAGAAAAAGATCATCGCGATGACCGCGAACACAAGGACCATCACCGTCGAGATCACCGTTTCGCGCCGCGACGGCCAAGTGACCTTGGCAGTCTCCGCGCGAACCTGCTGGAGAAAGGTGAAAGGATTTGTGGTTTTCGAAGCCATATGCCGCTCTGTCTGCAAGACCCGTTGGCCGGGTCTCCTGGATGATCCCGCTGGCCGGGACGTGCCGCTTGAGCGTGCGTTCGCGCCGAATCAGCGCAATCATTTCGCCCATGCAAATCAGACGCGTAAAGCCGGCTTCCCAGCTCCACGCGTCGCGTGTCTGTTTCGTCTACATAAAACCGATTCTTGATCCACGCAAGTGGCAAGTGTCCGCTTTATGACCAAACGCCGCCTCGGAACCATCCAGTCGTCCCGTCCCGGCTATGCGGCCCTTATGCCGCAACTTATGCTATATGGCAAGTCACAAGCCGGTTTTCAAAGGCTGCGCTGCAAAAGAATCGTTTTTTAGGTATCCATTCGTAGGAATGGCACGGGCAGCAGGGCTCGAACCTACGACCTGCGGTTTTGGAGACCGCCGCTCTACCAACTGAGCTATGCCCGTATGCGCATGTCGGCGCAGCAGGCGCTTCCTAAAAGCTTCCGCGCGCTCTGTAAAGAGCGGTGTGCGCTGCCCAGCCTTCATCTTCGAAAGTCGAGGCGTCCTCCCGGCCATTTCCCGTCGATCCGTTGATTGCTGACGACCAAACCGACCCAGGGACGCACGATTTGTGGGTCGGTCAGATTGATATATTTTCCAACCAGCCCTTTCGCACTGACGCGCCGCGCATCAATGAGCCCCTTGCGCACGCCATCATGCCAATCGAACAGTAGGTAAACTCTCTCTCCCGCCGTCGTCAGCTCGCCCCGGCCAGACTTCCATTTACCCTTGCTATCGCCTGGAATCGTGGGGTCGGCACCGCCGTTCCATCGGCTGGACCACCTGCCTTCGATGGTGTCGTTGCGGTCGCCGTCGCTTTCGGTGCCCCAGGCTTCGGCGTTTTCATCGCTTGCAGCTCCCTCCAGTTTTACGCCGGCGGCGAACGCCGACACCTCCTCGTCGTCGGGAGTGGGGACATCCATGACACCGGAACGGGTTTCGGGTTCCGCGGTTGCCGTCAAAGGTGCTGCCTGAATTTTTCTTGCCTTCCGATCTCATCGCAAAGTCTCCGGTTTTCAGTGAGGCCCCGCCAGTCGACGGCGACTTTAAACCGTTAGCCTGGAGGACCGAGACCTCCATAGCCACCCGTTTTCCTGGCCGGCAGGGTTTTCGACCGATTCACGCCCGGTCAGTTTCCCGAAGGCGGCTTGTAGGGGCCGCCCGGCACGCCCCAACCCCAGACCGGCATTGGTTCCGCCTCGGGATCGCAGGTCGGACCTTTGTTGGAGTTCATCTTGGCCAGCCGCGATCCCCATTCGATATAGGCCATGAAGGCCGAGCGGAATTCGGGATCGTCAGGCAGCCCGATCTCGTCGGCGGCGTCGGCGAGGAGATTGATCCAGCGCCGGCGCTGCTCCTCGGTCAGATGCTTGCCAAGATGATGCATCACCATCTCGCGATGGCCGCCATGCTTTTCGCTGTAGGCTTTCGGTCCACCGAAAACTTCGCCGATGAAGGCCGCGACGTGGGCCGGATGGTCCGCCGACATATGCTTGAACACCGGCCCGACAATGGGATCCCGAGAGACGTTGTCGTAGAAGGTCTGGGTCAGGCGGTTCAGCGCTTCGGTGCCGCCGGCCCATTCGAACAATGTCGGGACGTCCTGGCTCATTTGCGATCCCTCGCCTGGCTGGTCTTCTACCACGCCGGACGATAGCGGAAACATCCAGCATCGCTCAACCTGTCTCGATGGCCAGCTTCCGAAACCGACGCGCCCCTACAATTTGGCGGGCGCCTCGGCCTGCGCATTGGGCGAGAGCACCACGCGGCAATTGTCAGGCTTCGGCACCGATCTGCACAGGGTGGCACCGGTCAGCTCGTCCACTGATTGCGGCCCAGTCGTCAGTCCGGCCCTCAGCATCACGTCAGGTTCGAGCTGACGCTCGACCGAAATGCGCTGAAGCGTCATGAACAGATCACGGTTGATTGCCATCTCGTCAAGGTAAGCCTTGATCAGCTGGGCTTGTCCCATCAGGTAAAGGCTGAGTAGCGCCCGTGGACCGACAAGCCGCCTGACGCCCCCAGCCAGCATCAGCGCGCAGGCCGAATCGCAGTCGCCTTTCGCATCGCTGGCCACTCCGGCATAGGCGCCATCTTTGGCCAAGCAATTCCACTCTTCCGGGTCGCAGCCAACGAAATCGGTACGGGCAACGGCGACGTCGAGCTTCTTTTCACGGATAAGTCGCCCCATCGCCAGAGCGCTGAACAAGTCGCCGCCTCGCGAGCTCACCACTATAGGCAGCCGCCGGCTGCCAAGCGTAGCGAGCAACTGGCCCAGCTTCTGCGGGGTTTGGCTCGTGATTATGCCTTGTGCCGAGATCCATTCCGGGCAGTCGGGATTGCAGGACGAATTGCTGCGGCGAACCACAACGAAGCGCATCTCGGGTGCCCCGTTCCCCGGCACTGCCACGAGCGGCCGAGCCCACATCCATTCCGGGCAGTGGGGCTCGCACATCGGATCGCTGCCGCGAACGAGTATGAAGCCCTTGTCCGGCGCCTCGTTTCCTGGCACTGCCTCGACCGGCTGAGCAGGTGCCTCCTTGGCCAGGTGAGAAAGTGGGACTTGAGCCGGCTGAGACGGTCCGGCCTTCGCTTCGATTGCTGCCACCTTGGCCGGCTTGGCATTCGCAGGGACCTCCCTGCAGTTCGGCGGCGCAGGACTCCGCTGGCATATGCCCGCCTGCGTAAGTATGTCGAGGGAGTCCCTGCTGGTGATCAGCTTCATCGTCAGCATGTCGTCGAGGGCGATCTGCCGGATGTCGCTGGCGGGCGTGGCCTTCATTCTGTCGATTACGCCCCGTCCGACACCCATGTCCCTGAGATAGGCCGAAAGTTTCCTCTCAAGCGCCTTGCTCATCTCATAGGTCTTGTAGCCGGCATTGTCTTGAGTGATGGTTTCTGTGGTGATCCTATATTTTTTGCCCCGCACAACTCGATAGGTGGTTCGATAGTGCCGTGTTGTGCGGAAATAGGTCGTAGTGATCTGATGGACGCCTAGATAGGCCCAACCGCCGACCACGCGTCCGACGCCTCCGGCAAACATCAGCGGACATGCGGAGTTGCACATGGCACCCCCGTCAGACGCAATGCCGAAATATGCTGCGCCCTTGCCGTCATTGGCCCGGCAATCTTTCATCCCGGGCCAACAATCGGAAAACTTGGTCGTACCGACGGCGATATCGAGCTTGTTTTTGCGGATTATTCGACCAAGCTGGAGCGCAGCATCGACATTGCCGCCCGGGGAATTGACGATGATCGGCAGTTTGCGGCGGCCGAGCGTCTTCAATATGCGCTTGAACTGCGCTGGCGTGCCCGCTTCGATGGCGCCTTCTGCCGAAATCCATTCCGGACAGTTAGACTCGCAGCCGGTCGCGTTGCTGCGCACGACGACGAATCGCATCGGCGAGAGATCATCGGATAATAGCTTCGGATCGGTCCAAGTCGTCGGATCGGACCATTTCGGGAAGACATCCTCGGCCTTTGCGGCGAAGGCAGCCATCGCCATGGCAATAACCAGCAGCCCGCGCCACCACCTTGCCACGCTATCTAAACGGCGTCCCGAAACCACGCTTGGCAAAAGCCCCCTTGATGCAACCTATAATAGTTGCGGCAATGGTGGTTGCAATAGCTTTGAAACACCCGCGCAAGATTGTTCTGCCTCGAGTCAGTAAGCGAAAAAGGCGGCCCGAAGACCGCCCTTTCGCATCGACCGGCAATGCCGGCGCCGATCACTCTATAATGGTGACGACGACGCCAGCACCGACGGTGCGGCCGCCTTCACGGATGGCGAAGCGCAGCTTCTCTTCCATGGCGATCGGCACGATCAGCTCGCAGCTATCAAGCCCGCCTTACGATTTGACCGGCGTGCTGGCCTGAGCCTTGGCGCCCGAGGCTTCGCGGCAGTTCTCGGGCTGTGGCTCCGATCTGCAGATGCCGGGGCCTGTCAATTCGTCTGCCGATTGATGCCCGGTTGTCAGCCCGTATTTCAGCATCCTGTCGAGTTCGAGCTGCCGTTCGACTGAATTCAGCTGAATTGCGGTAAACAGACCGGGGCCGATGGCCATGTCCTCGAGATAGGCCTTGACCTTTTGCTCCTGCCCTACCGAATGCACGCTCAACTGTGCACGCGGGCCGACGAGGCGTTTGACACCGCCGGCGAGCATGATCGGACAGGCCGAGCCGCACGCGCCGCCAGCATCGACCGTCAGTCCGTTATAGACGCCGTCTTCGGCCGTGCAGTCGGCCTGCCGCGGTTCGCAGCCAATGAAATCTGTCCGCGCCACGGTGACGTCGAGCTTGCGTTCGCGGATCAGCCTTCCGGCCGCCAAAGCACCGAGCACATCACCACCCGGCGAGTTGATGACGATGGGCAGACGCCGGTCGCCGACGCCGTCCAGCAGTTGGCGCAGTTTTTCGGGCGTGTCGGCGGTAATTGTGCCTTCGGCCGAGATCCATTCCGGGCAGTTGGGATTGCAAAGCGGATTGCTGCCGCGGACCAGGACGAAGCGCATGTCTGCGGCCTCCTTCGGCCGCGTGGTTTCGTGCCCTGCGGGTGCAGGCTCGGCGTTCGCCACCACTTCGCCGGCCGGCTTCGCGACATTCGCCGGCGCCGGCAGCTCCCTACAACTCGCCGGCAACGGATCGGATTTGCATAGGGTTGGCGCGGTCAGCAGGTCGACGGCATCCAAGCTGGTGACGAGATTCATTTGCAGCATGTCGTAGGGAACCAGTTGCTGGATGCTGCTGGCCGGCGTGCCTTTCATGGTCTCGAGCACGCCCAGGCCGACGCCCATCTCCTTCAGATAGGCCGCCAGCTTCCGCTCCAGCGGCTTGTTCATCTCGTAGGTCTTGTAGCTGCCGGCGTTCTTCCGGCTGACGACCTTGGTGCTGAGGATCTTCTTCTTACCCTTCACCACGCGGTAGGTGGTGCGGTACAGCAATTTCGTCCGGATATAGGTCGTGGTGATCTGATGGACGCCGAGAAAGGCCCATTCCCCGACCACGCGCCGGATGCCACCGGAAAACATCAACGGACAGGCGGAATTGCAGATGGCGCCGTCGGCATAGGCATTGCCGAAATAACGGGCGCCCTTGCCGTCCTTTTCCTTGCAGTTTTTCACATCTGGCAGACAGCCGACGAACCGGGTTTTGCCGACGGCGATATCGAGCTTGTTCTTGCGGATCAGGCGACCAAGTGTCAGCGCCGCTTCGACATTGCCGCCGGGGGAATCGACGACGATCGGCAGCTTTCGGCCGCCAAGCGCCTTCAGCGTGCGTTTGAACAGGGCCGGCGTGCCGGCTTCTATCGAGCCTTCCGCCGATATCCATTCCGGACAGGTCGGCTCGCAGCCCGGCGCGCTGCTGCGGACGACAACGAACCGCATCGTCGGGCCGAGATCCGGCGTGGATTTTTCCGGCGTGGATTTCTTGGCATCGGCTGCGAAGGCAGCGTGGCCCAAGGCGAGCAACGACACCAGGCAGATCAGCCCTAACGACCACAATGCCTGACTATGCAAACGGCGCCATGGAACCATTCGGGCAGCCCCCTCGATGCAACCTATACTAGTTACGGCAGAGGCGCTTGCAACAGGATTTGAAGCAAGGCGGTTAATCTATTCGAATCAAAAAGGCGGCCCGAAGACCGCCCTTTCGCATTCGATCTCGACCGGCAACGCCGGCGTTGATTACTCTTTGATGGTGACGACGATGCCGGCACCGACGGTGCGGCCGCCTTCACGGATGGCGAAGCGCAGCTTCTCTTCCATGGCGATCGGCACGATCAGCTCGACATCGACGGTGATGTTGTCGCCCGGCATCACCATCTCGGTGCCTTCCGGCAGCGACACGATGCCGGTCACGTCCGTCGTGCGGAAATAGAACTGCGGACGGTAGTTGGTGAAGAACGGCGTGTGACGGCCGCCCTCGTCCTTGGTCAGGATGTAGGCTTCGGCGACGAACTTCTTGTGCGGCTTGACGGTGCCGGGCTTGGCCAGAACCTGGCCGCGCTCGACGCCTTCACGGTCGACACCGCGCAACAGCGCGCCGATGTTGTCGCCGGCCTGGCCCTGGTCGAGCAGCTTGCGGAACATCTCGACGCCCGTGCAGGTCGTCTTGGTGGTCGGACGGATGCCGATGATCTCCAGCTCCTCGCCGACCTTGACGACGCCGCGCTCGACGCGGCCGGTCACCACCGTGCCGCGGCCCGAAATCGAGAACACGTCCTCGATCGGCATCAGGAACGGCTTGTCGAGCGGACGAACCGGCGTCGGGATGTAGGCATCGACCGCCGCCATCAATTCGCGGATCGCGTCCTCGCCGATCTTCTTGTCAGAATCTTCAAGTGCGGCAAGCGCCGAACCCTTGACGATCGGAATGTCGTCGCCGGGGAACTCGTTCTTGGTCAAAAGCTCACGCACCTCGAGCTCGACCAGCTCGAGCAGCTCGGCGTCGTCGACCTGGTCGACCTTGTTCAAGAACACCACGATCGACGGCACGCCGACCTGGCGGGCCAAAAGGATGTGCTCGCGGGTCTGCGGCATCGGGCCGTCGGCGGCCGACACGACCAGGATCGCGCCGTCCATCTGCGCGGCACCGGTGATCATGTTCTTCACATAATCGGCGTGGCCGGGGCAGTCGACATGGGCATAGTGGCGGGCAGCCGTCTCGTATTCGACGTGTGCCGTCGAAATGGTGATGCCGCGCGCCTTCTCTTCCGGCGCCGCATCGATCTGGTCGTAGCGCTTGTATTCGCCAAAATACTTGGTGATCGCCGCCGTCAGCGACGTCTTGCCGTGGTCGACGTGACCAATCGTGCCAATGTTCACATGAGGCTTAGTGCGCTCGAATTTACCTTTTGCCATAGTCTCTTTCCTTGGACGGCCTAAGGACGGCCTGGACCTTCAGTTCAGTCGAATGCGGGGCGATTAGCGACTAAGGCCGAAAAACACAAGTGCCTTGTGGCTGAGCGCGGCTCACTCGGTTCGAACCCATGATCCGATTTAGGGGATGTGGCCGATATGGGAATGGCAAGACGGAAATGTAAGATGGGCACGACCCAAGGCCGGAGGCGCCACAAACCCTTAATGACACTCCCTTAATGAGACTGGCTTAATGACACTGGAGCAGAATGGCGCCTGGGCACTTGCGGGTAAATGAGCATCATGCGGATTGCCACCATCGCGACAGGGCAGAACCTGCAACGTCTGATCTATCTGGCCATATGCGGCTTGATCTGCACTTACATCGGCGTGCTTGGCATTTCGATATTGATCGGCAGCTGGCTGTTCGACGAAAACGGGCGGCCGCTGGCGACCGACTTCATCGCATTCTGGGGGGCTGGCAAGCTTGTCCTGCAAGGCCGTGCCGCCGATGCCTATAATTGGGACCTGCACAAGAGCATCGCGACCGCTGAAAGCGGTGCTACCTTCGACGGCTATTTTTCATGGCAGTATCCTCCGACTTTCCTGATCGTGACCGCCGCACTGGCGTTGCTATCCTATCCGGCTGCATTGGTTGCATGGATGGCGACCGGGATAACGCTCTACGCCGCCGCCATACGGCTGATCGGGAACACACGCGTTGCGATTCTGGCAGCCATGGCCTGGCCCCCCGTGCTTTGGAATACCGTGGTCGGCCAAAACGGCTTCATTACCGCTGCGTTGCTTGGCGCAGCCATCGCCTCGATCGAAAAACGCCCCGCGCTGGCCGGCCTCTGCTTCGGCCTGCTCACCTATAAGCCGCAATTCGGTCTGATGATCCCGCTTGCGCTCATCGCCGGAGGCTTTTGGCGAGTGATCGGTTGGGCCGCTGTTTCCACCACCGTCATGATCATGCTTTCCATCGGCCTCTTCGGCGCCGAGATTTGGTCCGATTTCTTCGATGCCGCCGCCAAGGTCAACGGCACCATTCTCGTCGATGGTAGGGCTGACTTCTCCAAGCTTCAAAGCCTCTACGGTTTTGTCCGCGCGCTTGGGTGGAATTGGACGCTCGCATGGACCGCGCAGGGCCTGCTCATCGCAGTTCTGAGCGCCGGCATTGTCTGGATATGGCGTCAAAAAGTGGCGTTCGACGTCAAGGCAGCAGCGCTCGCAACCGTGACGATTCTCGCTTCGCCTTACGCGTTCATCTATGATTTCGTGGCTCTTGCCATCCCGCTGGCGTTTCTAGGAAAATCAGGATTTTCGGCGAAAGAAAGCGCTGTCGTGATCGCTGCCGGAATTCTGCTCGTCTCGGGCCCCTCGGACCACCTGGCCACCGCCTTTCTCTCGGCGCTGCTTGTATTGGGCCTGGTGGTCGGCCGCGCATGGCAGGCTTTTCCGACACGCTTGGCTTCGCGGGCTGGAGCGCTCAACGTGAATTGAAGCCATAATCCGTTCGCTTGCCGCTGGAAATCCGTTCGCTTGCCGCTGGCCCATTGCCGCTGTGTCGCCGGTCTGATTTCGTCGGCCGATGCATTTCATCCCGACTGCCATACGAGGCCCGCTGTTCATGGTCGTTTCGACCGGGTCCTACATCGTGAACGACACGATGATGAAGCTCGCAACCGCGGGACTGCCGCCCTATGAGGTGCTGTTCCTGCGCGGCGCTGCGGCAACATTGTGGGGCATTCCGCTGCTGTTCATGCTGGGCTATGGCAAGCAGATTCCGCTGATCCTCGACGCGAAGGTGTTGCGCAGGAACCTGCTCGAACTGGGTGCTATCCTTTGCTACGTGGTGGCGCTCGCCAACATGCAGATCGCCGATTCGACCGCGCTCGGGCAGATCACGCCGTTGCTGATGCTGGTCGGCTCCTCGATGCTGTTTGGCGAACGGATCGGCGGGGTGCGGCTGGCGCTGATCGGCCTTGGCTTTATCGGCGCGGTGATGGTGGCACAACCGACGATGCAGGGGATTTCGGTCTACGCCCTGCTGGCGCTAGGCAATGCCGCTCTGTCCGCGGCACGCGATCTGGCGGGACGCAAGGTCGCCGCCGAAGTGCCGGGGATGGTTGTTGCCATTTCCGCGGTGGTCGTGGTGCTCGCCGGCGCCGGCGTCGCGCATCTGCTTTCCGAGCAGTGGGTCGTGCCTGAAACCCATCACCTGCTGCTGATGGCGGGGGCCGGACTGTTCCTGATCTTCGGCCACTTCTTCATCTTCATGGCCTATCGCGTCGGGCCGACCAGCGTGGTGGCGCCGTTCTACTATTGCTTCACCGTCTGGGCGGTGATTTCGGGCCTGGTGGTATTCCGGCAACTCCCGAATGCGCTGGCCATCTGCGGTATCCTGCTGGTGGTGGCCAGCGGGTTGACAATCGTCTCGCTCGACGAGCGCAAGCGCCGGTTGACTGTCGTCGCCTAGAGCGGAAGTGGAGAAGCGCATGGCAAGCCCGGAAAGCAACCAGCATGCAAGCAACCGCACGCTCACCGGAAAGTGCCTGTGCGGCGCCGTTCAGTATGCGGTGGCGGACGCGTTCATCTATGCCGCGAACTGCCACTGCTCGAACTGCCGGCGCACCACCGGTTCGGCGTTCAAGCCATTCGCCGGCATCGAACGCGACAGGCTGAGCCTGACCAGGGGCGAGGACAATCTCATGATCTTCGGCGACGAAACCGGCCATAACGCGCACTGCAAGACTTGCGGCTCGTTGCTCTATTCGGTGGTCCGCGGCGGTGCCTTCGTGCATGTCGCCATGGGAACCCTGGTCGACGAGCCGACCATCCGCCCGACGCAGCACATCTTTGTCGGCTCCAAGGCGAAGTGGTTCACGATCACCGACGACCTGCCGCAATATGAAGAACACGTGGTCGCTGGAGATGCCGACGAATAGCTGACCGTTAGAAAACGCTCAACCAAATTATCGTTTCGTTTTCGCGTCCGTCGCCAAAGAAACTATACTGTGCTCCGTCACCGAACCTATGTCGCGGGGATTTCTGTGGCATTACCGCCCGAGTGGTTGCCCAATGTTGCGATGAGGCGCGTCATTTGCCATTGGACGGCGGGCTCGCATTCGGCCGGCGATACCGACAAGGATGCATATCACATACTGGTCGAGGGGAATGGCCGTCTGGTCAGGGGCCGGCCTTCGATCGCGCTCAATTCCGGCCGGGTAAAACCGGGATATGCCGCGCACACGCTCAACTGCAACGGCGGCTCGATCGGGGTTTCGCTCTGTTGCATGGCCGGGGCGGAGGAAAGGCCGTTCGATGCCGGCCGCTATCCGATGACCAGGGCGCAGTGGGACGCGATGACCGCGGTTGTCGCCGAACTCTGCAAATATTACCGCATCAAGGTCACGCCCAAAACGGTGCTCTCGCACGCCGAGGTCGAAAGCAATCTCGGCATCGAGCAACGCGGAAAATGGGATTTCACCCGGCTGCCTTTCGATCCGACGATCAGCGGCGCAAGCGGCTGCGGCGAGCGGCTGCGCCGCGACGTGACGGCGGCAATGAGCTCGATGCCAAATCTGCCGGTGAGGATTGGGCGGGATGCCGTATGGCAGCGATTGCTGGAGGAACTATGGCCGATCATGGTGAGAGGGCTGGAAGCCGGCCTCAACACGCTGATCCGCGAAATCCTCAGAAGGATCAGATAGGCGGTCGGCATTCACCCGAATGCCGACGCAACTGCCGGACGGCTTCTATAGAGCCCTCTTGCCGCTGAACTGATGATAGGCCCAGAGGACAACCACGGCACCGACCACGGCTACGATCAGGCTATAGATGTTGAGCCCGGTAACGCCCGACGCGCCAAACGCGCTGAAGATGAGCCCTCCGACGATGGCCCCGACAATCCCGAGCACGATGTCGAGCACAAGGCCTTGCCCGCTTTTATTGACGATCTTGCTGCCTATGAAGCCGGCGATGACGCCGAGAATAATCCAGCTTAATATTGACATTTTTCCTCTCCGTTCCCCGCGCTCGATTACTTCCACATTATTAAGCAAAGCTCAAGCCAACTTGAAAATCATGATTACGGAAAGCTCAAACCGGCTTGAAATTCGCCATGGATGCGTCATTGTCGGAGACGGACGGGCAATTTGACATGGAGATCCACAATGGGACTGTTTGACAATGCCGTTCCCGGCGGCAACGTCGCCAAGCCGCTGATGATCGCGCTCGGCGCACTTTTGGTGGGAAAAATGCTGAGCGGTGGAAGTTCCGCCCAGCCGGAGGCAACGCAAAGCCCTGCCCCCGTCCCGCCTGATACAACAGCATCCGCCGATGGCGGCCTGCTCGGCGGTCTGGGCGGCCTGCTCGACAAACTGAAGGACGCCGGCCACGGCAACGTCGCCAATTCGTGGGTCGGTACCGGTCAGAACCAGCCGATCAACCCCAGCGATCTGGGCAGCGCTCTCGGGCCACAAATCATTCAGGAGATCGCGCAAAGGACGGGGCTGAACCAGCAGGACCTGCTCAAGCAACTGTCCGCAGCCTTGCCAGGGCTTGTCGACCAGCTGACGCCGAACGGGCAAGTGCCGCAGCAGAACCAGCTCGCGTCCATATTCAGCAAATTCGCGAGTTAAGGCATGTCGCCCAACACCGCCTGCGGTTTGGTACAACGACATGCATAAAACAACGGATTAAGGTCGTTGCGCGTCCGTCTGGACGCGCAACCAACACTTTGAATTATCGGCAAAGCGCTTCACTTGGCAGTGCCTGCTTCGGGATCGTGCGCGAGGGACGCCGCGGCTGCGGGAAATCTGGAGCGGGTAGCGGGAATCGAACCCGCATATTCAGCTTGGAAGGCTGCTGCTCTACCACTGAGCTATACCCGCGCCTTTCAGTCAAGCATCGGATACGCTCCGACGCTCGCTCTGCGTTTCAGGGCTTCCGGGCCGGCAGTGGTGGAGAGGGTTGGATTTGAACCAACGTAGGCATAGCCAACGGATTTACAGTCCGTCCCCTTTAACCACTCGGGCACCTCTCCAGTCTGCCGCCGGAGCCATGCAACGAGGCATCGACGCGTCGCGGCCGCCAAAGCAGCCCTCCCGCGAAGCGCCTTATGGCGGCAGCGCCCAAAACTGTCAACCACAACAGCCCGGCAAAAAGCGCTGAATTTCGCACCTCGCCTGACAAGCACCTTGTGCAGCTGTATCCATCGCCGGACGACACGGCTATAGAGGCCGCCATGAGCAACGATAACAAATCGAAGACCCCGAAAGATACCCACTACGCCAAGCTGCGCCGCGCGCATCGCGACGAGAAGAGCGGCGGCGCGCCGGCGTTCAGGCCACGCCAGCCGGTGCCGCCCGGCGAGAACGCGGCGGACGGGCTGGTGCGGCTTTACGGGCTGCACACGGTGCGGGCCGCACTCGACAATCCGCGCCGCAAGATCAAGAAAATGCTGGTGACGCGCAACGCTGCCGAGCGGCTGGCAATCGCCGATCTCGGCGCTTTGCCCTTCAAGGCGGAGTTGGTCGAACCCAGGGACATCGACAAGGTCACCGGCTCGGATGCCGTGCACCAGGGCGTGCTGATCGAGGCCGAGCCGCTGAAACCGAAACGCCTCGATGCGCTCGGCGACACCAGGTTGGTGCTGGTGCTCGACCAGATCACCGATCCGCACAATGTCGGCGCGATCCTGCGCTCGGCGGTGGCCTTCGGTGCCGGCGCACTGATCACCACGGCGCGCCACAGCCCGCAGGAATCCGGCGTGCTGGCGAAGTCGGCCTCCGGCGCGCTCGAGCATATCGACCAGATCGAGGTAAAGAACCTCGCCGATGCGCTCGGCCAGCTGCACGATGCCGGATTCCAGACCATCGGTCTCGATTCGGATGGACCGGCGGAGCTTGAAAAGAGTTTTTCCGGCGACAGAATAGCGCTGGTGCTCGGCGCCGAAGGCAAGGGCCTGCGCCAGAAGACGCGCGAGACGGTGACGACGCTGGCCCGGCTCGACATGCCCGGCGCCATCCGCTCGCTCAACGTGTCGAATGCGGCGGCGGTGGCGCTTTATGCGGCGAGGAAGTTTCTAGGTTAGGGAATAGGGGAATAAGGGAGTAGGGGAAAGCATATTCACGGTATTCGCTAACTGCACGTCTCTACTCCCTTATTCTCTCCTATTCCCTACTTCCCTACTTCACATCCCGCCATCCGCTCCAGCGCTCGAACAAGCGCCGAGTGATCCTCCTTGGCCCCGCCATTAGCGGCGCAGGAATTGAACAATTGCTGCGTCGTTGAGGTGTTGGGCAGCGCCACGCCGAGGGCTTTCGCGCCTTCCAGCGCGAGATTGAGATCCTTCTGGTGGAGTTCGATGCGGAAGCCGGGTGCGAAGGTGCGCTTGATCATGCGCTCGCCGTGCACTTCCAGGATGCGCGAGGCGGCCAGCCCGCCCATCAGCGCTTGCCTGACCTTGGCCGGGTCGGCGCCGGCTTTTGAAGCAAAGACAAGCGCTTCGGCGACGGCCTCGATGGTCAGCGCGACGACGATCTGATTGGCGACCTTGGTGGTCTGGCCGACGCCGTTGGGCCCGACCAAAGTGATGTTCTTGCCCATCCTCTCGAAGATGGGCCTGGCGCGTTCGAAGGCTGTTTCCTCGCCGCCGACCATGATGGTCAGCGATGCCGCTTTGGCGCCGACCTCGCCGCCCGACACCGGCGCATCGAGATAGTCGCAGCCGAGATCGTTGACCTTTCTTGCAAAGGCCTTGGTCTCGATCGGCGAGATCGAGCTCATGTCGATGACCAGCTTGCCTCTTTTCAGGCCGGATGCGACGCCGTTTTGGCCGAACAGCACGTCGGCGACCTGCGGTGTGTCGGGAACCATGGTGATGACAATGTCGGCGGCACGGGCGACAGCGTCATGGCCGGTGATGGTCTTTAATCCCCTGGTGACCAGATCCGCCGGCGGTTTCGAGCGGTGGTCGCTGGCGACGAGGTGATAGCCAGCATTGAGCAGATGCCCCGCCATCGGCGCGCCCATAATGCCGAGTCCGATGAAGCCGATGGTTTCCATGTCTTTCTCCGTTTCTTGTTAAGGCGGCGTTCCTGCGCGCCCCCCTCTGGCCTGCCGGCCATCTCCCCACGAGTGGGGAGATCGGCAGTTCGCGCTCCGGCCGTTAAACTTTCCCGACCTCGAAAATTGGCGAAAGCGGCGGTGACATCCAATCTCCCTCCTTGTGGGGGAGATGGCCGGCAGGCCAGAGGGGGCGCGCAGGAACGCGACGTGCGATACGTAGCGTCTATGCCGCCGCACTCCCCTGCCCGGCCCCGTCCCGAAACCACCCGAGCCCGGCTTCCGTTCCGCCCTTCGGCTTGTACTCCGCCCCGACCCAGCCGGGGTACCCGATCCTGTCGATGTGCTTGTATAAAAAAGGAAAATTGATCTCGCCCGTCCCCGGCTCATGACGGCCAGGATTGTCCGCAAGCTGGATATGCGCGATGCGGTTGAGGTTTGCCTCGATGGTACGGGCGAGATCCCCCTCCATCATCTGCATGTGATAGATGTCGTATTGCAGGAACAGGTTCTTCGAGCCGACGCGGTCGATCAGCGCCAGCGCCTGGTCCGAGTAATTCAGGAAGAAGCCCGGGATATCGCGGGTGTTGATCGGCTCGATCAGCAGCCGGATGCCGGCCTGCTCCAGCTTTTCCGCCGCGAAAGCCAGATTTTCGGCGAAGACGTCTTCCAGCACGGAGCGATCGACGCCCTGCGGCGCGATGCCGGCGAGGCAATTGACCTGCTCGCAACCCAGCGCGTGCGCGTAGGTGACGACCTTGGCAATGCCTTGCCGGAACTCCGGGATGCGGTCCGGCAGGATCGCGATGCCGCGCTCGCCCTTGGCCCAGTCACCGGCAGGCAGGTTGAACAGGACCTGCGTCAACCCGTTCTGCTTCAACCTTGCCGCAACGACATCCGGCGCATGGTCATAGGGACCGATATACTCGACACCCCTAAAGCCCGCTCGGGCGGCGGCATCGAAGCGGTCGAGGAAGTCGTGCTCGCCAAAGAGCATCGAAAGATTGGCTGAAAACCGTGGCATGGCAGTAATTCCTCATAAAACAGCTAGTCGAGCATGACGATCGCCGTCGGCGCGTCTTCGTGATGCTCGGCAAGCTCCTCGAACTCGGTGATCTTGTCGATTTCGGTGCCCATCGAAACGTTGGTGACGCGCTCGAGGATGAATTCGAGCACAACCGGAACCTGGTGCTCGTTCATCAGGCGCTGCGCCTCCTCGAAGGCACCGGCGAATTCCTCCGGCTTGCGCACCCTGACGGCCTTGCAGCCCATCGCCTCGGCGACAGCGACGTGGTCGACGCCGTAGCCAGCTTCGGCATCGCCCTGTCGATTGACGTTCTCGAAGGCCAGGCTGACTTCGAAATCCATCGAAAACCCGCGCTGCGCCTGGCGGATCAGGCCGAGATAGGCATTGTTCACGACGACATGGATGTAGGGCAGTCTGTGCTGCGCGCCGGCTGCCAGTTCCTCGATCATGAACTGGAAATCATAATCGCCGGAAAGTGCGACAATGGTACGGTCCGGATCGGCGGCGCGAACGCCGAGCGCCGCCGGCAATGTCCAGCCGAGCGGCCCGGCCTGGCCGCAATTGATCCAGTTGCGCGGCTTGTAGACATGCAGGAACTGCGCCCCGGCGATCTGCGACAGGCCGATCGTGGTGACGTAGGTGGTGTCGCGGCCGAACGCCTTGTTCATCTCCTCGTAGATGCGCTGCGGCTTCAGCGGCACCTGGTCGAAATGCGTCTTGCGCTTCATCGTCTTCTTGCGCTGCCGGCATTCGCCGGCCCAGCCCGACCAGTCGCGCAATTTCCCGGCCGTCCTCCATTCGGTGGCGACGTCGAGCAGCATTTTAAGCGCCGCACCGGCGTCCGAGACGACGCCAAGGTCCGGCGCGAAGACGCGGCCGATCTGCGTCGGTTCGATATCGACGTGGATGAATTTCTTGCCCTTGGTGTAGACGTCGACCGAACCGGTGTGGCGGTTGGCCCAGCGGTTGCCGATGCCTAATACGAAATCGGCTTCGAGCATCGTCGCATTGCCGTAGCGGTGCGAGGTCTGCAGCCCGCACATGCCAGCCATCAGGCGGTGGTCGTCGGGGATCGCGCCCCAGCCCATCAGCGTCGGAATGACAGGCACGCCGGTGACTTCGGCGAATTCGATCAACAGGTCCGACGCATCGGCGTTGATGATGCCGCCACCGGCGACGATCAGCGGCTTGTCGGCCGCATTGAGCATTTTCAGGGCCTTCTCCGCCTGAGCGCGCGACATTGCCGGCTTGAACGGCACCAGCGGCTCATAAGCATCGATGTCGAACTCGATCTCAGCCAGTTGCACATCGACCGGCAGATCAACGAGAACCGGCCCCGGCCGCGACGAGCGCATCAGATGGAACGCCTTCTGCAACGCCATCGGCACCAGATAGGGTTCCATGACGGTAACAGCCCATTTGGCGACGGGCGCGGCGATAGCGGCGATGTCGACAGCCTGGAAATCCTCTTTGTTGAGGCGAGCCCGCGGCGCCTGCCCGGTGATGCAGAGGATCGGGATGGAATCGGCAGCGGCCGAATAGAGGCCGGTGATCATGTCGGTGCCGGCGGGACCAGAAGTGCCGATGCACAGACCGATATTGCCCGATCTGGCGCGGGTAAATCCTTCGGCCATATGCGAAGCCGCCTCGACGTGCCGCGCAAGGATGTGGCGGATACTGCCCCTCGCCTTCAGCGCCGAATAAAGCGGGTTGATCGCAGCACCCGGCACGCCGAAGGCACAGGAAATGCCTTCTTTTTCGAGGACGAGAACCGCTGCGTCGACTGCGCGCATCTTGGCCATGTCAGCCTCCACGGAATTGTTGATGGCCGATGATGCCAGTGCGCCGACTATTTTTCAATTTTTTCAGAATATTTTTTCATTTCTAGAGAGCGGCTCTTGTGAATTGAATTGATTGGCCTTTCTGTTTTCCATGAATTCGCTTCGCAAATCGATGAAAAACTTTTTCATTGCTTGCTTGGGCGAACAGGGGAAGAATGGATCCATGGAAACCACCGAAAAACGCCAGCGCGGCCGGCCGCGCGCCTTCAACGGACCGTCCGAGGCCGCTTCGGTGCAGTCGCTGGACCGGGCGCTTCGCATCCTGGCAATCGTGGCCGACGGCAGTGGCCTGTCGCTGAGCGAGATCGCCGCCAGTTCCAGTCTGCCGGCATCCACCGCCTACCGCATGCTGACGACGCTGGAGAACCATGGCATGGTCGAGTTCGACGGCACCGACCAGCTGTGGTCGATCGGCGTCGAGACCTATCGCATGGGCGCGGCGTTCCTGCGCCGCCGCAAGCTGGTCGATCGCGCCCGCATCGTCATGCAGGAATTGATGGAGAAGACCGGCGAGACCGCCAATCTCGGTGTCGCCGAGGACGATTGCGTCGTCTTCGTCAGCCAGGTCGAGACGCACCAGGCGATCCGCGCCTTCTTCCGGCCGGGCACGCGCAGTTCTTTCCACGCCTCGGGCATCGGCAAGGCGGTGCTGGCGCATCTCGAGCCGGAGCGCGTCGCCACTATCCTGCGCCGGGCCGGGCTGGAGCGCTTCACTGAAAACACGCTGTCCGACATCTCGGCTCTCGCCCGCGACCTGGTGACGATCAAGCTGCGCGGCTGGTCAGTAGACGACGAGGAGCGGCATCCGGGCATGCGCTGCGTTGCCGCCGCCATCTTCAACGAGTTCGGCGAGCCGATTGGCGGCGTTTCAGTCTCCGGGCCGACGGTGCGGGTCACGCCGGAACGGCTGGCCGAGATCGGCCCGTTGGTGCGCGATGCAGCTGCGGAGGTGACGAGGATGATCGGCGGCCTGCCGACACCTCCCGGCCTTGGCAGCGAACCGAGCGCATGGCAGCGCTGACCAGCGCCGAATGGTGCGACATCTGCCAGGATGGCCAGAGCTAGGCCCCGGGCACCGCGCTCTTGGTCGATAGGTCGTAGAAATCAAGCAGCATCGCCAGCCCAACTCCGCAGGCGGTGAAGATGAGGCCGGCAATGAAGATGCGATTGGCGCGTTCATAAACGCGCCGTTGTAGACACGTTATGTCGAGCAGCAACCGCAGCGCTCGTATCTGCAGGGCAATGCCGATCAAAATCGGCACGACGGCGGCCAGGTGATAGATTTCCCATGGTATCGGGTTGGCGGCCCAATGCGTGATGAAGCCCAGCGAGAACGCCAGCAGGATGCCGACGGTGGTGATTGTGCCGTTGCGGAAAATCGTCTCGATCGGCTCTTCGTTCGGATCGTGCTCGCCCAAGCGCCCTCTCCCTGTTTCGGCTCGGCAGTAGATTGCTGTTCGGCTTGTAGATTAGGCTGCTGGGAAACCCCTGTACATCGGCAAGAGCCGAACGGCGGGATAAGGCAGTTTTCAGTGTTGGCGATTGGCGAAAGCCGTGCGGCAATCCAATCTCCCCCCTTGCGGGGGAGATGTCCGGCAGGACAGAGGGGGGTGCGAAGGATCGCAAATTTTCGATTTAGCCCATTCCGAACGTCTTGAGGGGGAGGCTCCGATTGCCTGGCAAGTAGTGCGGGGCAGCACCCCCCTCTGCCCTGCCGGGCATCTCCCCCGCAAGGGGGGAGATTGGCAGTTTCGTCGACGGCGCCCAATTCAAAAATGATGAGCTATGCCGACATTGGCAGTCGACCATTCGAATAGGAACTCAGACATACAGAAAAAGGGGCGGTGGGATGCCCCTTCTTCCGGTTGCCTGAAACGGTCACCTCCTCTCAAAACGGGCGGTAGTGGCTCTCAAAGGTGGCAGCGATGGCGATAACCGTCGTACCCGACATAGGTGTCCGAGTACGGGTCGTAGCTCTGGTAGCGATTGAGGCAGCGCCGGACATGCCAGGAGCCGCCGTCTTCCTCGATATAGACGGTGCGCGGCTGGGCGAGCGCGCTGCCGAGCAGGAAGCCGCCGACACCTGCAGCAATGCCGATGCCGAGGTGCTTGTTGTAGTGCTTGTGATGGGCGGCCGAAGGCTGAACCGTACCAACCAGCATGGCGGCGGCGACGGTGGTGGCGACGAGGCCGGAAACGATGGTGCGTTTGAACATGACGATCTCCTTGTTGTGAGAGGCGACCCACCGCCTCTTGACCGTCAGTCGTCGCAACAAGGAAAAAGGTTCGAAGATCTTTTTGGATTTTTTCTCGAAGGGAGAAATCGCCCGGCCTGATGCGTCGGCCGCGACCACGAACAGTCGCCGGTCGACAGTTCACCGGAACAATCGGCAGACCTCAGCCCATGCCGGTGATATGGCGAAGCCAGAAGGCGAGCGCGATGAAGCCGATGATGGTGGTGACGCCGGTCCAGTCGATATTGGCGCGCTTCAGATCCCTGACGAGCTTCACCAGGAGAACCCAGGCCACGACGACGAGCGGGAGAATGATGACAAACCTGATCATGCGACAGCCTCGCTGATGCGATTGCACCTTCGGTCAATATAGGAAGCGAATTGGCCGTTTTCAGGACGCCCTGGCGGCAGAACCGGCGCGGTCGCGGCAGCCGAAAACGGAGTTTTGTCTTTACTGGCGCAGCAAATATGCTAACCCGAGCGCCGTGCCCTTGTAGCTCAGCTGGTAGAGCAGCGGTTTTGTAAACCGAAGGTCGGCGGTTCGATTCCGTCCGGGGGCACCAGTGCGGGCTTCTTGAGACCTCGGGGGCGCTTGATATCTGCTCGTCCCCGATATCCACAGGCCGGGGCCGTCAGATCGGTAGCACATCAGCTTCAACGCATATATTCCCTAGCGGAAACCATAGTTCCCTAGCGGAAAACCTAGGAGTCTTCGTTGGAGCAGAAACGCACGACCGCCCCCTTCATCAACGGTATGTTTGGCGGCCTTATCGTCTTCGCCTTCGCGCTTGGTTTCCGTTTCCTGATAAGTCCCGATCCCGATCCAGCATCAAGAGCAACGACAAGCCTTTCCGTACTGGCCTTTGCGATTTGTTTCGGCGCGGCTTTCCTCCGCGAGCATCGACGCCAGATTGCCGCCGCCAGAGAATATCTAAGCCGCCCAAGATCGTACTAGGGGCGTACGTGTCGGGACCGTCCTCGTCGGGTCACCAGAAACTTCCGTGAAATTGCTGGCAAAATCTGTCGCCAGACAACGAGCTAGCATCTCATATCTGGAAACGCTGAGCCCGGGCGTGTCTTCGCCGTTGCAGAGCCGTCATTTCGGCCCGCTCTCCCGGCCTCGGCCATCTCGTACCATTCGATTAAATTGCTCCTGTGTATATTAGCACTCGCTCAATTAAGCGCGCCGACAATGTCGGTGCGGCGGGCCAAAAACCAAAGGGTGTTGTCATGCGAAGCGATTTCGCCGCGGCGCGCGAGCTTTTGGAGTGCGCACAAAACCGCCTCTGCGGCGCGGATGAAACGAGCCGGCGCGTCAACGAGGCCCTCGACGCGCTGATTGAAGAAATAGCCATCGCAGAATTCCGCAAGGCGCCGCTGACGGTCGTGCCGTTTCCGCGAGCGCGGCCTCCAAAGCATGTTCGGTAGGGCGTCGCGCCTGTGTTAACAGAACGTCGGCGCCTGTAGGCGTTGAAGCACCATGCCTTCAACCGTATAGTTGGCGGCGCTGATGCTATGAACCCACGAGCTGATCCATGTCACGCTGTGGAGATGTCTACGAGAACAAGGTGACCGGCGAATATGCTGTCATCCTGCGTGGCACGGAAGACCGCGGAGATGGGCCAGGCATCGCCCATCTGACCGCTCGGCCGGGAGCCGCAGTGGTGGGCGAGCACTTCCACCCGAACCTGACGGAACGGTTTACCGTCCTCGGCGGCCGGCTCGATGCTTGCATCGCCGGGAAGACTTTGTCTCTGGGGCCTGGCCAATCCGCCGCGATCGAAGCAGGCGTCGCACATGATTGGTGGAACAGCAGCAAAACCGAAGAAGCGCATGTCCTGGTCGAAGTCGACCGGGCGCCGGGTGCGGACGATATCGACCCGAACCGTTTCGAGCTGCTGATTGGCATGCTCTTCGGCCTGGCCAATGCCGGCAAGGTGGACAAAAAAGGCAGGCCTTCGCCGCTTCAGGCGGCGGTCATCGCCAGGGAATTTGCCGACGTTATCGTCTTCACGCACCCGCCACCTGCGATTCAGCGAGTGGCGCTGGGGATCCTGGCGCCACTCGGCCATCTGCTCGGCTATCGCGCGATCGACCCCGGCTATTGCAAGCCGCACGGGCACGTCACGCCGGCGCCCGAAGCCCTCGCTCGGGCAGGTCTTTCGGCTGGGTGACTGCAGTCAAACCCCAATCGCCGCCACCAATATCCTATTCTGCCGCCGTATCGCAGTGCGCAGTTCGGCCATCCTCGCCCCGTCGCGCTTCACGAACTCGATGAACATCATGTTCATGTTGTTGAACACCAGTTCGCCCAAGGCGTGTCCATCGATGTCGCGGCGCACCAGGCCGAGCGCCTGCAGGTGGGCGATCAGCGCACGGATCTGCTCGGTCAGTGCCCGGTCGAGCGCGGTATAGGCCTGGCCGAACGGGCTGTCCGGCAGTTGCGTCGAGATCGCCATCGCCTGTCGCCACATCTCCTTGCTGAGATAATGCAGCGAATGCTCGATATAGATGCCGAGCAGTGTGTCCAGCGCGTCGCCGACATTGGCCGGCGGGTTGGCCACCACGCCGCGCCCGGCATTGAGCACTTCGTTGACCTCCATCGAAACGATGGCGCCGAGGATGTCGCCCTTGTTCTGGTAATAATTGTAGATCGTGCCGACCGAGACTTCAGCCTGCGCGGCAATCGTCTCGATCTTGGCGCCTTCATAACCGGCATCGCGGAAAAGCGCCGCCGCCGCCTCGATGATGCGGCGGTGCCGATCCGCCTTCTGCCTTGCCCGCAATCCGCTCATAGCGGCTGTTTGCCACAAAAACAGAATTGACTCAATTTTAGAATTGGTTCAATTTTTTGCCACAAGCCAAAAAAGGCAAGGGAGAACACTCGATGTCCATCAATCCAAAGACCCCCAATCCAACTACCAGGAATACGATTTCGGTTCTGAAGAGCCATCTCCACAGCGCATGTGCCGCGGCGGCACTGCTGCTGGCGACGGGCAGCCTCGCTCAGGCGCAGGACCTCAACGCGCTGATCTGGTGCGATCACGCCGATCCGGCGCTGTTGCAGCCTTTCGAGGAGGCCAACGGCGTCAGGGTCAATGTCAAGGAGTTCGAAGGCACCGGCGCTGGCCTGGCGATCGTCGAACAATCGCAGCCCGGCGATTGGGACGTGATGGTGATCGACAGCATCGACATACCGCGCGGCGTCGAAAAAGGCCTGTTCGAGCCACTGCCGGAAGACAAGCTGCCGCTGGCCGACCTGTTTCCGCAGGTGAAGATGGATAGCTCCACCGTGGTCGACGGCAAGCGCTACGGCATCACCGAAAAGTTCGGGTACAACACGATCGGCTACAACAAGACCAAAGTCGACCCGGCCGACATGCAGTCGATGGCGGCGCTGACCGGCGATAAATACAAAGGCAAGATCGCCATCTACGACTATTACCTGCCGGTCATCGGCATGGCCGCCCTGGCGATCGGCAAGAAGACGGCGGAACTGACCGAAGCCGACCTTCCCGCCATCAAGGAACAGCTGCTCAAAATGAAGGCCAATGCCAAGCTGGTCGGCGAAGTGACCGCCAGCCAGACAGCGCTGGCGACCGGCGAGGTCGACATACTGGTCGGAGGTGGCGAATGGGTGACGGCGGGGCTGGCCAAGGAAAACCCGGCGCTCGACTTCTCGATCCCGAAGGAAGGCGCCGTGCTGTGGTCGCAGTCGCTGGCAATGTTCAAGGATTCCAAGAACAAGAACCTGGCACTTAAATTCATCCAGTACATTATGAGCCCCGAAGGCCAGGCGCGGCTCGCCACCTCGTCCTGCTATTGGGGCATGCCGGCCAACACCAAGGCGGCGCTGAGCGACGAGCAGAAGAAGATCCTGCGCTTCGACGAGCAGGAGGAATTCCTCGCCCGCGCGCAATCCTATCCGGCGCCGAATGCCGATCTCGACAAGAAGATGCAGGACGTCTGGACCGAAATGCTGCAGGCGCAATGACCGGCTGCCGGTCGTGAACTCCGCCAGCAGCGGGCGTGCCCTACCCTGGGCGCTGGTCACGCCGGCGCTCGGCTGGACGCTGCTGTTCTTCGTGCTGCCCTTCGTCGCCATGGCGGTATCCAGCCTGACGGCGCATGAAGGCGGGGGCTTCACGCTATCCAACTACAGCCAGTTTTTTGCCAATCCATCCTACTGGCAGGCGATGGTGAATTCGCTGCAGGTCACGGCCATCGTCACCGTGATCTCGGTGCTGCTTGCCTATCCCTTCGCCTGGATCCTGGCCGAGCAGGTGCCGGAGCGCTGGCAGCGGCTGGCGCTGATGCTGGCGGTGCTGCCGTTCTGGACCTCCTATGTCGTGCGTTCCTATTCGTGGCTGCTGGTGCTGGCGCAGAACGGCGTCGTCAACCGCGCGTTGACCGGCTCCGGGCTGTTCAGCGAACCGCTGCAGCTTGCCAATACGCGGCTAGCGACCGTCACCGGCTTCGTGCATTTCTTCGTCATGCTGTTGACGCTGACGATCTTCGCCAATCTGAAGCAGCTCAGCCCCAGCTACCGCAAGGCCGCAGCCGACCTCGGCGCCGGGCCGATCCGGACATTCCTGCATGTCGTTCTGCCGCTGACGCTGCCTGGCATCATGGTCGGCGCCTTCCTCACCTTTGTGCTGTGCATCGGCGACTACATCACACCGCAGATCCTCGGCGGCAACAATGAGCTGTTGATGCCGCAGCTCGTCATGATGCAGATCGGCCGGCGCGGCGACTTTCCGCTCGCCTCGGCGCTGTCGATCATCCTGATGGCGGTCGTCACCATCGCCTATCTCGCCTGCGCCCGCTGGCTGAAGATCGAGCGGGCTTGACCATGCGCGCTCTCATCCGCCTCGTCTCCGGCCTTTACGCCATCGCCATCTACGGCTTCATCTTCCTGCCGGTGGTTGTGCTGATACTGTTTTCGCTGCAGGCGACGTCGTTTCCGATCCCGCCCTTCACCGGGCCGTCGCTGCGCTGGTACGAGGCCGTGCTCGCCGATACGCGGCTCACCTCGGCGCTGGTCAACTCGCTGCTGGTTGCCGTCCTCTCTTCGGCTGTCGCCGTCACGCTCGGCTTTCTCTCGGCCTGGGGTTTTGCACGCTTCGCCTTGCCGGGCTCGGGCCTGATGCGTGGACTGATCACGCTGCCACTGACCGTCAGCTATCTCATCATCGGCATGGGGCTGCTGGTGCTGTTCAACTGGGCCGGCGTGCCGAAGTCGCTTCTTGCCGCCGGCATCGGCCATGTCGTGATCAACCTGCCGCTGTGCTTTGCCATCGTCTACAGTCAGATGGGCGACCACCAGATCAATATCGAGCGCGCCGCGCGCGACCTCGGCGCGCCCGAATGGAAGGTGCTGCTGCTGATCACCGTGCCTGTGATGGCGCCGGCGATCTTCGCCGGTTTCTTCCTGTCGATGACCTTCTCCTGGGACGAATTCGTCATCTCGTTCCTGTTGACGCGCTTCGACACGACGCTGCCTGTCGAGATCTGGAACCTGCTGCGCTCCGGTCTCAATCCCAAGACCAACGCCGTCGGCTCGCTGGTCTTCGCCGTCTCCATCGTGTTGGTGGTATTGTTCGAGCTGATGCTGTTGCGGAGGAAGCCGGCATGACGGCGCCACTGGTTGATATAAGCTCCGTCTCGCACCGTTTCGGCCAGCATACCGTGCTGAAGAACGTCTCGCTGACGATCGAGCCTGGCAGCTACACGATCCTGCTCGGGCCGTCCGGCTCCGGCAAGACGACGCTTCTGTCCATCCTCGGCGGCTTCGTCACGCCGAGCGAGGGCAAGGTGCTGATCCGCGGCGAGGACTGCACCGCCGTGCCACCGGCGAAGCGGCCGACGACGACCGTGTTCCAGGATTATGCGCTGTTCCCGCATATGAGCGTCGGCAGCAATGTCGGCTTCGGCCTGCGCATGCAGGGTGTCGATGGCGCAACCCGGGCAGCACGGGCGCGCGAGGCGCTGGCGCTGGTTGGGCTGGCTACTGCCTTCGACAAGAAGCCGCACCAGCTTTCCGGCGGTCAGCGGCAGCGCGTGGCGCTGGCGCGCGCCCTGGTGGTCGAGCCGGCGGTGCTCCTGCTCGACGAGCCGCTCGGTGCGCTCGACCTCAAATTGCGCCGGCAGATGCAGGACGAGTTGAAGGCGATCCAGAAGCGTGTCGGCACCGCCTTCATCCACGTCACCCACGACCAGGAAGAGGCGATGGCGCTGGCCGACCATTGCGTGGTGATGAATGACGGGCGCATCGAGGATGAAGGGCCACCAGAGCGCGTCTATGCACGGCCGGCGACGCGCTTTTCCGCGACCTTCATGGGCGAAAGCACGCTGATTTCCGGAACAGTGACCGAGGCGAAGAGCGGCAAAATCACCGTCACCACGAAGCTTGGGTCGCTCTCGCTGGCTGGCACATTGCCGGCCGGCTCGACGGTTGCGCTGGCCGTCCGGCCTGAGCATCTTGTCCTCGGCGCTGCCAGCGGCCCTGTAGCGCTTGGCATGGCCAAGGTCAGCGACGTCGTCTTCCAGGGTAGCTTCAAGCGCGTGCTGGGAACCTCCACGACCGACCCGGCGTTGCACTTCATCGCCAAGGTCCCCTCCGCATCGGCCGTCCAGCCGGGCGACGTTGTCGCCGTATCGTGCGATGCTGGCGACGTCATCCTGCTTGCGGACTGAACATGAGCACGCTTCCAATCATCGACGCCGGCCACTGGTACGAAAGCATCCGCATGGGCGATGGCGTGACGCTGATCCACGAGCCGTGGATCAAGCCGTTCTTCCGCTGCAACATCTGGCATGTGCGGGGCCGCGACCGCGACCTGCTGTTCGACACGGGCCTCGGCCATTTCAGCCTGCGCCGCCACGTACCGCTGGTCACGGAACGCAAGCTCACCTGCGTGGCCAGCCACACGCATTTCGACCATATCGGCTGCCATCACGAATTTCCCGACCGCTGCGTGCACCCGGCCGAGGCCGAGATCCTCGCCGACCCGCGCAACGAATGGACGGTTGCCGACCGCTATGCCACCGAGGAGATGTTCGACGGCATGCCGCAAGGCTGGGACACGAATCGCTACCGGATCCTACCCGCACCAGCCGGCCGGTTGCTCGAACAAGGCGACATCGTCGATCTTGGCGACCGTACCTTCGAGGTCATCCATACGCCCGGCCATTCACCCGGCGGCATTGCGCTCTACGAAAACAGGACGGGCATCCTGTTTTCCGGCGACATCATCTATGACGGCCCGCTGATCGACGATGTCTATCACTCCGATATCGACGACTATGTCGAAACGCTGCTGCGCATGCGCGATCTCGATGTCTCGGTCGTGCATGGCGGCCATTTCCCGAGCTTCGGCAAAATCCGCTATCGCCAGCTTGTCGACGAGTATCTCGCGCAGAAGCGCCAGGCCGGCTGCCATCTGCTCGCCCGATAGGGACTAGCGTTGTAGCGTCAAAGCGCCCTTTGCGGGCAGGGTGTGCCCGCCGCGTCGCCGCAGCGTGAGGCCGTGGGCTCGGGTCTAAAACTCTTTTCCTCCGACTGACGCACCAGTTCCGCGAAAGCCAGGGCAAAACTTGCCAGCATCAGGAAGACGATAATCAAGCGTGCCAGCGGCAATAGATCGGCCTCGACTGGTTAGCCCCACGCCGCCCATCCACTGCCGGCTAACATGATCGATCCGGCTTTACGAGAGTTTAAGGCAGGTCTTAACCATCACATCATTTTGTCCCCCGACATGATGCGCGAGCGCGCCTGTTTGGCCGCCATCTCAAGACACCTCCCTCCCTTTGCAGAAATGCCCGCCCATGCTAACCCGGCGCTGGCGCGACCCCGCAACCGGTCGCCACCAATCGGTCGTTGCCAATCGGTTGTCGTTGAGAGCCATGAGCAAAACCGCCAGCCGTTTCGCCTTCGTCTCATCCGGTACAGCCGACGCCAATGCAGCGCTGGAAAGCCTTTCGGCACGCTACGGCCAGGCATCCGTCGAGGATGCCGGAATCGTCGTGGCGCTCGGTGGCGACGGCTTTCTGCTACAGACCCTGCGCGAGACGATGAGCACGGGAAAGAGGGTCTACGGCATGAACCGTGGCACCATCGGTTTCCTGATGAACGAATACCGCGCCAGCGGCTTGACCGGGCGCATCGCGGCTGCGGTCGCCGAAACGATCCGTCCGCTGGAGATGCAGGCGGTGACGGCGGAGGGTGAGACGATTTCGGCGCTGGCGATCAACGAGGTCGCGCTTTGGCGCCAATCCTACCAGACGGCCAAGATCCGCATCACCGTGGATGGGCAAGAGCGGCTGGAGGAATTGCACTGCGACGGCGTGATGATTGCGACGCCGGCCGGCTCGACCGCGTATAATCTGTCGGCGCACGGGCCGATCCTGCCGCTCGACGCTCCGCTGCTGGCACTGACCCCGGTCAGCCCGTTTCGTCCGCGCCGCAGGCGCGGCGCGCTGCTGTCCAACAAGGCGATCGTGCGTTTCGACATTCTGGAGCCGGAAAAGCGGCCGGTGAATGCCGCCGCCGACCACACCGAGGTCAAGGCGGTGACGACGGTCACGGTGAGGGAATCGCCGACGGCGACGGCGACGCTGCTGTTCGATCCCAACCATTCGTGGAACGAGCGCATTCTCGCCGAACAGTTCCGCTACTGAGCCGGCGCAGCAGCCACTGCGCAAATTAAGCATCGCGATTAAGGTTACGACTTCACAATCGCGCCAATGCCGCCCGTTTGTGTTGACAAATCGTAGGCTTGCGCCTACCTGCAATACCAATCTTGCAGGCGCGCGGCGCTTGCCGCGACTGCCTATGTTGCGCCCCCGAACCAGCCAAAGACAGCCAAACTTGTCCTCAGACACCCAGATCGCTCAAGAAGCGTTGACCTTCGCAGACCTCGGCCTGTCGCCGAAGGTCCTTTCCGCAGTTACCGATGCCGGCTACACCGAGCCGACGCCGATCCAGGCTGGTGCTATCCCGCACGCCTTGCTCGGCAAGGACGTGCTGGGCATTGCCCAGACCGGCACCGGCAAGACGGCGTCCTTCGTCCTGCCGATGCTCACCCGGCTGGAAAAGGGCCGCGCCCGCGCCCGCATGCCGCGTACGCTGATCCTCGAGCCGACGCGCGAGCTAGCCGCGCAGGTCGAGGAAAACTTCGTCAAATACGGCAAGAACCACAAGCTCAACATCGCGCTGCTGATCGGCGGCGTGTCCTTCGACGAGCAGGACAAGAAGCTCGAGCGCGGCGCCGACGTGCTGATCGCGACTCCCGGCCGCCTGCTCGACCATCGCGAGCGCGGCAAGCTCCTGCTCAATGGCGTCGAGATCCTCGTCATCGACGAGGCCGACCGCATGCTCGACATGGGCTTCATCCCCGACATCGAGCGCATCTGCGAGATGATCCCGTTCACCAGGCAGACGCTGTTCTTCTCAGCGACGATGCCGCCGGAGATCACCAAGCTCACCGAGAAGTTCCTGCACGCGCCGGTGCGCGTCGAAGTGTCGAAGGCTGCATCGGCCGCCACCAACATCATCCAGCGGCTGGTGAAATCCGGGCCAAAGCCTTGGGACAAGCGCGAGACGCTGCGCAATCTGATGAAGGCCGAGGATGCCGAGCTGAAGAACGCCATCATCTTCTGCAACCGCAAGGTCGAGGTGTCGGAGCTGTTCCGCTCGCTGCTGAAATATGATTTCGACGCCGGCGCCCTGCACGGCGACATGGACCAGCGCGCGCGCATGCAGATGCTGGCCAATTTCCGTGACGGCAAGCTGCGCTATCTCGTTGCTTCGGACGTCGCGGCGCGCGGCCTCGACATTCCCGACGTCAGCCATGTCTTCAACTACGACGTGCCGATCCACGCCGAGGATTATGTCCACCGCATCGGCCGTACCGGCCGCGCCGGACGCTCCGGCAAATCCTTCACCATCGCGACCAAATCGGACACCAAATACATCGACGCCATCGAACGGCTGATCGGCACCAAGATCGAGTGGCATGACGGCGACCTGTCGACGGTCGTCGTCAGCGAAGGCGGCGAGGATGAGGCCCCCCGCCGTGGCCGTGGTGCGCCACGCCGCGCCGGGCGCAAGGACGACGCCAAGGACAGGGGCGAGCGCAAGCCGCGTGAACGCCACGCCAAACGTGGCGAGGAAACGGCGCCGGAAGCGGTGAGCGAGGAACAGCCGGTCGTGGCCGAAGCCGCGGTCGCCGACATCGGCGAGCGGCGTACCCGCAAAGAGGCGATCCGCTCGGAAAACAGCGAGCGCCAAGCTTCACCTGAACGGAAGGCTTCGCCCGATCGCAGCGAGCGGCGCGCGCCGGAACGCGGCGATACCAGGCCACAGCGCGAGCGCCCTGCCCGTCAGCGCCAGGAAGACAATGACGCGACCGTGGGCTTCGGCGACGACATGCCGGCCTTCATGCGGATCGTCGCCAAGGTCTGATACCACAGCGCTCGCGCGTCCCGCCGACGCGCGAAGCACGAAGCCGGCATAAGACGGCCTCGCCTCACGCTGAGATGGCGTTAGTCCGGCAGGCCCGCCTTGCGAAGGCCTTCGATGTACCTGCTGCGATCGTCCGGTCGATAAAACGGCGGCAGCACCTCGGCAAGATTCGAAAGCCGCAGCGAGGGATCGAGCTCGCAGACCCGGGCCATCATCTGCTGCGCTTCCGACAGGCGCCCCGCAAGGGCATGACTCGCCGCCACTACACGCATCGCGCTCACGTAGTTCGGTTGGTACCGCAGCGACTTTCCCGCCCAAGTGGCGGCGTCATCGTAGTGGCCGGCACAAAAATGAGCGAGCCCGGTGTTGAATTGCCAAGCGAACAGGCGTGGATCCAATGGGCTTAGGCGCATGGCAAGCGCGGCGTGCTCGACGGCCTTGCCTGGCTCGCCAAAGCAAGCCCTGACCCAGCTGCTTAGGCCCCACGCGGCCGCTAGATTCGGGTTGAGAACGAGCGCGCGATCGATGCAAGCCGCACTGTCGTCAAGGTCGCCACCTACGTAGCCGAGCACGTATCCACCGAAGGAAAGCGCAATCGCATCGTCCCTTCCGAGTTCGACCGCTCTCCTGGCCAGTCGAGTAGCCTCGGCATTCTCTTTCGCGCGGTCGACCATCCAGCCGTTGCTTTTTCGGGTAGCGTAGCACCGCGCCGCCCGCGCATAGGCTGCGGCAAACTCCGGGTCACCGTCGATCGCCTTCATGAAGAGGCGCAAGGCATCGTCAATGGCCGACCTACTAGTGATCGTCCGGTCAAAGGCCGCCAGCCCGCGGAGATAGTAGTCATAGGCGTCGAGGCTTTCAGTCGGTTTGCGTTTGGCACGCTCGATCTCAGCCTCCTCCATTTTCGGTGTGATTGCGCCGACAATGCTCGAGGCGACCTGGTCCTGCAGATCGAAGACTTCGGCGAGCGCTCCGTCAAAACGGTCGGCCCAGAGATAGGCCCCTGTCGAGGTGTCGATGAGCTGCCCGGCGATGCGCAGGCGGTCGCCAGCCCGGCGAACACTTCCCTCGACCACATAGCGCACGCCCAGCTCACGCCCGACCTGCTCTATGTCTACGGACCGTCCCCTGTAGGTGAAGCTCGAATTCCGTGCGACTACGAACAGGTGACGAAAGTGAGCCAAGGCCGTGACAATGTCTTCCACCATACCGTCGGCAAAATATTCCTGCTCCATATCACCGCTTAGATTCTGAAACGGCAGCACCGCTACCGATGGGTGGTCGTCGCGCCTCGTCGGGGCCGCCAGAACCTGCGCCAGTGATGCGACGCCGGAGCTTGGCTCCGGCCGCGGACGTTCAGGTCGTTCACGGGACTGCAGAGAAGCCGCCAGCGAGCTTGTCTGCTCCTCAGGCTCTGCATCCAGATGTTTTTTCAAAGCTGCCCGACACAGCTCGAACTGGCGTAAGGCGGCGTTTTCGTGACCTCGATGAGCGTGGATGCGGATCAGCGCCCGATGGGCCGCCTCCGCCGTCGGATCCGGGGCGAGCAATCTCTCCGCGAGCCCTTCGCAGGCCGTCTCTTCCGCTGAGCCGGGTGCGGGCAGCGCCAGGCTCAGCCGATCGACCAACTGCAGCGCTTTGCGCTGATACTTGCTCAGATAAGGTCTGAACCACTCGTCCAGTTCGTCAGGAATGGCTTGCCCGGCAAGCAGCTCACCGCGGTACAGATCGGCGGCGAAGGCGAGATCAGTGGTCCGGCCCTCCTCCAGCTTCCGGTCGAAGATCGAGATGTCCGCCTCATCCGGACCGGCAATAAGCGCGACGGTTTCCTGATCCCCATCGATGTAGACGGTTGCATCCGAGCTGGCGGGGAACGTGCGCCGGATGTCGACCAGCGCCTGACGCAAACTATTGCGGGCCTGACCATTGCTTCGCCCCGGCCAAAAGGCTTCGGAAAGCTGCTCGCGACGATGGCCGCGGCGGCCTGCGAGAACCAGAGCAGCAAAAAGAAGCGAAGTCTTGCGTGTGGCGAACCGGACGGGCCGGCGCTCCGGGGAAGTAACCTCCAGGCCACCAAGCAACCGGATGCGCACAAATCGTCTCCAGACTTCGACCGCAGCGACAGAATAGCATCTCGGTGGATCGATTTAACACCGATTTAACGGCGGATCGTCGGACTCCTCCCAATTGTTCACACACAGCCGAACAGCCCGAAAACACCTGCGTGGCACGCTCCCATCCGCAAACTCGAAATGGGAGACCAAAACAATGGCTCACACGGAAACTCGCGCCGCCCGCGGCATGTCCAAACGCTTGCTTGGGTCTGGCTTGAAAAGCGCAGCAATGATGATCGCTGCATTCACGAGATGGCGGCGGACCGCCGCAAGACGCAGGGCACTGGCAGATTTGACGATCGATCAGCTGAACGACATCGGTCATTTGGAGGTCCATCAACCAGCACCCGACGCCGTCAAGGCAGTTCTGATCACGAACTTGATATCGATGAGGTAAGATCGGCGCTCAGTTTGGTTTGGGCCCTAAAGGTTCCTGAGCTCCAGGCGAGATGCCAACAGGTCCAGAAAAGCGCGTACTTTGGCCGAGGACGACCTGCCTTCCGGCCATACGGCGTGTATCGGCACCGGCACCGGCTCGAATTCGGTCAGAACCAGTTCCAGGCGGCCATCGTCCACCAGGTGTTTTACCTGCCAAAGCGGGGAGTAGCCCAAACCCAAGCCGTGAACCGCGGCTGCATAGATCGATATCATCAAATTCGACCGGAAGGTGCCCGCGACCTTCACCGGCCGGGGCTTGCCTTCAATCTGAAACATCCATTCGCCCGGGCGGCCGTCAACGGTTCGTACGATGCATTCATGCTCACGCAATTCAAGCGGATGGGCCGGTCGGCCGTGTTGTCGAAAGTAGGCAGGTGCGCCGAACACGACGCGCCGCAGCGCCCCCAGCCGCTTCGCCCGTAGACTGGAATCCGGCAAATCGCCGATCCGGACCGCCAGATCGAGACCCACGGCATCCAGATCGACAAATTCATCGGAAAGCTGGAGGTCAACCTCAACCTGGGGATATGTCCGCATATAGTCGGCGATGACCGGCATCAGGAAATCCGGGCCGAACAGAACCGGGGCACTCACACGCAGGATGCCGGACGGCTCGGATCGTCGGTTGGCCGCCTGAAGCCTGGCTTCGTTTATTTCCCCGATGGCGGGCTTGATGCGTTGGAAAAAGGCCGCACCGGCTTCGCTCGGCGTCGAGCGGCGCGTCGTCCTGTGCAGAAGCTCGACCCCGATGGATTCCTCCAATGTCGCCAAAGACCGACTGACCGACTGCAGTGAGCGGTTCAGCCGGCGTGCGGCAGCCGTCAGGCTGCCATGCTCGACAATGGCAATGAAGGCTTCGAAATCATCTATCCGGCTCATCGCGTATTTCTCCCGAAAATCGGGATAAACTATCGCCACATCGATCAATTGTAACGCAGTTCGCTAGATTTTATCTTCCCTGCACAGGCCGAAAGGCAGACTCGAGGGAAGGAGATCGTCATGCGAACACCCAGTCCAACCGTCCTGGTCGTAGGCGCCGCAGGCCGCGTTGCCGGTTTGGTGGTGCCTGAACTCGCCCGCCGCAATGCCAGGGTTAGAGCGCTTGTTCGTGACGCCGCGGCTGCCGAAAAAGCCCGGAAAGCCGGCGCAACCGAGATCGCGATCGGGGATCTGCGCAACCATCAAAGCGTTGAACAGGCCGTCGAAGGTGTCGACGGTGTCTTCCACATCGGACCGGCCTTTGCTCCCGACGAAGCCGCCATGGGGGTTGCCATGGTTGAGGCAGCGGCGCGTGCAGGCGTTCGGAAATTCGTCTTCTCATCGGTGATCCAGCCCACCAACACGAGGCTGGAGAACCACGCAAGCAAGGTACCGGTCGAAGCCGCCCTCTATTCGACGAACATGGAATACACCATTCTGCACCCGGCCAATTTCATGCAAAATATCGCGGCGGCCTGGCCGTCCATCGTCGAGCATGGCGTTTTCGCCGAGCCGTTTCCAAAGACGGCGAAGCTGGCCCGCGTCGACTATCGCGACGTGGCTGAAGTGGCAGCGATCGCACTGACCGAAACGCGTTTGTCCTATGCGACCCTCGAGCTGTGCGCCGACGGTATGCACAGCCGCGAAGAGGTCGTTGCCATGATGAGCGAGGCGCTTGGCCGGCCGGTTTCAGCAGGCGAGCCGACATTTCAGGACTGGGCGGCGAAAGCCCGCCTTCCCTATACCGACCGGCAGTTGCAGATGCTGGCCAAAGTACACAGCCACTACGCCAAATACGGCCTCGGCGGGAACAGCCTGGCGTTGCGCGCCGCGCTTGGCCGCGAGCCGCGTTCGCTGCGAAGCTTCATTCGGGAATTGGCGCTGCCGGTGGCACATGCCGCCTGATCGTCCTCACAATAACGCTTACGCACACTTTCTGATTAGGAGATTTCGATGCAAGCATCACCGGACCGAGCCTTCAAATTGAGAAAGCTGCCGCCCTCCTACGGCGCGGTGGTGATGCCGTTGGTTCTTTCGATTCTGATGTCCTCGATTGTCTCGGCGGTTTCGACGGCAATCGGCGCAGGCTGGACGGACGGGTTTATTGCGGCCTGGAGCTATGCATGGGGCGCTTCATGGCTTGTTGCGTTTCCCAGCCTGCTGATTGTGCTTCCGATCGTGCGCCGGATCGTTGCCGCGATTGTCGATCAGCCGGCCCGGTCCTGATATCACAAACGCAGCGCGCCGGCGGCCGGCGGTCCGGCATAACCATTAGAGCGGCCCCGTACGGAGCCGCTCTCGGTTCATGCGCTTGCCTCAGGTGAGCGGCGACAGCTGGATCTCGACGCGGCGGTTCTGAGCCCGGCCGGCAGCGGTCGCGTTGGAGGCGATCGGACGCGTCTTGCCGAAGCCGGTGACGGCGAAGCGGCGGGAATCGACGCCCTGCCCGGACAGATAGTTGGCGACCGCCAGGGCGCGGCGCTGCGACAGGTCGAAATTGTGCTCGTCGCCGCCGGTCGAGTCGGTGTGGCCGAACACGTCGACGGTGGTCTGCCGGAACTTTTTCAGCACAAGGGCAACCGAATTCAGCACCGGATAGAACCCAGCCTTCACCGCATCCTGGTCGACGTTGAAAGTGATGTCGGACGGCATGTTGAGGATGATCTGGTCGCCGGTGCGGGTGACGCTGACGCCGGTGCCCTCAAGCTGCCGGCGCAGTTCGGCCTCGTTCTGGTCCATGGTGGCGCCGATGGCGCCGCCGGCAAGCGCACCGATCCCGGCGCCGATCAGCGCGTTGCGGCGGTCGTTGCCGCCGGCAAGCATGCCGAGCCCGGCACCAGCCAACGCTCCCAGACCGGCGCCGGCAGCGGTGTTGGAAACCTTCTGCTCCCCGGTGTAGGGATCGGTGGTGCATGCGCTCACGAGCACAGCCGTCGCCACGACGGCGAGCACAGTCTTTTTCATATGGTGGTCCCTCTCCATACCACGGCCGCGCAATGGCGCACCGCATCAGCCCTTCCAGCGACTTGTAACATGAAATGCGGCGAAAAGCGGACCAGCAAAAGCCGCTGCGGCGGCTTTCCCCGGCTCATTCCACCCGGCTGCCAGCGGCTCGCGCGACCACCGCAATTCGACCGTCTGCCAGAGGTTCTTGCCGTCGATGACCACCACTTCGACCTTGTCGAGATCGAAATAGTCGAACAGCCGCGAATTCACGCTGATCTTCGGATTGTCGAAATTCGGCTCGCCCGTCGACCAGTCCGGCGTTTCGGTGAAGGTGCCGCAGCCGCAGGTGGCGCAAAAACCGTGTTTTATGGTTTTCGATCCCCATCGGTAGAACGAAACATTCTCGGGCGGGCTGGTAAGTCTGAATTGCGATGGCGTGTAATAGGCCCACAACGACCCGCGTTTCGAACAGAAGGAACAGGTGCATCGCGTCACCGTCTGCGGCGCTTGCGAAACCTCGAACGTCGTCGCCTTGCAGTGGCAGCTTGCCTTGATGGTCATGGATTAGTCCCTCACAATGCCCGCCGCCCCTACGGCAAGGCACCATAAAGAAACGCTCCTGACAACTCTCCGTCAGCAGATCTGTCGTCTGCAATGCGCAGTTTCAAAAGTGTTGTAACCCAATCGAGGGCGTGTCGATCCCAAAAACCCTGCACACCCTCGGGTCAAGCCCAAGGGCAAGCTTTTGGGGGCGACATGCATCAATAGGACGATGGCGGCACGAACAGACAGATGGTCTTTCCGTCATTGGCGCCGGCGACCGAGCACCAGTGATATGCGCCGTCGGGCGAATTCTTGATGCGCTTGTCGCTATAGGCCACGACTTCGCCTGTCCCCTTGATGACATAGCCTTCGGGGCGCTCGCCGATAGATATCGGCGCAACCTCGCGGCAGTCATAGCCCGAGCAGCAGGAGAACGGATAGCTCCAGCCTTGCGGCATCGCCGCGGTCGGCTTGGCATCATGCGCCAGAGCAGGCGCCGCGAATGGCATCGCGGCAGCTATCAAAACCACTGCCGCGACAAGGGAATTCAGAAATCGGCGCGCCGTGTGAACGGCATGGGCCGGTCTGGTTGTAAGAGCAGGCATGGGCGCAGTTCCTATCAACGGTTGTCAAGCATCTCGCTTGCCCGTTCCCGGAACGTGTCTTCCCAGTGGCCGGATCGTCAGGTCGCAGATACGCCGCGCCCGGCCATAAATGCTTTTTTCCTCCCCAGCGCTTGGATGCTGGGCTGATTCCTTGGTCGGCGCAAGGAATTGCTGTCGCAAACCGAACGCCGACCTCTGCGGCCGGAACCAGCCTGCCGGCCGGGTTGACGAGACTGGTACGATCACCCCCGGCAGCGAGGGTTGCCAATAACGGAATTCGGCTCGCAGTGGTTCCGGGCTCGGCACCGGCAGGCTCGAAGCATTCGCGTCAAAAGCGGAAATCGATTTTGGAAATTCTGATGAAAAACAAAGTTGTAGAACGACAGGTAAGTTCAAGCTGAGAACTCGTCACTCTCGCGCCGTGGCCGTAACTCTCGCGTGATGGATTGAAATTGCCGGGTTGGTGCCCGCCTTCAGTCGATGTCGGCCACCGTTTCTCCGGCGCCACCCTCGATGCGCTGCGACAGCGAGGCCTCCATGAAATCGTCGAGGTCGCCGTCGAGCACGCTCGACGGGCTGGTGCTCTCGACGCCGGTGCGCAGATCTTTCACCAGCTGATAGGGCTGCAGCACGTAGGACCGTATCTGGTGGCCCCAGCCAATATCGCTCTTCGACGCTTCGGTGGCGTTCGCCACCGCTTCGCGTTTCTTCAGCTCTTCCTCGTAAAGCCGCGAGCGCAGCATTTCCCATGCCTTGGCCTTGTTCTTGTGCTGGGAGCGCTCCGCCTGGCAGGCAACCGCGATGCCAGTGGCGAGATGGGTGATGCGGACCGCCGAATCGGTTGTGTTGACGTGCTGGCCGCCTGATCCCGAGGAACGATACGTATCGATGCGGACGTCGGATTCGGAAACGTCGATGTCGATCGTATCGTCGATGACGGGATAGACCCAGACGCTGGCGAACGAGGTGTGGCGGCGCGCATTGCTGTCGTAGGGCGAAATACGCACGAGACGATGCACGCCGGATTCCGTCTTCAGCCAGCCATAGGCGTTGTGGCCCTTGATCAGCAGCGTGGCTGACTTGATGCCGGCCTCTTCGCCGTCATGCACTTCCAGCACCTCGACCTTGAAGCGGCGGCGCTCGGCCCAGCGCGTATACATGCGCAGAAGCATCGAGGCCCAGTCCTGGCTTTCGGTGCCGCCGGCGCCGGCATGGACTTCCAGATAGCTATCGTTGGCGTCCGCCTCGCCCGACAGCAGCGTTTCGATCTGGCGCGCCTTGGCCTCGCCGCGCATCGAGCGGATCGCCGCCTCGGCCTCCGCGACGACGCCCTCGTCGCCCTCTTCCTCGCCAAGCTCGATCAGGCCGATATTGTCTTCCAGAGCCTGGGTGAGGCCTTTGACCGCGGCAATGCCTTCCTCGAGGCCCTGACGCTCGCGCATCAGCTTTTGCGCTTCCAACGGCTCGTTCCAGAGGCTCGAATCCTCGGCGCGGACATTCAGGTACTCAAGCCGCTTTATGGCCTGGTCCCAGTCAAAGATGCCTCCTCAGCAGGGTGATCGCCTGCCTGATCTCGTCGACAATATTTTGCGTTTCCGCGCGCATGGCTGGCTGTTCTGTCCTGTTGCTGAATGGCGGTTTGGTGGCGCGATACATAGGGACGGCAATGTCCCCTGTAAAGCACCGGCCCCTGTAAAGCGGGATGGGCCGGCTCGACCATGATCGTCAAGCCGGCCCGACCGGATGTAACGATTGTCAGTAGAGCCCGCCGCCGCCCGACTGGATAGCCTGGTTGGCCTGCGGCGACAGCGCCCCGCCGGTGGCGTTGGAGCCGTCCGCACCCATGCCGATCACCCAATAGCTGTCGGCGGGACCGGTACCCGGCTTGAAGGCTTCGATGATGGTTCCGGCGTCACCCTCGTTGGCCCGCATGCCGGTCTTGCGATTGATCGCAATCAGCTTCATGCCTTCGGGAACCTTGAAGTCGACATTGGGCGTGCCGTCCAGCGCTACGCGCATGAAATCCTTGAAGATCGGCGCGGCAAGGCCGCCGCCGGTCGCGCCCTTGCCAAGACCTTTCGGCTGATCGTAGCCCATATAAAGGCCGACAACGAGGTTCGGCGTATAGCCGATGAACCAGGCATCCTTTTCGTCGTTGGTCGTTCCGGTCTTGCCGGCGATGTGACGGCCGAGTTCGTTGATGGTGGCGCCGGTACCGCGTTGAACGACGCCCTCCATCATCGATGTGATCTGGTAGGCGGTCATCGGATCGAGCACCTGCTCGGAATTGTCGACCAACTCCGGCTCTGGCTGGTTCTGCCATTCTGCGGCGTTGCAGTTTGAGCAGCCGCGTTCGTCCTGCCTAAAGACGGTCTTGCCGTAGCGGTCCTGGATGCGGTCGATCAGCGACGGCTTGATCGACTTGCCGCCATTGGCCATGATCGAATAGGCCGATACCATGCGCATCACCGTCGTCTCGCCGGAACCCAGCGCCATCGGCAGATACGGCGCGAGATGGTCGTAGACGCCGAAACGCTCGGCATACTCCACGACCAGTTTCATGCCCATGTCGTTGGCAAGCCGCACCGTCATCAGATTGCGCGATTTCTCGATGCCGGAGCGCAAGGTCGCCGGACCGGCCACCGTTCCGTCGTAATTCTTGGGCGTCCAGGTCGTGTTGCCGCTCTGGATGGTGATCGGCCCGTCCATGATCACAGAGGCGGGCGTATAGCCATTGTCGAGGGCGGCCGAATAAACGATCGGCTTGAACGACGACCCCGGCTGGCGCATGGCCTGCGTCGCCCGGTTGAACTCCGACTGCGCATAGGAGAAACCGCCGACCATGGCCAGGACGCGTCCGGTATGCGGATCCATGGCGATCAGGCCGCCTTCCACTTCGGGAACCTGGCGCAAGCTGTAGCTGTTGTCCGAGCCGTCGTTCCTCTGCACGAAAATCACGTCGCCCGGCTTCAGCACGTCGGCCGGCGACTTCGCCTTGACGGTTTTGCCGTCGACCACGTGGCGCATGGCGAAGCTCATGTCTTCCTTGCTGACCGTGCCTTCGAGGCGGTCCTTGACGATTTCGCCGGAGATCTGGCGCGTCGGCTGCAGGCCGATGGACAGGCCGGTGGCCGAGCTATCGAGCACGACGGCAAGCGACCATTCCGGCACGTCCTCCAGTCGCTTGACGTTGCCCAGCGGCACGCCCCAGTCGCCGGAAACATCGATGCTCGTGACCGGCCCGCGGTAGCCGCGCAGCGTATCGAACTTCATGAGACCGTTCTGCATGGCCTTGCGGGCAATCAACTGCATCTTCGGATCGAGCGTGGTACGGACGGAAAGGCCGCCCTCGTAGAGCGCATTCTCGCCGTAGCGCGCGATGATCTGGCGACGCACTTCCTCGGTGAAATATTCCCCGGCGAAGAGATAGTTGCCGGTGCGGCGCGGCGTGACGCCGAGCGGCTCGGCCTTGGCCTTCTCGCCTTCTTCATGGGTGACGTAACCGTTCTCGACCATCTGGTCGATGACCCAGTTGCGGCGCTCCAAGGCGCGATCGGCATGCTTGAAGGGATGGTAGTTGTTCGGCCCCTTCGGCAGAGAGGCAAGATAGGCAGCCTCGGCCACAGTGAGTTCGTTCACCGATTTGTCGAAATAGGTGAGCGCAGCACCGGCGACGCCATAGGCACCGAAACCGAAGAAAATCTCGTTGAGATAGAGCTCGAGAATGCGATCCTTGGAATAGGCCTGCTCGATGCGGAAGGCGAGGATCATCTCCTTGATCTTGCGCTCGTAGGTCTGGTCTGAAGACAACAGGAAGTTCTTCGCCACCTGCTGGGTGATGGTCGAGGCGCCGACCTGGCGCTTGCCCGAGCCAAGATTCTGCAGGTTGACGACAATGGCGCGGCCAAGGCCGGTCACGTCGATGCCGGGATGATTGTAAAAGTTCTTGTCCTCGGCCGACAGGAAGGCCGCCTTGACTCGATCCGGGATCGCCTGAATCGGCAGATAAAGCCGCCGCTCACGCGCATATTCGGCCATCAGCGCGCCATCCGACGCGTGGATGCGGGTCGTCACCGGCGGCTCGTATTTGGCCAGCACCTCGTAATCGGGCAGGTCCTTCGACAAATGGCCGATATAGATCGCCACGCCCGCCGCGACCAAAAGGGCCAGCGTCGTGCCGATGCCGAAGAAATAGCCAATGAGACGAATCATACCCGCTCCAGTCCTTGGTTCGGGAATTTCCTAAACGAAGCCGCCCTTCACGCAAGCTTTCGGGACGATCCCAACCCGTAATCGCAAAAGCCATGTCGCGACCATGTGGGCAAAATACGGCAGCGTGGAATTTCGGTTTCGAATGCCGGAAATAAAAGCACAGGGTGTTGTCGCCGTGCAACGCTGCCTCAGGTTGTGGGCGCCGGCGGGCATTTCAGCCTCCGGCCCCCGTTCCGCTCTTGGCCGAAGCAAACAGTGCAACGGCGTTGGTTATGCTTTGGGTCGCCTTGTTGCGCCAATCGGCGCTGAGCAACTGCGCTTCGTCCTTGGCGTTCGACAGATAGCCGAGTTCGACCAGCACGGACGGAACGTCCGGCGCCTTCAGCACCTTGAAGCCGGCAGAACGCTGCGGGTTGTTGATCAGGCCGACGCTGGTGGAAAGCTGGCCGACAAGAGTGTGCGCGAAGCTCATCGAAAAATTATGCGTCTCGCGGCGGATCAGGTCGATCAGGATATCGGTCACTTCCTTGCTGTCGTCCTTGATCTCCATGCCGGCGAACTGGTCGGAAAGATTTTCACGGTCGGCAAGCGCCTGTGCCTCGGGATCGGAAGCCTTGTCGGACACGGTGTAGACGGTTGCGCCGCGAATGCCCTTGAGGCTGATCGTGTCGGCATGGATCGAGATGAGCAGGTCGGCCTCATGCTGGCGAGCAATGCGCACGCGATCGTCGAGCCGCAGGAACTCGTCCGTTTCGCGCGTCAGGAACACGTCATATTTGCCGCTGGCGGTGAGCTTGTCGCGCAGTTCCATGGCAAAGGCGAGCGTCACGTTCTTCTCGACAGTGCCGTTCAGGCCCTCGGCACCACCGTCGATGCCGCCGTGGCCGGGATCGACGACGACGGTGAAACGATGGCCCGGATTGGAGACCGGCCCGGTACCGACCCTGCCGGCCTTGTCGGCAGAGACTGTCGAGCCGGTGGTCAGCGCCTGATTGGCGAGCGCTGCATCGAATTCCCGCTGCGACGCCGCCGACATGTCGATGGCGATGCGGTAGCCACTGCCATCATCGTTCTTCAGCACGTCGAGATTGTCGACGGCAAACGGTCCCTTGCCGGTGAGAATCAGCCGCGATTTTCCCTCGCCGAGTCCGCCGTAACGCACGGCGCGGACAAGGCCGCGCGGCTTCACATCCTTGGCATTTAGGGCGAATCTCGTGGCCGGCAGATCGATGACCAGACGATTGGGGCCGCGCAGCAGGAACCATTTGATGTCGGGATCGCGGTCGAAATTGATGACGATGCGCATCTTGGTGGCATCGCCGGCCATCTTGTAGCTTGTGGCGCCGATCGGTACGTCGGCAGCACGCGAAAGTGGCGGAAAGACTAGGCAAGCCAGGATCAGCGGCAGCAGGCAGGCGGTGCGGAACAACCAGCCTCCATGATGACGGCCCTTGTCTGCGAAGCCTGCCAGTCCCATCTTTCTACCAGTCGCTCCTGTTTGGCGTCATGCCCGATCGTTCGTCAAAGTGCCCTATTGCTTGTCAAAGTTCCGGCAGGCCGCGAACTCGATTAACGATTGGTATCCAGAGAAGGTTAACCAAGCCTTTTCATGGAAGGCTTGGAACCTGGGCTTCCGTTGCGGAACGGCTTTTTGCCGGCGTCGGGAATCGGGGTTGCCTTCCAACCCGCCAAATCATAAAAGCGATGGTGGATCACTGCAATCCTGGAACCGTCCTCCTCCGCAGCTTCCTGCTACAGGTCAGACGCAAGACGGCTCCTTTCGCTTCAGGCGAAGAAGGCATCGGTGATCGCGACGATTTTCGCAGGCGTGCTCCCGTGGCGGGGGAATCGCCTGCGTGAGCAAAACGGCCGGGATTGTCCCGCGCCGGCTCTGTATGAGCAAACAAGCTGGTCCGGTTTTTCCCGGGCTTTGGTTCAAAAGGTTCTGCTGGTTACGATGGCTTCAAGCGCAATCATGGAAAGGTCCGCAACAAACCGCGCCACTACGGCTGCGGGCGGCACCGCCATGGCGCTCAGGCAGCGGCCGGCGGACGTTCAATTGTCCGGCACCCATGTTCCAGGTCCACGGCAGCGGGCATTGCCCCGCAAGCTGCGGCCGACGGCTGCCGGGGGGAAACGAAATAATGCCCAACAAAATGCTGATAGACGCCTCCCACCCGGAGGAAACACGCGTTGTCGTCGTTCGCGGTAACCGTATTGAAGAATTCGACTTTGAATCCCAGGACAAGAAGCAGCTCAAAGGAAACATCTATCTCGCCCGCGTAACGCGCGTCGAACCTTCCCTCCAGGCAGCCTTCGTCGAATATGGCGGCAACCGTCACGGTTTCCTCGCCTTCAGTGAAATACACCCCGACTATTACCAGATTCCGGTCGCCGACCGTCAGGCGCTGCTGCGTGCGGAAGCACAGGAAGCCCAGGACGAAGAGGACGAGGAAGCCGCCGAGGGCGACGACCGCCAGAGCCGCGACCGCGGCAAGCGCGGACGCCGGCGTGGCGGCAAGAGCCGCGACCGCGGCGAGCACAGGCGCGAGGCAGGCGCGTCCGACGGTGAGAATGGCGAGAGCGGCGAAGATGCCGTCGCAGAGAACCTGGATGCCGCTGCCGACGGCGGCGACACCATGTCCGATACTGTCGGACAGAGCGAGGATGCCGCCGGACAGAGTGATGAAGTCGCCGATAGCGGCGAGACCGAGCCGTCCGAAGGCGGATCCAGTTCCATCGCTGCCAGCGTCGACGCCGACGTAATCTCGGAAGCCGTCCCGCAAGTAGAGACAAGGGAGGTCGAGACAGGCGGGGCCGAGACGAGCGGCGAAGCGACGTCCGAAGACAATGATCGCGGCATGCTGGAGGAGGTGCAATCCTCGCATTCGGACGATCACGAGGTCGAATCGGTCGGCGCCGAAGACGCGCTTGAAGAAGTGCGCAACCGCCGCAAGCCGGTGCGCCGCCAGTACAAGATCCAGGAAGTGATCAAGCGTCGGCAGATCCTGCTGGTGCAGGTCGTCAAGGAAGAGCGCGGCAACAAGGGTGCAGCGCTGACCACCTACCTGTCGCTGGCCGGCCGCTATTCGGTGCTGATGCCGAACACGGCGCGCGGCGGCGGCATTTCGCGCAAGATCACCAATGCGCAGGACCGCAAGCGGCTGAAGGAAGTGGTCGCCGATCTCGAAGTGCCGCAAGGCATGGGCGTCATCCTGCGTACGGCCGGCGAAAGCCGCACCAAGGCCGAGATCAAGCGCGACTACGAATATTTGATGCGGCTTTGGGAAAATGTCCGCAATCTGACGCTTCAATCCACGGCCCCTGCCCTGGTTTATGAGGAAGGCAGCCTGATCAAGCGGTCGGTGCGCGACCTCTACAACAAGGATATCGACGAGATCCTGGTTTCCGGCGAAGAAGGCTACCGCGAGGCCAAGGATTTCATGCGCATGCTGATGCCGAGCCACGCCAAGGTGGTACAGCCGTTCCGCGACACGACGCCGATCTTTGTGCGCAACGGCATCGAAGCACAGCTCGACCGCATGCTGCAGCCGCAGGTGACGCTGAAGAGCGGCGGCTACATCATCATCAACCAGACGGAAGCGCTGGTCGCCATCGACGTCAATTCGGGCCGTTCCACCAAGGAGCACTCGATCGAGGACACCGCGCTTCACACCAATCTGGAAGCCGCCGAGGAAGTCGCCCGGCAATTGAGGCTACGCGATCTCGCCGGCCTGATCGTCATCGACTTCATCGACATGGAGGAGAACCGCAACAACCGCTCCGTCGAGAAGCGGCTGAAGGATCACCTCAAGAACGACCGCGCCCGCATCCAGGTCGGCCGCATCTCGCATTTCGGGCTGATGGAAATGTCGCGTCAGCGCATCCGTGCCAGCGTGCTGGAATCGACGATGAAGCCTTGCCCGCATTGCGGCGGCACCGGCCATGTGCGCTCCGATTCGTCGGTTGCGCTGATGGTGGTGCGGGCAATCGAGGAATTCCTGCTCAAGGATTCGCGCAGCCACATCACGGTGCGGACGCCGGCAGCGACCGCGCTCTATGTGCTCAATCACAAGCGCGGCACGCTGGTGGAATTCGAGCACCGCTTCGGCGTGACCATCACCATCGAAGCCGATGACACGGTCGGTGCACAACACTATGCCATCTTCCGCGGCGCGCTGGCCGAAAAGCCGGAAGGCTTTGTCGAGGCCCGCACGTTCCCGGCCTATGTCGAGCCGGAAGAACCCGAGGACGAGATCGTCATCGAGGAGGAAGAGGAGGCACCGGTGCAGGCTGAGCAGCCACGCCCTGCCCAGCAGCCGCAGCAGCCAAGGTCCGGCGAGGACGGCGAAGGCCGCGATCGCAAGCGCCGCAAGCGCCGCAGACGGCGCGGCGGCAAGGATCGCGAACACGGGGATCGCGAACACGGGGATCGCGAACACGGGGATCGTGAACACGGGGATCGTGAACAGGCCGCTGCCGGGGAAGGTGCTTCCGCTTCGGCGCCGACCGACGATGCCCTCGTAGCCGCCGCCGAGCAAGGCGCGGAAGCGGAACGTGAAGCGCCGGCCGGTGTTGCCGAAACTGCGGAAGCGGCGGACGACGGTCACGGCAAGAAGCGCCGGCGCGGCAAGCGCGGCGGCAAGCGCAATCGCCGTGAAGACGGTGAGGACGGCGTCGAAGCCAGCGCCGGCGAGCCGGCCGGCATGACAGAAGGTGCCGTATTGGAAGCAGAGCCCGTGACCGCCGAGCCGGAAGGCGCGCCGCCGGCCGAAGAGCTTGCGGTGCGTGCTCCGGCGAACGACGACACGCCGAGCGCCGAAAAGCCGAAGAAGCCGCGCCGCGCCGCCAAGCCGAAGAAGGCCGCGGCGGAAGCAGTTGCCGAGATTGCGGGCGCCGAGACATCGGCCGCCGAAGCCGCGGCGGTGGCTTCCGGCGAGACCGCTGCGCCGGTTCGGCAGGAGACCGAAGTGGCGGCTGGCAAGGAAACGCCGAAAGCCCGGCCGTCGCGGCGCAAACCCGCACCGGTGGATGCTCCGGTCGTGCCGGTCGTCTCCTCGATCGTCCCCGACGAGGCAAAGACCGAGGAAGCAAAGGCCGAGGACAAGCCGAAGCGTGCCGGCTGGTGGCAGCGGAAGGGCTTTTTCTAAGCTTTTCCGTGTATTAGCCAGACTTTCTGATTAAAAGAATCCCGCGCTGCCGACTGGCTGCGCGGGATTTCTTCGTGCCAATTCCAGGCGACAGGCACTATGGCGCGAAGATCGACCAGTTCATCATCTTCGCCAGTTTCTCCAGCGCGATCGAGCCCAGCCTGGAATTGCCATTGGCATTGAGGCCAGGCGACCACACCGCAAGCGAGGCGACGCCCGGCACGATCCCCAATATGCCGCCGCCAACGCCGCTCTTGCCGGGAATGCCGACACGGAAAGCGAAGTCGCCGGAGCCGTCATAATGGCCGCAGGTCAGCATCATCGCGCCGATGCGGCGGGCGCGCTCGGCCGAGACGACGGAATGCCCGGTCGCCGGATTGTTGCCGCCATTGGCGAGAAAGCGCCCGGCCAGGGCGAGTTGCCGGCAGCTCATGGCGATCGCGCAATGGTGGAAATAAACGCCCAGCGCCAGTTCCGGCGCATGATTGAGATTACCGAACGATTTCATGTAATTGGCAAGCGCGAAATTGCGAAAGCCGGTGGCACGTTCGGACGCCGCGACCTCGCGATCGATGATGATCGTGTCGTCATCGGCCAGGAACTGGATGAAGCGCAGGATCTCGCCGATCGCCTCGCGCGGCTGATGGCCGGCAAGCAGGATGTCTGAAACGACGATGGCGCCGGCATTGATGAACGGATTGCGCGGAATGCCGTTCTCGTGCTCGAGCTGGACGATCGAGTTGAACGGATTGCCCGACGGTTCGCGTCCGACCCGTTGCCATAGCGCGTCGCCGACATTGCCGAGCGCCAGCGTCAGCGTGAATACCTTTGAGATGCTCTGGATCGAAAATGCCTCGTCGGCGTCGCCCGCGGTCAGCACGCGGCCGTCATTGGTCACCGCGGCAATGCCGAATTTTTTCGGGTCGATCTTGCTCAGCTGCGGAATATAGCTGGCAACGTCGCCGCGATCGGCACGCTCCGCCATTTCGGCGGCAACCTCGCGCAGTGCCTGTTCAAGCTGGGGCGCCTGTCCAAGTTGGGGCGCCTGTCCGCGTTGCGGCGCCTGTTCAAGCTCCGGCATCGTCGTCCCCGCTACTTCAGCCAGCGTTCGATACGCGCCATCGCCTCGACCATGTCGTCGTGGCTGCCGGCGTAGGAAAAGCGCATCGTGCGATGGCCCTGCAGCGGATCGAAATCGCGGCCGGGCGTCGCCGCCACATGCGCCTCGGCAAGCATCCTGCGCGCAAACGCCATGCTGTCGTTGGTGTGCCGGGTGACGTCGCAGAAGGCGTAGAAGGCGCCGTCCATGGGCGCAGCAAGCGCAAAGCCGAGGTCCGGCAGGCGTTGCATCAAGAGCTCGCGGTTCCAGGCGTAACGCGCCTTCACCGCCTCCAGCTCTTCTGTCGCCTTGAACGCTTCGATCGCGGCAATCTGGGACAGTTCGGGCGGCGAGATGTAGAGGCTCTGGGCGATGCGCTCGATCGGCCGCACCAAATCCTGCGGCAGCACCATCCAGCCGATGCGCCAGCCGGTCATGCAATAATATTTCGAGAAGGAATTGATCACCGTCACGTCCGCGCCGAAAGACAGCGCAGTCGTGTCGGGCGCCGCATAGGCCAGCCGGTGGTAGATCTCGTCTGAGATCACGGCGATGCCAAGCTCGCGCGCCGTCTCGACCAGCGCCTCGAGATCGCCGGCGGGAATGACCGCGCCGGTCGGATTGGCCGGGCTGGCGAACAGCACGCCTTTCAGCGGTTTTTCGCGGTGCGCGGCTTTCAGGTGCTCGGCATGAAGATAGGCGGCGCCGCCGAGCTCGATCTCGGCGATGTCGATGCCGAGCGCAGCCATGATGTTGCGATAGGCCGGATAGCCCGGCGCGGCGATGGCGACGCGGTCGCCCGGATCGAACATCGCCAGGAAGGCAAGGTTGAAGGCAGCCGACGATCCGGTGGTAACGGCTACCCGCTCGGGCGGCACGTCAAGCCCGTAATGCTCGCCATAATGGGCCGCGATTGCCTTGCGCAGGCCGGCGAGGCCCAGCGCGTCGGTATAGCCGATGCGGCCTGCTTTCAAGGCGCTCGCCGCCGCTTCGCGAACCCCGGCCGGTGCCGGGTCGGACGGCTGGCCGACTGCCATGGAAACGACCGGCACGCCCTTGGCCTTCAGCCGATTCGCCTCGGCCAGGATGTCCATGGCGTGGAACGGCTCGACGGCGCCGCGGCGCGAAAGCGAAACAACCATTTTTCAATCCACCACACTTGTCCGCACGTGCCGGCCATGCAGGCCGCGCCGCACAAATGCCCGATTGATGTGGGGATCACAAGTTCGGTAAGTTTTAAGGTGCCGACTTTTCATCCTTCGCCCGCTCGTCTACCAGTGGACCTGCCATGTTAAGCCGACCCAGATCGACGATCGCCAGGACAGCGCGCGCCTTCGCGACGCTTTCGCTTGCCGCGGTGCTAGCCATGGCTGGCTCGGTCAACGCGTTTGCGCAGAATGTGCCGGTGGTGCGCGATGCCGAGATCGAGGCGCTGGTGCGGGATTACGCACGGCCGATCTTCAAAGCGGCCGGCTTATCGGGCGACGCCATCAACATCGTGCTGGTCAACGACCAGAGCTTCAACGCCTTTGTTGCTGGCCGCCGCATGTTCATCAACACCGGCGCGCTGATGACAGCCGAAACGCCCAACGAGATCATCGGGGTCATCGCCCACGAGGCCGGCCATATCGCCGGCGGACACCAGCAAAAGTTGCGCGAACAGCTCGAGCGCGCCAAGACGATGGCAATCCTGGCGACGCTGCTTGGCGCCGGCGCCATGGTGGCCGGCGCCACCAGCAATAGCCGCGGCCTCGCTGGGGCCGGCATGGGCGTGATGGCCGGCGGCGGCGAGATGGCGCAACGCAGTATCCTCGCCTATCAGCGCACCGAAGAGATGACCGCCGACCGCTCGGCAATCGCTTATCTCAATGCTACCGGCCAGTCCGGCATGGGCATGCTGAAGACGTTCAGCCGTTTCCAGAATGCATTGTCGCTCTCGGGCGCCCAAGTCGATCCCTACAAGATCAGCCATCCGATGCCGCAGGAGCGTATCGCCAATCTCGAAGTGCTGGTGAAGCAGAGCCCTTACCTCGACAAGGTCGACCCACCGACACTGCAGCAGCGCCACGACATGATGCGCATCAAGATCGCCGCCTATATGCAAGGACAGGCCGCGGCGTCGCGATTGATACGCAAGAACCCCGGCAGTCTCGCCTCGCGCTATGGCGACGCGCAGATGACCTATCTCTTCGGCAATCTGGCCTCGGCGCTCACCAAGACCAACGCACTGATCAAGGAACAGCCGAAAAATCCCTATTTCCAGGAATTGCGCGGCGACATCCTGATGAAGGCGAACAGGCCGAAGGATGCGGCGGACGCCTATGCCAGGTCGGTCAGCCTCGATCCGGCGCGATCCGGGCTGCTGCCGGTCTCGTACGGCCAGGCGCTGATGGCTATCGGCACGCCGGATTCGCTGAAGAAGGCGGTGGCGCAGATCAACACGGGCCTCGGGCGGGATCGCGAAAACGCCGCCGGATACCGCTATCTGGCACAGGCCTATGGCGAACTCGGCAACATCCCGGCGGCCGAGCTTGCGACCGCCGAAGGGCATTTCTATTCCGGCGACTACAAGAATGCGAAGATCTTCGCCATGCGGGCGCAGCAGAGCATGAAGCGGGGCGAGCCGGGCTGGCTTCGCGCGCAGGACATTATAAACTACGCACCATCAGGTAAGAAGAAGTGAACCTTTCGGACGCACGCTGCGACACAGCCGAACCGAGCGGACCCGAACACAGGCTAGAGGATCGAGGATCATGACCAAGGCAATTCTGCTGGGCACTACCGGAGTGGCAGCCGCCCTCGCCATGCTGGCGTTCGGCTTCGTCGCCGGAAATCCGCAGACGGCGACGGCCGGCACGGCGCAGCTTGTCCAGACGGCGTCCTCGGAAACCAAGCTCGACCGCACCGAAGTCGAAGGCATCGTCCGCGACTATCTGCTGAAGAACCCGGAAGTGCTTCTGGAAGCCCAGCAGGCGCTCGAGGCCAAGCAGAAGGAAGAACAGCGCGTCGCCAGTCTCGGCGTCATCAAAGACGCCAAGGACCAGATTTTCAACTCCGCCTTCGACGGCGTTGTCGGCAATCCGAACGGCAAGGTCACCATCGTCGAGTTCTACGATTACAATTGCGGTTACTGCAAACGCGCCATCGATGACATGCGCGCGCTGACCAAGGTCGATCCGGACCTGCGTTTCGTGCTCAAGGAATTCCCGATCCTCGGCCCTGATTCGCAGAAGGCGAGCGTCGTCTCGATGGCCTTCCACTTGATGAAGCCGGAGAAATACGGCGAATTCCACAACGCGCTGCTCGGCGGCCAGGGGCGCGCCACCGAGGCGGCGGCAATCAAGGTGGCGCTGTCGCTCGGCGCCGACGAGGCTGCGCTGCGCGAAAAGATGAAGGACCCGAGCATCACTGAGGCCTTCTCCAAGACCTATGATCTTGCCACCAAGCTCGCCATCACCGGAACGCCGTCCTATGTCGTCGGCAACGAGGTTGTGTTCGGCGCGCTCGGCCAGGAAGTGCTGGCCGAAAAGATCGAGGCGGCGAAGGCCGCACTCTGATTAGCGTTCGGGTTTCGATCAGGCTGCGGGTTTCCGGCGCGGGCCGTTTTCCGGCTGTTGTGGACGGCGAAAGAACGCACTTGCGCTCTTTTCGCCAGCGTCTATGCCCATTATAGAGGGTCCGGCGCGCCGGCTTAGCCGCGCCGGGAAAGGTCGGCATTTTTTGAAAACGGTTTTCGTCCTGAACGGCCCCAATCTCAACGCGCTCGGCAAGCGCGAGCCGGGCATCTATGGCGGCAAGACGCTTGCGGCGATCGCCGACGACTGCAAGCAGGCGGGTGCCGCACTTGGGCTGGAGATCGATTTCCGCCAGTCGAACCATGAGGGCGACCTCGTCGACTGGATCCACGAGGCCGCCGAGAAGGCCGCCGCAATCGTCATCAATCCAGGCGCCTACGGCCACACCTCGGTCGCCATTCACGATGCCATCCGCGCCGTCGCGCCGCTGCCGGTCGCTGAGGTGCATCTCTCCAACATCCACGCGCGGGAACCATTCCGCCACGTCTCCATGGTCGCGCCGGTCGCTGTCGGCATGATCTGCGGGTTCGGGCCGCTCGGCTACACGCTGGCGCTGCAGGCGCTGGCTGCACGCCTATGACCGGCCAACAAACAGAAGGCTCGAAAATGTCGATAAAGAAGAACGGTGTTGACCAGCAGCTGATCCGCGATCTGGCGGGCATACTGAACGACACCAACCTGACCGAGATCGAGGTCGAGCTGGGCGATCTGAAGGTGCGCGTCTCACGGCAGGCGCCGGCCGTCCATGCGATCGCCGCAGCGCCGCCGGCCTATGCCCCGGCAGCAACGCAGCCTGCGGCAGCGGCCGCGCCGGCGACGCCCGACGTGTCGAAGAACGCCGTCGCCTCGCCAATGGTCGGCACCGCCTATCTGGCACCGTCGCCCGACGCCAAGCCGTTCATCGAAATCGGCCAGAAGGTCAAGGAAGGCCAGACGCTGCTGATCATCGAGGCGATGAAGACGATGAACCAGATCCCCTCGCCGCGCGCCGGCATGGTGACGGCGATCCTGTTCGAAGATGCGCAGCCGGTCGAATACGGCATGCCGCTCGTCGTGATCGAGTAGAGCCGGGAACAGGCGAAAGATGTTCCAGAAAATCCTCATCGCCAATCGCGGCGAAATTGCCCTCAGGGTGCTGCGCGCCTGCAAGGAGCTTGGCATCCAGACGGTGGTGGTGCATTCGACCGCCGACGCCGACGCCATGCATGTGCGTCTCGCCGACGAGAGCGTCTGCATCGGCCCGCCGCCGTCGCGCGACAGCTATCTCAACATCCACCAGATCGTCGCCGCCTGCGAGATCACCGGCGCCGACGCGGTGCATCCCGGCTACGGTTTTTTGTCGGAGAACGCCAAGTTCGCCGACATCCTCGCCGCGCACAACATCACCTTCATCGGTCCGACCGGCGACCATATCCGCATCATGGGCGACAAGATCGAGGCCAAGCGCACCGCAAAGCGCCTCGGCATTCCCGTGGTACCCGGCTCCGACGGCGCGGTCACCGAGGAAAAGGAGGCCAAGCGCATTGCCGCCGGGATCGGCTACCCCGTGATCATCAAGGCGTCGGCCGGCGGCGGCGGGCGCGGCATGAAAGTGGCGCATAGCGAGGCCGACCTCGAGGTGGCGCTGCAGACGGCACGCTCGGAGGCGGGCGCCGCCTTCGGCGACGACGCCGTCTATATCGAGAAGTATCTGCAGAAGCCGCGCCATATCGAAGTGCAGGTGTTCGGCGACGGCGCCGGGCGCGGCGTGCATTTCGGCGAGCGCGACTGCTCGCTGCAGCGCCGCCACCAGAAGGTCTGGGAAGAAGCGCCCTCGCCGGCGCTCAATGCCGAGGAGCGCGCACATATTGGCGGCGTCTGCGCCAAGGCGATCGCCGATCTCGGCTATTCCGGCGCCGGCACCATCGAATTCCTTTATGAGAACGGCGAGTTCTATTTCATCGAGATGAACACGCGCCTGCAGGTCGAACATCCGGTGACCGAGGCGATTACCGGCATCGACCTTGTGCACGAGCAGATCCGCGTCGCCTCGGGCGGCGGGCTTTCGGTGCGCCAGGAAGATATCCGCTTCCACGGCCATGCTATCGAATGCCGCATCAATGCCGAGGATCCGCGCACCTTCACCCCCTCGCCGGGCACCATCACCCACTTCCACACGCCAGGCGGCCTCGGCATCCGCGTCGATTCCGGCGTCTATTCCGGCTACAAGATCCCGCCCTACTACGACAGCCTGATCGGCAAGCTGATCGTGCACGGCCGCAACCGCGTCGAGTGCATGATGCGGCTGCGACGCGCGCTCGATGAATTCGTGGTCGACGGCATCAAGACCACGCTGCCGCTGTTTCGCGACCTCGTCGGCAACGCCGACATCGCCAATGGCGACTACGACATCCACTGGCTGGAAAAATATCTGGCCAAAGGCGAGTGACACAGGGGCGACGCGATGACCCGCCCCTACGCACCCGGCTATCGCATCCCGACCGACCTGTTGCTCAAAGCCTATGCCTCCGGCGTCTTCCCGATGGCCGAAAATGCCAATGACCCCGAGGTGTTCTGGGTGCGGCCGGAGACGCGCGGCATCATTCCGCTCGACGGTTTCCACATCCCGAAGAGCCTGAGGAAGACGATCCGCAAGGATCTGTTCGAATTCCGCATCGATTTCGATTTCGAGGCGACGATCGACGCCTGCGCCGAAAGACGCGAGGAACGGCGGTCGACCTGGATCAACGCACCAATCCGCGAAGCCTATGTCGAGCTGCATCGGATGGGCCATTGCCATTCGGTCGAGGCCTGGCACGACGACCGGCTGGTCGGCGGGCTCTACGGGGTGTCGCTCGGCCGGGTGTTCTTCGGCGAGAGCATGTTTGCCAGGGAGACCGACGCCTCGAAGGCCTGTCTGGTTCATCTGGTCGAGCGCCTGAAGGCGCGCGGCTTTGCGCTGCTCGATACGCAGTTCACGACCGAGCATCTCAAACGTTTCGGCGCAATCGACGTGCCACGTGGCAAGTACGAGAAGATGCTGGCCGAGGCGCTAAAGGGCGAGGCTGTGTTTTTTCCGTGATCTAGAACGGTTCATCGTTTCACGGAAACGCCGAACCGGTCTATTTTGTGTTTTGACGCAATTCCGCACGGAAAACCGTTCACACTTTTCCTGGAATTGCTCTACCGGCCGGTCAGCCCTTGGTCGCCGTCACCAGCGGTGTCTGTGCATGGAACATCATCTTCCAGCCATTGACGCGGTGGACATAGCCGGTACTGACCAGTGCTGCATAGGCTTCGCCATTTTGCCGGGTCGCACGCGCCTCGTAGGTCAGCATGACGATGTCGCTGCCGGGCTCGATGATGCCCTTGAGGTCGATGTCGAGCTCGCGCCAGCGCTTCGGCTCCGTCGCGGTTTTGGCCAGATCGGCGTTGCTCATCACCCGCGCCATCTGCGGGAAAGCCACCAGGCATTCGGTGTCGGCGTTGGCCTTGAAATAGTCGGCGTCGCCGGTCCAGAATCCCTTTTCGATGTCGAGAAGCTCGCTTTTGTTGGCCATCATCATGGCAACCTCCTCCCTAGAGAAGCCCCAACGCTCGGACAACAAGGCGGTTCCGCAAGACGCCGTATCCGCCGCGCTGACAGGTTCTAGTTGGTTTTGGGGGCAGCGGGTGCCGGCACGTCGGACTTCTGCTTGCAGCCCTTCAGCCAGATATCATAGACGGCGTGCTCGACGGCGTTGATCCCGGGGCTTTCGGCAAACATCCAGCCGGTGAAGATACGGCGGATTTTCCGGTCGAGCGTGATCTCGTCGACCTCGACGAACGAATCCGTCTTCGGCTCTTCGTTTTCCGGCCGCGAATAGCAGATGCGCGGCGTCACCTGCAAAGCGCCGAATTGCACCGTCTCGTCGATATAGACGTCGAAGGTGATGATCCGGCCGGTGATCTTGTCGATGCCGGCGAATTCAGCGACGGGATTGGTGATGCGCTCGGATACTGCGGGTGCTGCGGGTGCTGCGGGTGCCACCGACGCGTCCGGCGCAGGCGGCGCCAACTCCTGCGCAGCAGCAAGCGCCACCATAGAAGCGAGAACGACCGCGGTTGATCCGCCCGTCAAAATTCGGCTGAACATGCTCATGCAAGGTCCGGTGGTTTGCGCCCGGGTGATTCTCTTAACGCCAAGGCTAGTTGCTGCTGTCGGATCAGCAAACAGCTAAACAGCAATTGTGGCGACAAAGGACCGCGCCCGTGGGGACGGTGCCTGTGGGAACCGCGCGCGTGTCGCGGCGATCGATCACGAACCGGGCGTCCAGGCGTCGTAGTCGCCCGTCACCTGCGGACGATGCTGGTTGGTCAGCACCGAGCCCTTCGGGCGATAGGCTGCGGGGCTGCCGGTGAGGTTCGGCACATGCGGCTTTTGCCAGTCGCGGGGCTTGTAGTCTTCCGTTGGCGGCGCAACGTCGACACGGTGATGGATCCAGCCATGCCAGCCGGGCGGAATCGCCGAGGCTTCCGAATAGTCGCGGTAGATGACCCAGCGGCGGGTGCGGCCTTCCGAATCGACGCCGCCCTCGTAGTAGACGTTGCCGACCTCGTCCTGCCCGACCATCTTGCCGTGCCGCCAGGTGTGGAAGCGCGTTCCCAGCGTCTGGCTGTTCCACCAGGTGAAAAACTGCAGAAGGAAAGTTTTCATCCAAATCCTCGTGGCAAGTCCTTGTAGCAAGTCCTCGCGGCGCCTGTTCCTGCTTATGGCGTCACGGCATTGCGAAGGCAAGGGTCTTGCCGCAACCGACGAGCAAATGGCTGGCGGGCAAACTATACGTTCATGCGATCCTCGCGTCCGCGCGAAGCAGATGAAATGGGTTGTTGGCAACCTTACGCAGCGTTATTCTAGGAATTGATGCTTCGTCGCCTCAAGGGCGGCAAATGAGAGGGGCTCATGTCATCGCTGGCGGGCACGGCCGGTCGCGCATTGCCGCAGGTCGTTGAGGCGATCTACGATTCGATTGCCGACGTCGGCCGCTGGCAAGCGACACTCGAGGCCATCTGCAGCCTGGCGGAAGGCCAGCTTGCCATGCTCGCCGTCATCGACACGATCAGCAGTTCCGCGCGGTTTTCGGTGTCTTGCGGCGATCCCGCAGTTCTTGAGCCGTTGAAGCATGACTACGGCTCGCAAGTGCCGTTCTATGCGGCGGTTCCCAAGATGGAGATCGACGTGCCGTTCACTGTCGATTCGATCTACGCCCTGCAAGGTCCGGATACGCGACAGAGATGGCTCGAAAGCCGCATCGTGCGCGAATGGGTGCAACCCAACCGGCTGGACGATTTCTTCTGGGTGGCGTTGATGAAGCGGCCGACCCGGATCGGCACGCTGATGGTGGTTACCGACAAGGACAGGCGCCAGATTTCCAGCGAGGACCTCGAGCTTGTCTGCCTGCTGGCGCCGCATGTGCGGCGCGCGGTGACCATCGGCGACCTGTTCGAGGCGGAGCGGCGCAAGGCCGAAATCTTCCGTTCCATCATCGAAAGCCTTGACCATCCCGTGCTGATCGTCGCCGAAGACATGACCATCATCTTCGCCAACCCGACAGCCGAAGCGCTGCTCGCCGAAAACATCTCGGTCGCTTGCGTGCGCGGACAGCTTTCCTTCACCTATTCCAACGCCAATGCCGCGATCGGCCGTGCCGTCCAGCTCGGCACGCGCGACGAATTCGCGCTCGGACCTTGCGGCATCAACATTCCGCTGGCCAAGACGGCCGTTCCGGCGGTGGCCCATGTGATGCCGCTGGCGCGGCGTGAAATCTCGGCGCGTATCTCGCAGCGCGCCGCCGCGGCGATCTTCATTGCCGCGGCCCGTTCGGCACCAATCCCGGCGCTGGACGCCATTGCGGCGCTGTTCGGACTGACCGCGGCAGAAAGGCGCGTCGCCGGTCATGTTGCCGCCGGCCTGACGCGAAAGGAAATCGCCGCGGCCGGCGGCGTCTCGGACGGCACCGTCAAGTCGCAGCTGGCGACGATCTTCGACAAGACCGGTACCGGCGATCAGCGCGAGCTCGAACTCTTGATGCGCGAATTGTCGCCGCCGTTGCGCTCCAGTTGATTTGCGCAGATCCCCCGGACCGGCCGTGGTCCAAAAGGCTCGGCCGGTAAGTTTTCCAAGCCTTTAAGAACATCATCCGCAAAATCTGCAAAACGAAACCGGCATCGTTGCAATTCGGCCAAAATCATGGTGCGGTCGTTCGCGGTCCAGAAACGCGGCACTATGCTCGGCTGGAAAGAAAATGGTTTCTGGCGCGGATCTCGATCTTTGATACCGACATCTACCGAGCGGCTGCTCCCCTACCTTTTCCTGCTTGGGCTGATCGTCATCGCGGTCGCTTTCCGGCCACTGCTGCCCGTCGACGAAACGCGATATCTCAGCGTCACCTGGGAAATGTATCTGAGCGGACAGATCTTCGTCCCGACGATGAATTTCGCGCCCTATCTGCAGAAGCCGCCGCTGCTGTTTTGGCTTATCGACCTTGTCTGGACCGTTTTCGGCGCCAGCCGGCCGGCGGCGATGCTGGTCATCTTCGCCGCCTCCTCACTCGTCATCTGGCTGACGACGGCTTTGGCAAGGACCCTGTTTCCCGGCCGCGACGACATCGCACGGCGCGTCCCCTGGCTGGTCGCCGGAAGCAGCGTGTTCGTCATCTATTCGACGCTGATCCTGTTCGACCTGTTGCTGACGGTCTTTGTGCTCGCCGCGCTGTTGTCGTTGATTGCCTTTGCCCGGAGCGGCGACCGCTGGCACGCCGTTCTGGCCGGGCTGTTCATCGGCATGGGCGTGCTGACGAAAGGCCCGGTGGTGCTCATCCATATCGGCGCGCCCATCCTGTTCTACCCGTTCTGGCGCGACCGGCGGGCGGGACTGGCGACACCGAACTTCCTCGCTGGAGTGGGCCTGGCAGTGCTCGCCGCGCTAATTCCGGTGGCGATCTGGCTGGTGCCGGCGACCATTCTGACAAAGGGCAGTTTCGTCTATGATCTGGTCTGGAACCAATCGGCGGGGCGCGTCACCGGCAATTTGCGCAATTCGCACGGCCGGCCGTTCTACTTCTATCTGCTGCTGCTGCCGGTCATGTTCATGCCGTGGATTTTTATACCCGAGGTATGGCGATTGAAGCTGCGCACGCGGATACGCAGCCTGATCGAGACGAAGTCGCCCGATCTGCGCGCCTTGCGCTTACTGTCGTTCTCGTTCGTTGCCGTGTTGCTGGCGTTCAGCGCGATATCCGGCAAGCAGCCCCACTATGTCGTGCCGATGTTGCCGTTCGTGACCATCCTGTTCGGGTATTTCATGGCGGAGATCCCGCTCGCCAGGCTGAAAAGCTCGGCCGTCGTCATGCTTGTCATTTTCGGCATCGGCCATGCGGTGGCATCGGCAACCGCGTTCAAACGCTATGACCTGACGCCGCTCGCCAACTTCGTCGACGAGCGAAAGGATGCGGACTGGGCCGTGGCTTTCGACTATCAAGGCGAAGTCGGCTTCCTGGCCCGGTTGCAAAAGCCATTCGAAACCACCGACAAACCGGAAGAATGGCTTGGCTCGCATCCCAGCGGCTATGTCATCGACAAGGTTTCCAAGGATCCCGGCACCGCAGGGCAAATCGCGTTCCGGCTTCGCGTCGAACGCGGTTATCTCGTCGTGCTGAAGGGACAGCATTGACGGTCGTCACCGGTACGCGAATTCATCTCCCGCGCGGGAGATGAAGGCGTTGCTGCTCCGTGGTTCCATCGCTCGATAGAACCGGGAGGTATTCATGCGCAAGCTCATCTCGACAACGCTTTTTGTCTTATCGCTCGCTGTGGCCGGCCTTGCTGCCGATCCGGCATGGAGCTTCAAATGTCAGTCGGGTACGATCGGGCAAGGCAGTTGCTCCTGCTCCGGGACCGCCGACTGCACCGACATGCGGCATTCCAAAATGTGCAAGGGCGACCTGAACTGCGGTTCGGGCAAATGCTCCTGCACGGCCGCATTGGTAGTCGACCCAGGTCCGAAAACCCCCAAGCCCAAGGTCGTCGCGCCGAAGGCGACGACCAAGGGCGTCGTGAAGCAGTAGCCATCCAATCCGAAAGGACGGCGGCCCGACGTCGCTAGGCCCGCCCGATGTTTTCGCGGTTCATCCCCCGTGCGGGCGATGAACCGCCATCGGACAAATGCTGCTGTCTAGCCGGAGGGTGGTTTCCAACGACAGAGCGAGGATACCATGTTGAAAACCTGCACGATGCTGTTCTTCGGTCTGATGGCGGCCACCGCGGCCGCCCAGCCGCCGCCTTCGGGGCCGCCGGTTGCCAGTGCGGCACTTGCCCCATGCAACCCCACACAATCGAACAGGCCCTGCAAAGCCGAACTCGGCGTGTTCCTGATCACCAACACCGTCCGCAACCTGGCGCAGGCCAAGGTCGACGCCACCAACGCACAGCTAGCCGCCCAGGGACGATCATCGCGCGCATCGATCGAATCGCTGAAGCAATGGCGGCCGTCGCGCTTTGCGACGCAGATGCTGAACCAGCCGAACAGCTGGTTTGTCAAAGTTCCCTATATCCTCACCATCAAGGTCTCGATCCCGCTGACGTCCGACCGTCACATCGGCATTCCCATAGACGTCAACGTCTTCTGCAGCCGCTGGCAGACCGATTCCAGCCAGGTCATCATCCGCTCGCAACCCGGCCCGGCGAGCTTCGAAGGCGGCAACATCCTCGAAGATGTTTTCAACATCGGCAACTACATCGATGCCCAGGTACGCAGCTCGTTTTCGGCACCCCTGCCGGTGACGACGCCGGTTCCGAATTCGAAATGCTCGGCAATCGACGGGTCCGATGCCGGCACGCAAGCCACCGGCGACGATCTCATCTTCTGGACGGTGCCGCGACGCAACCTGATTGTGACGGACGCCATAGCCAAGCCGACGGTTGAAGTGACCTTCGACAGCCTCACGCGTCTGGCGGCCCGCGACTTCCACAACAATGTGGTCTATGCGGAATCCGAGGCCATTAACCTCAATGTCTACGCCAATGAGGACGGCCTTCAGAAGGCGCTGACGATGCGCGAAGGCGACGTGGCTGCGCTGAACCTTCCCGCACTCAGGCTCGACGCGCGAAAATACGATTCGCTGGTCGTCATCGGCAATGTCGACCAGCCGCCGAACGATCCCAGAGACAGCGCCTTCGCGGTAGCGGCCAAGAGTGCGGGATTCGGTGCCGGTTCCAAGATCATGCAGATCCCGAAGTGGTATTCGAGGCCTCCTGACCAGTTCAATCACAAGCCTACATGGATCAGAGTTCCGGGCTACGAGCTGCACTATACGGTGCGCTATCTCAACAGCGGCGGGCTGGCCGTCGACGGTGGAGCCAGTACGGTCCGGCCACCAAAAGTCGCTGTTCCGATAAAGAAGCTCATCAAGCCGAAAACGCCCTGACGCGGCCACTCGCGGATGACGGCGGCGGTTCGGACCGCCGCCGCCATCCCCCGCGCGGCAGATGCGGCAGCGCCTGCTTCATGGCCTGATCCTGCGGGAACAAACGCGCCGCTGCGCCACGAGCGAGCGGCGCCATCGATGGAGACAAACGATGCTGCACCTTCCCCACACCATGCCCGCTGTCCGGATCATTGCGGCAATCTCGCTGCTTGCCTTCCCGACCTTCCTGCCGCCGGTCACGAGCCCGGCGAACGCGCTGCCGGTCAGCCAATCCTGCCGGATCACCACCTATTACAAGACGGCGGCAAAGGCGACGGAGGTTGGCGTGCGCTCGACGTGCCAGGGCGTCAAAAAATGGGGTGTCACCTCGAAATATTACGAGGTCGAAAAAATCGAAGCCGCTACGCCCCCGCACACGTCGGGCGGCGGCGGCAGCCTGCCGTGCGAGTTTCTCGCTGCCGGCTGCTCCAACCTGCCTGTGAAACGCAACTGAGCGTCAGGCGAACGAGCTAGCCGATCGCCTTCTCCAAAACCAGCGCCGGCAACCCTGTGGCGCCGCCGCAATCGGCCGTGTTGCCGGCGGGCAAGAACCCTCTCGAGCGGTAGAAGGCGATGGCCGGGGCATTTGCTTCCTCGACCTCGACGCGTAGCGTTCGGGCCTCCGGAAAGCTGGCCTCAATCTCGTCCAGCAGCGCCTGGCCGATGCCTTGCCTGTGCCAGGCCGGATGCACGTAAAGCTGGTTCAGCATGACGATCCTGGCATCCGTGGTGGCGGCGGCGAAAGCCATGCCGCCGATGCTTTTGCCGTCGTCGGCGACCAGGAACTCCGAGTTCGGCCGCGTCAGCCGTGCTTTGAGCGCGGCGATCGAATGCCATTCATCGGTGATTTCGGTAACCCGCGCCGCGCCGTAGATGGCGTCATAGGTGGCATGCCATGTCTCGATCAGCAATGCGCGCACCGCCGCCAGATCGCGCTCGCCGGCGGTGCGGACGAACATCCTACTCGATCCCGAGCTTGGCCTTGACCAGCTCGTTGACCGCCTGCGGATTGGCCTTGCCGCCGGTCGCCTTCATCACCTGGCCGACGAACCAGCCGGCCATGGTCGGCTTGGCACGCGCCTGCTCGACCTTGTCCGGGTTGGCCGCGATCACCTCGTCGACCGCCCTTTCGATGGCGCCGGTGTCGGTGACCTGCTTCATGCCACGGCTTTCGACCAGCTGACGCGGATCGCCGCCCTCGTTCCAGACGATCTCGAACAGATCCTTGGCGATCTTGCCGGAGATGGTGCCTTCCTTGATCAGGTCGATGACGGCACCAAGCTGGTCGGGCGAAACAGGAGCGTTTTCAATATCCTTGCCGGCCTTGTTCAAGGCCCCCAGGAGGTCGTTGATGACCCAGTTGGCGGCGAGCTTGCCGTCGCGCCCGGCCGCCACCTTCTCGAAATAATCGGCGACCGCCTTTTCCGATACCAGGATCGAGGCATCGTAGGTCGACAGGCCAAGCGAAGCGATCAGCCGAGCCTTCTTGGCGTCGGGAAGTTCCGGCAGGTCCTTTGCCAACTCGTCGACATAGGCCTGGTCGAATTCCAGCGGCAGAAGATCGGGATCCGGGAAATAGCGGTAGTCATGCGCTTCTTCCTTGGAGCGCATCGAGCGCGTCTCACCCTTGTTGGGGTCGAACAGCCGCGTTTCCTGCTCGATCCTGCCGCCGTCCTCGAGGATGGCAATCTGGCGGCGCGCCTCATAGTCGATGGCCTGGCCGATGAAGCGGATCGAGTTGACGTTCTTGATCTCGCAGCGCGTGCCGAATTCGCCGCCGGGCCGGCGCACCGAGACGTTGACGTCGGCTCGCAACGAGCCTTCGTCCATATTGCCGTCGCAGGTGCCGAGATAGCGCACGATGGTGCGCAGCTTGGTGACATACGCTTTGGCTTCATCGGCGGAGCGCATATCCGGCTTGGAGACGATCTCCATCAGCGCCACGCCGGAGCGGTTGAGATCGACATAGGACATTGTCGCATGCTGGTCGTGCATCGACTTGCCCGCATCCTGCTCCAGGTGCAGACGCTCGATGCCGACCTCGATGTCCTCGAATTCGCCCTGCCGGTGCGGGCCGACCGAGACGATCACCTTGCCCTCGCCGACGATCGGCTGCTTGAACTGCGAGATCTGGTAGCCCTGCGGCAGATCGGGATAGAAATAGTTTTTCCTGTCGAAGACCGATTTGTGGTTGATCTCAGCCTTCAGGCCCAACCCGGTACGGATCGCCTGCTTGACGCATTCCTCGTTGATGACCGGCAGCATGCCGGGCATCGCCGCGTCGACCAGGCTGACATTGGCATTGGGCGCGGCGCCGAAAATGGTCGAGGCGCCGGAAAACAGCTTTGCCTGCGAGGTCACCTGCGCATGGACCTCGAGGCCGATGATGATCTCCCAGTCGCCGGTGGCGCCGGGAACCAGGCGCTTGGCGTCGGGCGTGCGGGTATCGATGAGGGTCATAGTGGCCTGCATAGTGGAATTGCGGATATGCGAGAACGCATATTTTGATGTGCAACTTCGCTAGTGCAAACCGCCAAGAGAGACAAGCGCAAAGCCGCGGGCGCCGACGCGGCACAGGCCCGCACCTGCCGCGATGGACTGCTATAGCAGCTTGAAAAAATTCAATGGCCGGCAACCCGGCCGCCCTCACCTATGCCGTGGCGATATAGGCCCTGATTTCCTCGGCCTCGCGCTCGACATCCTCGATGCGCCGCTTGACCACGTCGCCGATCGACACGATGCCGTCGAGCAGCCCGTTCTTTTCCACCGGCAGATGGCGGAAGCGGCCCTTGGTCATGATCTCCATGACCTCGTTGACGGTGTGGTTCTCATTGCAGATCTTCACCTTGGGCGTCATCGCCGAGCGGATGGCAAGGTCGAGCGCCGCCGCCCCCTCCTTGGCGAGAACCCGCACCACATCGCGCTCGGAAAGAATGCCGACGATCTTGTGATCGCCGTTGGTGATGACCAGCGCGCCGATCCTGTGTTCGGAAAGCATGCGGATGGCTTCGCTGAGCTTTTCGTTCGGCCCGAGCGTCACCACGTCGTGGCCTTTTGCCTCGAGAATTGCCTTAACAGTCATGACGTCCTCCTCTGCATTTCCTGCCGGCTCCTGCCTTGGCCGGCTTTCCCTAGTATGAACATGGTGCGCCGCGATCGGTTTCATTTCAAGTGCGGAGGTCTCAGGTGTCCGGCTCGTCCGCCTGTTGCAGCGCCTGCTCTCGCCGATCGAAGAACCGCAGGCCGAAGAAGCCGGCAAGAAAGCCGCCAATATGGGCTTCCCAGGCGATCTGGCCGTCAATGCCGGGCGCCAGGCCGAAGAGGCCGGTCGCCAGGTTGATCACCATCCACATGGCGAGAAAGGTGACGACGCCGCGCGAGCGCAGCACCGCCGCCATCGGCAAAGGCTGGCCGGCGAAGGCGGCCTTGCCCGACGAGCGGTCGATGCGGAAGCCATAGCGCGCCGCCGCACCCATCATGCCGGAAATCGCGCCGGAGGCGCCGACCAGCGGCGCTTCGCCAAGCGGATGCATGGCCCAGAACAGCGCCACCGCCGCCAGTCCGGTCGCGGCGAAGAACAGGCTGAAGCGCAACGCGCCGAAGCGGTTGGCCAGCGGTGAGCCGAAGGCCGCGAGCCACACCATGTTGATGGCAAGATGGGCAAAACCGCCATGCAGAAAGGCATAGGTAAAAGGGCTTGAAAACGCGAAGAAATCCAGGTCGAAGCGGCCGGAATAGCGGATCGGCACAAAGGCTGCCCGGACAAGCAGTTCGAAGTCCTGGTCGTCGGTCAGCCAATAGACCCGGATCAGATGGACGGCGACGCAGATGCCGATCACCGCCAGCACCACGGGCGGCAGGTTGAACACCGGTTCACGGCGTTGCTCCGGTTCGCGGGCGGCAGGCCCACTCTCGCCCTGCTCGATCTCCGGTGGGCTTTCTGGGTCGCTCATATGGCTTGCACTCAGTCGCTGGATTGGACTTCGCGAGCATGTAGATCACGGCCAACCGAATCACAAACGGCGAATCAGCAGCTCCGAATCAAAAAAGGAAGCCGTCCAAGGTTTCCCTTGAACGGCTGGTCGAGCCCCCTTGCTCCCCCTGAACTCTTGACTGAAGTGCTGCCGATCGTCGCAAAACGACCGCTTCTGGAGTGGTTTTGGTGTGCCACAGGCCTGGCCAGCGCGCAACGTAAACCAGTTGTTAACCTTAACCGCCCCGACCCGTGAACAAGTATTAACGATGCTGGCACGCATCCTGCTCCGCAACGCATGTAGGTCTTCGGAGGGCGCCCTTCTGTTCACCGATGGGACATCAGAAGACAGAATGCGCGGAGCAGCATTAGCATGAACCAGACCGGATCGATCACGCTGTTCCATTATTGGAACCGATTGCGTGACGGACGCCCTGCCCCGAAACGCTCGGAAGTCGAACCGGCCGACATCAAGTCGCTGCTGGCCGACACGTTCATCCTGGAAAAGGACACGCGCGGCGAAGCAGTGTTCCGGCTCGCCGGCACCAGGCTCTGCGCGGCCTATGGCCGCGAACTCAAGGGGTTTTCATTCCCTTCGCTGTGGCGCGAGAAGGACCAGCGGCTGATTTCGAAGCTGACCGATGGCGTCTTCGACCTGAAATCGGTGGTGCTCATCACCTATGAGGGTTTCAGCCGCAACGGCCGTTCCAACAGGTTCGAGCTGCTCGCACTGCCGCTCGACGGCGGTGTCGAGAGTCCGCGTTGCCTCGGTGTGATAAGCGCCGTTGAAAAGCCCTTCTGGCTGGGTGCCGACCCGGTTCTCGACGCGTTGATCGATTCGATCCGTGTCGTCGATCCCGACAAGGAGCCGATGTTCCTGAAGAACCGGCCGGCGATAGAGGTTCCCTCGCTCGCCCCATCGGAATTCGACCCGCCCGAGACGATTTCGGCGCTCGGCCAGGCCCGCCGCATCCGTCACCTGGTCGTCTTCGACGGCGGACGCGAGGAATGATGCCCAAAGCTTAAAGCAACAGCGCCGGGCTTTCCCCTTTGTTAACCTGCTTTGTTGTAGTTTTCCGCTGAAATTCCCCGCATCCATGCGCGGAATGCCGAAGGGGTATGGCAGTCATGAGGTCAGCGGCGGTCGACCATGCGCCGTCCCAAGCTGAAAGGCGTAACTTTCAGCGCGTCCGCGTGAAGATTTACGGACGCTTCATGCTGGAAGACCGCACCGAACATCCCTGCCAGGTGGTCGACATGTCGCCCGGCAACGTTTCACTGCGCACCGAGCGTGCCGGCCTGCCGGGTGAAAAGGTCATTGCCTATATCGATCACATCGGCCGAATCGAGGGCGTCATCACCCGCACTTTGCAGGATGGCTTTGCGATGACCGTCATCGCGTCGGACCGCAAGAGGGACAAGCTCGCCGCGCAACTGACCTGGCTTGCCAACAAGCACGAGCTCGACCTGCCGGAAGACCGCCGCCATGAACGCGTGGCACCGCGCAACCCGACGAGCGTGCTGCAACTTGCTGACGGACGGCAGTACCAGTGCCGCATCATCGATCTGTCGCTGTCGGGCGCCGCGATCGAGATCGACGTCAAGCCGGCCATCGGCGTCCAGGTAACGCTGGGCACCATGCGCGGCCAGGTGGTGCGCCATTTCGAAGATGGCGTCGCCATCGAGTTCGCCGTCATCCAGCGGCCGGAAACGCTCGACACCGAATTCAGCTCGCCGCGCGGCTGACGCGAAAGTTTTAGCACCATCGCGAAGGATCGCCATCCTAGCTGTTCGAACGGTGCGACGAAGCATGGGAATGCACCCGGCTAGAATCCTTAAATAATTCTATACTCAATTGCATCCAATTTTATGTTTATTCTACTGGCGTTTTACTTAATGTCTACTTCGCGCTTTTGCGTCAAATAAATCCAGCCGTGTCATTGTCTCCTCAAACGGGGAGACTGAATAATGAAAAAGACGAGGGGCAAGCTGTTGCTGGCGGCAATAGCGATGCAGCTTTTCGGCTGGGGGACTGCAAACGCGGCGGAGCCGGCCTTCATGCACACCGGCGGTCGCACCACGCAGCCGGTCGGTCACTACGAATTGTGCCAGCAGCTTCCGCAGGAATGCAATCAGAGGACGCCGAACCGGGCACCGGTCGAGCTCACCCGCAAGCTGTGGGCAACGATCGTCAAGATCAACAATTCGGTCAACAGCAAAGTGGCGCCGCGCACCGACATGGAAATGTGGGGCAAGGAAGAAGTCTGGTCGTTTCCCAAAGGCTTCGGCGACTGCGAGGACTATGCGCTGGAAAAGCGCCGCGAACTGATGAGCATGGGCGTGCCGGCCGGCGATCTGCTGATGACGGTGGTGCGCCAGCGCAACGGCGACGGCCATGCGGTGCTGACCGTGCGCACCAGCCTTGGAGAGTTCATCCTCGACAATCTCCAGCCCAAGGTGCTGTCCTGGACCAAGACCAGTTACACCTACCTGAAGCGCCAGTCCGACCGCAATTCCGGCGCCTGGGTAACGATCAACGACGGCCGCTCCGACGCGGTCGCCAGCGTCCGCTGAGGACGCGACGGAAAACCCGGTCGAGTCCCCACCCTCCCCGTCCCCAACGACCGGGTTTAGGAGCCGGCCCCGTCCCCGGGCCGGCTCCACCATTTCTGGGCTTGCGATAGGCGGCCTTCACTGCCTGGCGCTAGACCTTCTTCAGCCCCGCCCTGAACCGCCTCCCATTGGCGACATAATGCGCGGCCGAGGCGCGTAGCCTCGCGATTGCTGTCTCGTCGAGCGTCCTGACGACGCGCGCGGGCGAGCCGACGATCAGCGAATTGTCGGGGAATTGCTTGCCTTCGGTGACCAGTGCACCAGCCCCGACCAGCGAGTTGTTACCGATCTTCGCGCCGTTCAGCACGATGGCGCCCATGCCGATCAGGCTGTTGTCGCCGATCGTGCAGCCATGCAGCAAGGCACGGTGGCCGATCGTGCAGCCTTGGCCGACGGTTAGCGGAAAGCCGGCGTCGGTGTGCATGATGGTATGCTCCTGCACGTTGGTGTCGGCGCCGATGACGATCGGCTCGTCGTGGCCCCGGGCGCCGGCGCCGAACCAGAAGCCGGCGTTGCGGCCGATCCTGATATTGCCGATCAGCGTGGCGTCGGGCGCGATCCAGTTGCTGTCGGCGTCCTCGAAGGTGGGCGCTTTTCCGTCAATCGCGTAGATCGGCATCGCTGTCTCCAGATTGTCTCACACCGACAAGGTGCCAGACCCTAGAAGCGAAGCCGCCCACGACGCAATGGCGATCACCACCATGCCCAGCGCCAGCGCCCAGACGGTCGCCGTACAGCCGCAGGAGATCAGCCCCAGCACCGAGATGCGACGCTCGCGCCAGGCGTCCAGCGCCTCGTTGACGAACATCAGCGGCCCGGCGCAAGCCGTCGCGGCGAGCGAGCGCAGCATGTGCTTCGACGATACATAGGGCTGGACGAAGGCAAGCTTGCGGCCGGCGACCAGTTCCATCGCCGATCCGGCCAGGCCGCAAGCCGTCAGCCCAGCCATAAAACTGAATATGATTTGTTCGACCGGGATCATCTTTACCCTCCGTTTACCATGAAATCGCACAGTCGCCTGCAAAGCTGCGTAGCAAGAGCCGTGCCGCGCCGAGTGTGCCGTTCAGGCACACCGATGGGACGGCAACGAGGATCGCGATGAAGCAGGCAGCCGCCACAGAGGGCCCGCAACTCAGCGTCGTCGATTCGACGCTGATGAAGCGGGTGTTTTATGCGTTCGCGACGCTGGCGCTGCTTTCGGTGGCGATCAGCCTTGGCGGCAAATGGTTCGGCCGCTCGATCGCCATGGCCGGGTACACCGACGACACCACGGTCCACAAGGTCGTCATCGGCAACAACATCATCGCCGTGCCGGCCAATGTCATTCGCTTTGCCCAGGCCCGGCGCGACGGCATCGCCTCGCGGCTCGACCTCTATTTGCGCTATCCCGAGCTGGACGGCTACAGCGAGGTTGCCCGCAACGACTTCAACCACACCGGACCCAGCAAGGACATCATTTTCCTGTCGTTCGAGCCGCAGATGATGTCGCGCGACATGAGCGGCCGCTTTGCGCCGATCTACAGCGCGCTGATCGCCAAGCCGGGTACGCCCGGCCCTGGCGGCACCACACTTTACGCTTTCAGCGAAAAATCAGGCTATCTCAACGAAGTGCTGGCGGTCGCAAACCGCCCCGGCAAGGATCCGTTCGTTGCCCGCTGCCTGAGCGGCCCGAGCGCGGACGAATCGCTGGCGCCCTGCGAACGCGACATCCTGGTCGGCGACAATCTCAGCCTTACCTACCGCTTCCCCCGGGAATTCCTGGGCGACTGGCAGGCGCTCGACGCGGCGATTTCTGGCGAGGCAGCGCGCGTGCTGAAGACAGGGCGGTAGGGCTTGATCCTTCGACCGACCCTGAAGGGCTGTGGGCTGGAGCCCCGCCAATCGGGCTACCAATCTCCAGGGTTTGCGATTGGCTGTAGGCCCACCACGCCTTCGTCATCCTAGGGCGGAGCAGGAGCGAAGCGACGTCGCGGAGACCCTAGGATCCATGCCGTTACGCCAGTCGAAGAATGCAGCGGCTCAGAACGGTGCTTGCATCCGCAACAATGCCTACTACCCTTCAGCCATGACGGGCTATGCCTACATGACTGCAAGCCAGAAGCGCGGCACGATCTACATCGGTGTCACCAACGACCTCGGCCGCCGCATGCCGGAGCACAAATCTGGCGAAGGCTCGCGCTGCACCAGCCGCTACGGCGTACAGCGTCTGGTCTGGTACGAGGACCATTTCGACATTCGCGACGCCATCCAGCGCGAGAAGTCGCTGAAGCGCTGGCCACGCCGGTGGAAGATCGAGCTGATCGAGAAGACCAATCCAGAGTGGTTCGAACTTTTTCGCGGGACTGGTTGGTAGAGGACGCCCAGCCGGTGCCAAGAAGCATTCGATTCTGGTCAGAGCGGAGCACTGCCGCGAGGTAACGGCATGGCTCCCAGGGTCTGCGCCGCGTCGCTTCGCTCCTTGCTCCGCCCTGGGATGACGAAGGGAGGGATGCTCCAGCCAGTCTCCGAGGTTTGCGCTCCGCCATCAGGCGGTCCCGCCTGCAACAAGCAGGTCCGGCCAGCACCAAATTCCCGGCTCAGGCCAGATCGATATCGAGGATCGCCATCGAGAAATTATAGTCGCCGTCGTCCTCGTCCTTGAAGACGATGCCGAGGAACTCGTCGCCGACATAGACCTCGGCCGAATCTTCCTTGCGCGGCCGCGCCTTCACTTCGAGTTTGGGGTTCTGGAAGGTGCGTTTGAAATAGGCGTCCAGCTTTCTGATTTCGTCCGGCTTCAACAGTCTTCTCCGATCGTCGCTTGCTCAAGTGCGTCGCGTCTGAAGAGATCGATGCGACGCGCTTTAAATCTTGCTTCATGCATGTCGCTATCCCAAAACAGCTGGGCACTATTGGGCGACATGCATTGGTGAGCGCGCTTCTGGCACGTCGACAATGGCCATGTAAAGGCAAGCCGGCATAGAGGGCAGGAATTCAGCCCCCTGCTCGAGCGCTCAGATGTCGAAGCTGACGACGTGGTCCATCGTCTGCGACGGCAACAGCTGGTCCATCTGCCGCGAAGGCTGGTCGCAGCCGGTCTCGCCGACGACGCGGGCCGGCACGCCGGCAACCGTCTTGTTGTGCGGCACCGGCGACAGCACCACCGAGCCGGCCGCGATCTTGGAGCAATGGCCGATCTCGATGTTGCCGAGGATCTTGGCGCCGGCGCCAATCAGCACGCCATAGCGGATCTTGGGATGACGGTCGCCGCCGGCCTTGCCGGTGCCGCCCAGCGTGACGCCGTGCAGGATCGACACGTCGTCCTCGATCACCGCCGTCTGGCCGACGACGAGGCCGGTGGCGTGGTCGAGGAAGATGCCCTTGCCGATGCGGGCGGCCGGATTGATGTCGGTCTGGAACACCGAGGACGATCGGCTCTGCAAATACAGCGCGAAATCCTGGCGGCCCTGGTTCCACAGCCAATGCGCCAGCCGGTGCGTCTGGATGGCATGAAAACCCTTGAAGTAGAGCACCGGCATGATGAAGCGGTCGCAGGCCGGATCGCGGTCGTAATAGGCCTGGATGTCGACGCGCACCGTCGTCGACCAGTCCTTGTCGTCGGCCGCCATCGCCTTGAATGTCTGGCGGATGAGGTCGGAGCCGATGTCCTGGTGAGCGAGGCGCTCGGCCAACCGGTGGATAACCGCTTCTTCCAGGTTTTCCTGATTGAGGATGGTCGAATAGAGGAACGCCGCCAGCAGCGGATCGCGGTTGACCGCTTCCATTGCTTCATCGCGGATCGAACGCCAGATCGGATCTACCGGCTGCACCCTGGTGGGACGGGAAATCGTAACGCTGTTCATCTGATGTCTCCGGCCATCCAATGTCTCAGGCCATCCAATGTCTCGGCTTGGCGGCTTGCCTATTCTCCGGCCGCACCTATAAGCCAGATCATAGCACGGGTGAACTCAATTTTCCTTAGTGCTTCGTCAAATGGATTTGGTTGGCGGAATTTCAAGCAGCCATGGAAAACGCAACCTTGATGGACGAGACCCTGAAGCGCGAGCTTTCCGCGCTGTATGACGCCGCGGATCGCCACTACCACGACCTTGGCCACATCGAGGCGATGCTGGCGCTAGCCAACGATTACAAGGCATTGCTGCATGATCCTGAAGCAGTCGAAGCGGCGATCTGGTTCCACGACGCGATCTACGACGGCCGCGCCAAGGACAATGAGGCGAGGAGTGCCGCACTTGCCGAGACAAAGCTCGCCGGCCGCGCCGATGCACAACGCATCCGTCGCATCGCGGCGATGATCACTGCCACCGCCGGCCACGAATTGCCGTCCCTTGGCGACCAGCATTCCGTTCGTGACGCGGCGCTGTTCCTCGACATGGACCTGGCGATCCTGGGTGCTGCGCCTGACGTGTTCGACGCTTACGAACAGGCGGTTCGCCGCGAATATCAGTGGGTCGATGAGCCGATGTGGCGGGCCGGCCGTGCCGCTGTCCTAAAGGGCTTCCTCGCGCGTCCGCATATCTTCCATAGCGAGGAATTCCGCCGGCGCTTCGAAACCCAGGCCCGGCAAAACATGGCGCGCTCGCTCAGGGCGCTTGGCGATAACCTCAGCCCAGACAAATCCTAAACGGAAACGTCTCCATGCGCTGCGCATAGGCCTTGAAACCGGCTCGCCCGTAGACAGATCGCGCGCCCGGATGATCGTGAGTGTCGGTGTGCAGCCAGACCCTTTCAGGTTCATGCGACCAGACGGCGCGCAGCGCCCGGTCGAGCAGGTATGGCCCAAGCTTGCGGCCCTGAAGAGCCGGAACGACCCCGAAATGGGCCAATTCGACAACCGGCTGGCCGACGCCCGTGAATTCGCACAGGCCGGCTGCTTCGCCATCGACATAGATATGCGTCGATGGACTGGCGAGAAGGCGCTCGAGGTCGCCCAAGGGCATGCGCAGCCGCTGATCCCATTGTACAGGCTCGCCAACAGCGCGGTACAGGCTGATGTAATCAGCGACGCCAAGCGTTTCGCGCACCACCGCCGCGCCCGGTTCGGGAGCGGCAAAGCCGCCGCCGAACGGCGGCCCGGTCATCTCCAGATAGGTGACGAGAAGATCGACCATGGCAACTCGCGCAGATTTGAAGCTGAGGGGTCGCGTCGGTCGCTTGCCTGCCGGAGGTTTGCCGAGATCAGGTGAATGCGCCAAAAGTCGATGCCATTGCCCACAGCATGAACACCCCGGCCGCAAGCGACGCGCCATTGACGACGATGCCGGCCAGGCCGAGCACACGATTGTCGTCTGGGCGACCCACGGCCATCAAGCCGAAGACCACGCCGATAAGATGTGCCAAAGGGCCGGCCAGAAAAAATACCGCAGCGAAGAAGCCCGTCGCACTGTTCTGGAGCACTGGGGAGGCGTCGCTCGGCATTGCTATCAACGCGGTGATCGCAATCGCCCCTGTCGCCAATGCGGCCAGCGCTAGAACAACGGACCATTCGCCGAACCTGCTTTTCGCAACGACGCCCGGCAAAGCGGCGTCGCTTCTTCCCCATTGTGCCATCGTACCCCCCTGCCCTCGTTCAGCGCGTGGCGGGTTTGAACCGATCCACACGTCGCGCTTATTTACTGCTGTATCGTTGCAAAACCGCTAAGAACCCAGCTTCAGGCCCGATGGCCGCTTTTGGGAGCCATCCATCAAAGTGGATGCTCTGCATAAAACTCCAGCACACGCTGCTTGAAGGATTTGTCGCCGACCGCCAGCATGTGGTCGCGGCCTTCGATATGAAATGCCCTGGCGTTCGGCATCAAGGCAGCGAGTTCATCCGGCGAGCCGCCGATGTCGTCCTTGGTTCCCACCGCAATCAAGGTCGGCTGGGCAATGCGGGCAATGTCGGCCTCGCTCAGCAATTCGCGTGAGGTGGCGATGCAGGCGGCGAGCGCCCGGCGATCGCTGCGGGTCTGGTCGGCGAAGGCGCGGAACGAGCGGCCGCGCGGGTCGCTGGTGCCTGCGGGATCCTCGGCCAAGAGGGCGTCGGCTATCGGATCCCAGTCGCCGACGCCGTCGACCATGCCGATGCCGAGACCGCCGAAGACCAGCGTCGCCACCTTGTCCGGCTCGGAGAGCGCCAGGAAGGCCGATATGCGCGCGCCCATCGAATAACCCATGACATGGGCGCGTTCGATGCCAAGATGGTTCAAAAGCACTGCCGCGTCGGACGCCATTTTTGCCGGCGTGTAGTCTGCTTCGTCATAGCTTTTCGACGACGAGCCATGGCCGCGATTGTCGAAGGCAATCGCACGGTAGCCGGCATCGTTCAGCGTCTTGAACCAGCCGGGCGACACCCAGTTGACGTAATGGCTCGAGGCAAAGCCGTGGATCATCAGCACGGGATCGCCCTGCCCCGATGCCGGCTGGCGGTCAAGGAAAGCAAGGTCGAAACCGTCATGGGAGAAGAACTGCATCGGCCGAAGATCCTGCCTGTTCAGTCGGAATCGACATTCGGCGCATCGCCCTTGTCGGGCGGCGGCATGGCCGGCCCCGGCGCCGTGCCGATGGCCGGATGGCGCAGCAGGTCGCCGTCCTTGATGCCCTTTTTGGCGGCGGTTCCTGCCTTGAGCTCGAGCACGAAGCGCACCGGTTCGTCCGGCGAGATGATCGCCTCCGACTGCGGCTCGCCTTGCTTGATCGCCCGGATCCGGCCGTCCTGGCCGACGAAGATCAGGTCGAGCCGCAGCGGCGTGTTCTTCATCCAGAAACTCACATCCTGCGGCGCACCGAAGACGAACAGCATGCCGTGATTGTCGGCCATGTGGCGGCGGAACATCAGGCCGGCCTCGCGCTCGGCGGGCGTGTCGGCGATTTCGACGGAAAAAGAACGCTCGCCGGCCTTCGTCACCGCGACCAGCGGCGCCGGGTCGACCGGAAGGATCATCGCCTTGCCGTCGGCCGAACTCGGTTGCTGAAAATAGAAGAAGGCGCTTGTGGCGACGATGAGGAAAATCCCGGCGTAGAGCGCGCCCGCCGTCAGCCGGTTCCTGTGAGCCATATGAAATCCTCGGCCGGAACTAATGCGAGACCGGCAAGGTACCCATATCGGGGTGAATTTCGGCAGCCATAAGGCCTTTGTCGCCGCGTCCGAAGCGGACCAGCACCACCTGGCCCGGACGGAGTTCGGTGATGCCGTAGCGGCGCAGCGTCTCCATGTGGACGAAAATGTCCTCGGTGCCCTCGCCCCGGGTCAGAAAGCCGAACCCCTTGGTGCGATTGAACCATTTCACCAGCGCCCGTTCGAGACCGCTTTCCGGCGTCACTGCGACATGGGTGCGCTGCTCCTGCAGCTCTGCCGGATGCACCGCTGTGGTGACATCCATCGAGAGCACGCGGAAAGCCTGCAGCCCGCGCTCGCCCTGCTTGACCAGGCAGACGACACGGGCGCCTTCCAGGGCGGTCTGAAAACCGTCCTTTCGAAGGCACGTCACATGGAGGAGGATGTCGCCCGAAGAACCATCATCGGGAAGGATGAAACCGTAGCCCTTGGCCACGTCGAACCATTTGATGGCGCCGGCGATTTCGACGAGATCGGCCGTATCGGCGCTCTCATCCCGCTTCAACGCATCGTTACCGGCCCCGTCCCGCCCCATGAAAGAGGCCTTTTCCCCCATAAGAACGCCCCCTTTTTTCAAGAAACACCGCAACTGATTCTTGACGCCAGATTAACACCGCGGCTTCCGGTGTGTGCAAGACCTGACGTGCCTTTTTTCACGGTTCCGTACAGGAATAGCGGATTTGTCGTTTGCCGGCGCCGGCAAGCGTGGCCAATTGCCCTTTGGCCGGGCCGCCCTTATGTTGCGCCGCAACGCAACATACGGAGGAAATCCATGCGCTATCTGCACACCATGGTCCGCGTCGCCGACATCGATGCTTCGCTCGATTTCTACTGCAACAAGCTTGGCCTGAAGGAAGTGCGCCGCCACGAAAACGAGCAGGGCCGCTACACGCTGATCTTCCTCGCCGCGCCCCAAGACGAGCAAAGCGGCATCAGCGAGAAAGCGCCGCTGGTCGAGCTGACCTACAATTGGGACCCGGAAGACTACAAGGGCGGCCGCAATTTTGGTCATCTCGCCTATGAGGTCGACGACATCTACGCCACCTGCCAGCGGCTGATGGACAATGGCGTCCCCATCAACCGGCCGCCGCGCGACGGCAATATGGCGTTCGTCAAATCGCCGGACGGCATCTCGATCGAGCTGTTGCAGAAAGGCGCGGCCAAGCCCAAGGCCGAACCCTGGGCCTCGATGCAGAACACCGGGAGCTGGTAGCCGATCACGCCATCTTGAGCGGACGTCGTCGGGCGGGTACGTCCCGCGGCCTTTGGTTTTCGCGGCAGGCGCCTATCTAACCGGCGTGGCGCCTGTCAGCGAAGGCTGGCGCAACATCATGCAACAGGCGCTCGCCAAGTCCACAATGGGCTCCAGGAGAATTCATCCATGCCGACCAGCCATGTCGACGTCGCCACCGAACATGCCAGCCGCTATTTGCAGCAGCTGTGCAAGCATTGGGCGCACAAGTTTCCCGTCGAATTCGACCCGAACCACGGCAGCATTGATCTGACGCTCGGCCGCACGGTTCTCGATGCCGACCCGGCGGTGCTGCACATTGCGGTGACGACCGATGAGGCCGGCTCGCTGGAGCGCCTGGAAACGGTCGTCGCCGAGCACATCAAGCGCTTCGCCTTCCGTGAGGAGCTGGCATTCGACTGGAAACGCGCTCCGGCCGCGTAGACGACCTATCAGCCGCCGACCTTGGCCATCTCCAGCAGCATCAGCACGGTGCGCCAGTTGCGCGCCGTGCCGGGCACCTTCAGAACGCGCGGGATGAGATTGGCAAACACAGATTTGCCGAGCCCGTCGGGCGCATGCAGGTAGAGCACGTCGCCCTTGATCTCGAAGCGTTCGGGCCCGGTGCATTTTTCCGCCAGCCGGGCGACCTCTTCGGCGGTCGGCTGGCGCTCCAGCGCATAGGCGTGCAGCTTGGTCGGCTCGCCAGCCACTTCCGGATAGGGATTGTCCGCCGCCAGCCGCTCGAGCCAGCCGAGATCGCGCACCATGATGCGCGAGTGGAATCTCCATCTCTTCTCGAATTCCGCTTCCAGCCGCCTGGTCAGCATCGCTGTATCGCCATCTGGCGACCGGAACACGGCGTTGCCGCTCTGCACATAGGTGGCGATATCGGAGAAGCGGAGCTGCTCCAAGAATGACCTGAGCTCCGCCCTTTTGACGATGCGGTTGCCGCCGACGTTGATGCCGGAAAACAGCGCGACAAAAACCTTTCCCTGAGTGCTCGGAAGATCGTTGCCGCTCATATGATGAACCCGGCGAGCGTCTCGTTGTCGGTAATGTCCTGGTAGTGGACGCTCTCGGCGTCGAAATTCGCCTTGAGCAGGTCGAAATTGCGGCGGTCCTTGGTTTCGATGCCGATCAGCACCGAACCGAAATTGCGCGCCGATTTCTTCAGATATTCGAAGCGGGCGATGTCGTCGTCGGGGCCAAGCAATTCGAGGAAATCGCGCAACGCGCCGGGCCGCTGCGGAAAACGGATGATGAAGTATTTCTTCAAGCCCTCGAAGCGCAGCGCCCGTTCCTTCACATCCGGCAGCCGCTCGAAATCGAAATTGCCGCCGGACACCACGGCGACAATGGTCTTGCCCCTGATTTCCTTCCTGGAAAAGTCCTTGAGCGCATCGATCGCCAGCGCGCCGGCCGGCTCCAGCACGACGCCTTCGACATTGAGCATTTCGATCATGGTCGCGCAGAGCCGATTTTCCGGAATCAGCCGCACTGCGTCGGCGGCAAACTCCCTGAGGTGGCGCAGCGGCTCGCGGCCGATCTCGGCCACCGCCGCGCCGTCGACGAAATTGTCGACCTTGGCGAGCTTTACCCGCTTTCCGGCGGCGAGGCTCTCGCTCAGGCTCGGGGCGCCTGCCGGCTCGCAAAAGACGAAGCGTGTTTCACGCTGCTGGTCGGCGAAATAATGGGTGACGCCGGCGGCCAGGCCACCGCCGCCGACCGGCAGCATGACGATATCAGCCATGCGTGCGCCGGGCATCTGGCCTGATATCTCATAGGCGACGGTCGCTTGCCCTTCGATGATGTCCTTGTGGTCGAAAGGCGGCACCATGTGTGCGCTGGCAGTTTCGGTGAATTCGAGTGCGGCGCGATAGCAGTCGTCGAAGAAATCGCCGACCAGCCTGATCTCGACGAATTCGCCGCCGAACAGCCGCGTCTTGTCGATCTTCTGCTGCGGCGTCGTCACCGGCATGAAGACGACGCCCTTTTTGCCGAAATGACGGCAGACGAAGGCAAAGCCCTGCGCATGATTGCCGGCCGAAGCGCAGACAAACAGCTCGGCATTGTTGCCGGCGGCGAGCGACTTGCGGAAGAAGTTGAAGGCGCCGCGGATCTTGTAGGAGCGCACCGGCGTCAGGTCCTCGCGCTTCAGCAGCACCCGCGCGCCGGTCTTCTTCGACAGGTAGTCGTTTTCCTGCAGCGGCGTTTCCGGAAAGATCTCGCGGATCGCGGCAGCGGCGGCAGCGACGCGAGAGGAGAAACTGGTCATGGCAAGAGCACCCCACAGGCTAGCCGAATTCGGTCCCGCTATTGCATATCCGGCCTCGCGAAGCCATTGTCCGGCCACCCGAAAGGGTGTTCCCAAAACCTCGTTGGCCGTTAGGAGCGTCTGTTCATGCCTGTCGCATCGGTGGCCCGGAAAACCGTGTCGCTGCCGGAGTTCGGCGAGCCGACGGTGATGCCGCTGGTTACGCGCGCCACCTATGAGGCCCGCATCGCGGCACTGGTCGCGCGCGGCGGGTTCGATGCATTGGTCGTCTATGGCGACCGCGAACATGCGGCCAATGTCGCCTATCTCTGCGGCTACGATCCGCGCTTCGAGGAGACGCTGCTGGTCATCGTTCCCGGCAAGTCGCCGAAACTGCTGGTCGGCAATGAGGGCTGGGGCTATGCCGAAATCTGCGACGGGCCGTACGAGCGCGTGCTCTACCAGACGTTTTCGCTGCCGGCGCAGCCGCGCGACCGCTCGCAAGCGCTGGCCGACATCCTCGTCGATTGCGGCCTGAAGGCCGGCCAGCGCATCGGCGCCATCGGCTGGAAGCCGTTCGGCCCCGGCGATGCCGGTTTTGGCGAAACGACGCTCGACCTGCCGTCCTTCATCGCCGACACCTTGCGCAGCCTTGCCGGCGACAAGAATGCCGTAACGGGGGGCGTGATCGTCAACGCGGCGAACCTTTTGATGAACCCTGCCGACGGCCTGCGCGCCATCAACGAGGCCGACCAGCTGGCCGCATTCGAATTCGCCGCGACCTATTCCTCGCAAGGCCTGCGCAATGTCCTGCAAGGCATCGAACCCGGCATGACCGAATTGCAGGCGGCGCGGCTGATGGGCATCAACGGCCTGCCGCAATGCTGTCATCCGATGCTGTCGGCCGGCAGGCGTGCGGCCTATGGCCTGCCGAGCCCGCGTCTTGACGTCATCGAGCGCGGCGACCCCATCACCATGGCCTACGGCATCCAGGGCTCGCTCAACGCCCGCGCCGGTTTTCTGGTCGAGGACGCGGCCGAGCTTCCAAGGGGCATCCAGGACTATGTCGAGAAGCTGGTCGCGCCCTATTTCTGTGCCGTCGTCGACTGGTACGAGACGGTCGGCATCGGCGTTCCCGGCGGCGCGTTGTGGCAAGCGGTGCACGACCGCATCGGCGCTCCGTTCTTTGGCGTGTCCCTCAATCCCGGCCATCTCATCCATATCGACGAATGGATGCATTCGCCGGTATTTTCCGGCTCCGACATCAGATTGAAGTCGGGCATGGCCTTGCAGGTCGACATCATCCCGGCGACCGGCACCGATTATTTCACCACCAACATCGAGGACGGCATCGCGCTGGCTGACGAGGCGCTGCGCGAAGAGATCGCCGCGCGCTATCCCGAAGCCTGGCACCGCATCGAGGCGCGCCGCGCCTTCATGACCGACGTGCTCGGCATAAGGCTGAAGCCGGAAGTGCTGCCCTTTTCCAACATTCCGGCCTTCCTGCCGCCGTTCTGGCTTTCGCGCAACAGTGCGATGGCAGTCGAGCGGCGCTGAGCGCATTTCGGCGCCTGCGACTTACTTCCGCCGCACTTCGGCTGTCCGGGAGATGCGGCGGAGGTGGATGGGCCTTTGGTTAGGCCGGAGTGGAATTGCTTAAGTGCCCTTGAAGACGATTTGCATCATTGTCCTTGCCGCGCTGCTCGCCGGCTGCGGCGGCCGCCAAACCGAGGAACTGCTCGGCAGCGCCATGATGGCGGTGCCGGTGACGGAAATCGCCGGCAACCACTCGATCTTCATCGCCACCACGCGCAAGCGCTCCGACGATCCCAACAAGGTCTTCGACGGCGAGCGCTCGGCGACGCTGAACTATGCCCGCGTCAACGTCACCGTCCCCGGCATCCACAAGACAGGCCAGATCGAGCGGCGCTCGCGCGGCAAGTCGGACGATCCGGCCAAATACTTCATGGCTTCCGAGGTCGTCGGCTACGACACCCAGCCGAAATTCTCCAGTGCGCTCAGCGCCGACATCGCGGCGCGCGGCGGCCGCGTCATGGTCTTCGTCCACGGCTACAACACCGGCTTCGACGCCGCGGTCTATCGCGTCACCCAGATCACCCATGATTCCGGCTATCCCGGCACGCCGGTGCTGTTTTCCTGGGCGTCGGGCGCCAAGACCACCGACTATGTCTACGACAAGGAAAGCGCCAGCGTTGCCCGCGACCAGCTGGAAGTGACGCTGAGAATGCTGGCGCAGACCGGCGCGCGGCGCATCGACATCGTCGCCCATTCGCTGGGGACCTGGGTCACCATGGAGGCGCTGCGCCAGCTCGCCATCACCGGCGACCGCGATCTCGGCGGCAAGCTCGGCGACGTCGTGCTGGCCTCGCCCGACATCGACGTCGACGTGTTCAAGAGCCAAATGCGCCGCTACGGCAAGCCGGACAAGCCGTTCATCCTGCTGCTCTCCGACGATGACCGGGCGCTCAGGCTGTCCGGCCTGATCGCCGGCGCACGGCCCCGGGTCGGCGACTACAAGGACGCCGCCGACCTCGCCAGCTATGGCGTGTCGGTCGTCGATCTCTCCAGCGTCAAGGGCGTCGACCGCTTCAATCACACCAAATTCGCCGACAACCCGGAATTGGTGCAGTTGATCGGCCAGAAGCTGCGCGAGGATGACGGGTTTGCCAGCGACCGCGAGGTGACCGACCGCATCGCCTCGGTCGGACAATAGCTGCATTGCGCGGCAGTGATTGTTGACCATGCCGCACCATCGGAACAGTTTGAACTGGACCGTGCCGGCCTCTGCCTCTATCGAATAGGCCAAGACGTCTCCGGCTCGACGTCGCCTTTGCGGGAGCCCGCGTGACCGTGCCTTCGAAGATCTTTCTCGTCGTTGCGTTCGCGCTCGCGCTGGCAGGCTGCGCCGGCCAGAACACGCACGATCTGCTCAACAAGACGACGATCACGGTGCCTGCTGCCGATATCGCGGCGACGCATAAGATCTTCGTCGCCACAACCCGGCAAAAGGCGACGAAAGAGCCCCGGCAGGTGTTCGACGGAGACCGCTCGCCGACCACCAGCTTTGCCAGCGTCGAGGTGACCGTTCCCAAGGTCCACCAGGTCGGCGCCATCGAACGGGTCAAGGGCTCGGCCAACAGCAATCCGGCGAAGGATTTCACGGCGACCGGCGTCACCTTCTACGAAGGCGCGCCGCAATTCGCCAAGGCGGTCGGCGCCGACATCGCCATGCGCGGCGACCGCGCGCTGGTTTTCGTGCACGGCTTCAACAACGGCTTCGACGACGGCATCTACCGGCTGACGCAGATCGCGCACGACACCAAATACCCGGGCACCCCGGTGCTGTTTTCGTGGGCGTCGAGCGGCAAGACGACCGGCTACATCTACGACAAGGAAAGCGCCAATGCGGCGCGCGACGATCTCGAAGCGACGCTGCGCATGCTTGCCAAGAGCCGCGCCAAGAGCATCGACATCATTGCCCATTCGATGGGGACCTGGGTGACCATGGAAGCGTTGCGCCAGCTTGCCATCACCGGCGACCGCGACCTCGGCGGCAAGCTCGGCTACGTCATCCTGGCTTCACCCGACATCGACGTCGACGTGTTCAAGAAGCAGATGATCCGCTACGGCAAGCCAGACAAGCCGTTCGCCGTGCTGCTTTCGGGCGACGACCGGGCGCTCAGGCTGTCGACCCTGATCTCCGGCGACAAGCCGCGCGTCGGCGACTATGGCGATGCAGCCGACCTCGCCAGCTATGGCGTCTCGGTGGTCGACCTGACCAAGACCAAGGGCGGCGACCGGCTGAACCACGCCAAATTCGCCGACAACCCGTTCCTGGTGCAGTTGCTCGGCGACCGCCTGCGCGCCCCGGCCGGCCTCGCCTCCGAAGAGACCGCGCCGGCCCAGCTCGACAATCTCGGACAGGGCCTCGGCAAGGCCGTCGGATCGGTCGCCGAGATCGTCATCACCACGCCGTTCAAGGTGCTGACCATCGCCACCGGCGGGTGAAGCGGCGCGCGGGCGGCATTCAGACGAATAGATCAACCTTCTGGAACGTCGTCACGTCGATCAGGCCGACGTCGGAAATCCTGAGCTCGGGGATGACGACCAGCGCCAGCAGCGAGTGCTGCATGTAGGCGTTGTTGAGTGAGCAGCCCATCTGGCGCATGGCGTCGCTGAGTTTGTCCGCCTTGGCGGCGACGATTTCCGCCCGCTCGTTCGACATCAGCCCGGCGATCGGCATTTCGACCAGCGCCAGCTCCTTGCCGTTGGAAAACAGCACGACGCCGCCGCCGACCTCGCCCAGCCGGTTCACGGCCAGAGCCATGTCCTGCTTGTTGGTGCCGACGACGATGATGTGGTGGGCATCGTGCGCCACGCTGGAGGCCATGGCGCAGTCGCCGATATAGCCGAAGCCGGAGACGAAGGCGTTGGTGACGCCGCCCGTGCCCTTGTGGCGCTCGACCAGCGCGATCTGGCAGACATCGTTGCGGCGGTCCATGGCGACCAGCCCGTCCTCCACCGCAAGATCGGCCTCCAGCGCCCGCGTCGGCGCCTGGTTCTCGATGACGCCGATGACGCGCACCCGCACCTCGTTGGCGCCCTTGGGTGCCGCGATGTCGAAATCGCCGGCTTTGAGCTTCTTGCCGAGCTTGACGGTGTTCTTCGCCGTCCGCGGATAATTATAGGCCGGAATGTCGACTTCGAGCTTGCCGCCCTTGGCCAGCCTGACGCCGCGGCCATAGACTTCGTCGATGGTCATTTCGGCCAGGTCGGAGACGATCAGCAGATCGGCGAGCCGTCCAGGTGCGATCGAGCCGATCTCGCGTTCCAGCCGGAAATGCTGGGCGGTGTTGAGCGTCGCCATCTGGATCGCCGTCACCGGCTTCAGCCCTTGGCTGATGGCGTGGCGCACGACCCGGTCCATATGGCCTTCATGCACGAGGGTACCGGAATGGCTGTCGTCGGTGCACAGGATGAAGTTGCGCGGGTCGAGCCCGCTCTCCGTCACCGCCTTGATCTGCGAGGCGACGTCATACCAGGCCGAGCCCAGCCGCAGCATTGCCTTCATGCCCTGGCGGACGCGGGCGATGGCATCCTCGGCGCGCGTGCCTTCGTGATCGTCCTCGGGGCCGCCGGCGACATAGCCGTGGAACGGCAGGCCGAGATCGCGCGAGGCATAGTGCCCGCCGACGGTCTTGCCGGCCCTCACCGTCGCGGCGATCTCGCCCGACATCACCGGATCATTGGCGGCGACGCCGGGGAAATTCATCACCTCGCCGAGCCCGATAATGTTTTCCCAGGTCATCGCCTCGGCAACGTCGGCGACGGTCAGCTCGGCGCCGGCATGCTCCAGCCCCGGCGCCGACGGCACGCAGGACGGCATCTGCACATGCACGTTGACCGGCATGGCGACCGCCTCGTCATGCATCAGCCGCACGCCCGGCAGGCCGAGCACATTGGCGATCTCGTGCGGATCGATGAACATCGAGGTGGTGCCATGCGGGATCACCGCGCGGCAGAATTCCGTCACCGTCACCATGCCGCTCTCGACATGCATATGCGCGTCGCAAAGCCCCGGCACCAGATAGCGGCCGCCGGCATCGACCACCTTGGTGCCCTGGCCGATGGCATGGCCGGCATTCGGCCCGCAATAGGCGAAGCGGCCGCCGGCAATGGCGATGTCGGTGCCGGCGATGATCTCGCCCGAATGGACGTTGACCCAGCGCCCGTTGCGGATGACGAGATCGGCGGGTTTGCGGCCCATGGCGACATCGACCAGATGCGTCGCCATCTCGGCCCAGGGTTTTGGTTTCGTCGCACTGGCGGTCTTCGGCATCAACAGGCTCCTCTTTGCCCGACTGTGCCAAGCCGCGAGGATTTTGACCAGCGAGGAAGTAAGCGCCGACGGCGAAGTTGCAGATCTCCCCCCTTGAGGGGGAGATGTCGCCGAAGGCGACAGAGGGGGTCGGGACATCCTGACGCGAACCTTTACCGCGAACAAAACAGGCTGGCGCTCGACGCGCGACGACCCCCCTGGCCTGCCCTCTTGCCACAACTTGCCATCTCCCCCTCAAGGAGGGAGATCGATGCGCCATGGCTTTCGCCAATCGCCAAGGGCATTTTGTGCCGGCCGCAGCAACTTTGTTCTTGCTTTGTGCCGGCAGCTATGCTACTAATTTGGGTATGGTGCCAATTGGCTCCAACGACCCGTCCTCCCGAGGCGGGTTTTTTTTGTTATTGCGCCATTCATGGCAAATGGCCCAGGCGGAATACGATTCCGTTGCGGCCAATCAGCCTTCGTCTCGTTAGAGGATCCTTCTGAATCGACGCTCGCGGAGTTTGACGCACTCCATCGTTCGAGCCTTCGGCCGGTTCAATCAATTCGATCGCGAACTGTCACTTCTTGCTCGGATCGTCTGCCGGGTTGACGTAGGTGATCTTGAATGGCCCCTCGCCATGAACCTGGATGATCGTTTCGCTTGTCGTCCAGGCGAAGTGATTCATTCCGGCCGGCGCGACGCCGAAGCCGCCAGCAGTCAGTTCGACGCCTTTCGCCTCGTCGAACTTATCGCCCATTCCAACATGGAAGTTGCCGGAAAGCACCGTTACGTATTCCGTGGTGGGATGATTATGTGCGGCAATTTTGTAGCCGGCGGGTGTCTTCAACCGCAGCACAAAGGCGCCGTCCTTTGAGGGATCTCCCGCGACAACAGCCATTTCCGCCCCAGCGGGAATGGCAGCAGGAGCAGGACCCCATTTGATGTCTTTGGCGTTCATCGGCATCTCATCGGCAAACAGAGGCGCCGTCCCAACAAGCAGCAGTGCCAGGGCAGAGGCAAGCTTGAGCATGACAATCTCCCAGTGTTTGTAGAGGATGGCGTCGAGTATCGGAGCGCCGATCCACTTGCCACTTCGAGCCTTACCAGGGCAGAGCGCCCGAACGCATCCTGCGAACGGGGGACGCGCATTCGCGGTAGCCGCGGAAGCTGCCGCTAAAAACATTTCCAGGTGAAACGATTTTGTTTGTATCACTGTAGGTGATCGGCCTCGCTAGCTTCCAGTGCCAGATTTGTCGACGGCAGAAGACGGCTTGACGGCCTTTGGCTGGCGGCTGAAAAGGGCTGGCCTGCGGACGTGGCGGAATTGGTAGACGCAAGGGACTTAAAATCCCTCGATCTCTGATCGTACGGGTTCGATTCCCGTCGTCCGCACCAGATTTGGTCTCGTTTGATAGTCTCCGTAACTGGAGACCGGGCGCTCGACCCAGTTCTGGGCCCCTCACACCCCAATCGGGTTCAGCTTCAAATGCTGGATCAGCATAATGGTCTTGGCGTCGATGATCCGACCGTCGTGGATGCCGGCCAGCGCCTCGTCGAGCGGCATTTCGAGAACCTCGATGTCCTCGCCTTCGTCATGGGCGCCACCGCCGTCGGAAATGCGGTCGGCGGGCGAGTAGCGAGCGACGAAGAACCAGAGCCGCTCGGTGACGCTGCCGGGGCTCATATAGGGCGAAAACAGCCGCTGCACGTCCTTCAGCCGATAGCCGAGTTCCTCCTCGGCCTCCTTGCGGATACAGGTTTCGGGATCGTCTTCGTCGAGCAGGCCGGCGCAGGCCTCGATCAGCGGCTCCTTGTGGCCGGTGACGTAGGCGGGGTAGCGGAACTGCCGCACCAGAAGCACAGTCGAGCGCTCGGGATCGAAAGGCAGGATCACCGCGCCGTCGCCGCGATCGTAGGTCTGGCGGGTATGCGTTTCCCATTTGCCGTCGCGCCGGCGGTAGTCGAAGACGGTCTTTTTCAAAACCGCCCATTCGTCGGACAGGACTTCCTCCGAGCGGATGCGAATGCGATCTTCCATGGTGGACTCCCTGCTGCCGCGGCAAGGCGTAGCCGCGAACGGCGGTTCTTGCAATCCGGCTACCAATTGGTCCAGTGCGCCGGTTCACCCTCTCGTGTCTGGCGCATCTGCAAGTGCCTGCCTAAATAGCGGCAACCCTTTCCGGAGTTTTTTATGACCTCATCTCTTTTCCAGCCGATCACCCTCGACGGCCTCACCTTCCCCAACCGCATCGCGGTCGCGCCGATGTGCCAGTATTCGGCCGAGGACGGCTCGGCCAGCGATTGGCACCTCTATCACTGGATGAACCTGGCGATGTCGGGTGCCGGCATGGTCACCGTCGAGATGACCGAGGTCGAACGGCGCGGCCGCATCTCGCATGGCTGCCTCGGCCTTTACTCCGAGGACAATGAGGCGGCGGCGCGGCGCACGCTGAATGCAGCCAAGCGCGTCGCCGCGCCGGGCACGAAATTCGGCACTCAGCTTGCCCACGCCGGCCGCAAGGCCTCCAACCGGAAACCCTGGGAGGGCGGCGGACCGCTGAATGCCGATCAGGATCCGTGGCCGATCGTGTCGGCCTCGGCAATCGCCTACGACACCGGCTGGCAGGTGCCGCGGGCGCTGGAGGATGACGAGATCCTGCAAATCATCGAACGCTTCGCCGAAGCGGCACGGCGGGCCGAGCGGGCCGGCTTCGACTTCATCGAGCTGCATGCCGCGCATGGCTATCTGATCTTCCAGTTCCTGTCGCCGCTTTCCAACCGGCGCACCGACCGCTGGGGCGGCTCGCTGGAAAACCGCATGCGTTTCGCCGTCGAGATCGCCAAGGCGGTGAAGAAGGCGGTGCCCAGGCTGATGCTGGGCGCGCGGCTGTCGATCAAGGAATGGGTCGATGGCGGCTTCGACGTCGAGGATGCGATCGAAGCGGCAAAAGCGCTGAAGGAAGTCGGCGTCGCCTATCTCTGCTGCTCGAGCGGCGGCAATTCGCCGTTGCAGAAGCTGCCGTCCGGACCCGGCTACCAGGTGCATCTGGCGGAAGCGGTGCGCAAGGGCGCCGGCATCGCGACGCGGGCCGTGGGCCTGATCGACGATCCGAAACAGGCCGAGGCGATCGTCGCCGATGGGCGCGCCGACATGGTGGCGCTGGCGCGCGCCTTCCTTGCCGATCCGCGCTGGGGCTGGCGCGCCGCGGCCACCTTCGGCGAAAAAATCCACCCGGCGCCGCAGCTTGCCCGCTCGGTGACGACGATGCAGCATTGGATGAAGGCGGCGAACTGACGGGGCGGGTTCTCACCTCGCTGGACAGGGAACCATAGCTTCGCTTTGATCCTCTGCCGGTGTAGAGTGGTGAGGGCCGCGGCTGGGCGCGGCAGGTTGGGGGAGCAGAGACATGTCGTTCAGGGGGATTTCCATTGCGGCTGCTGCCGCGGTTTTGGCCGGGCTGTCGTTTGCCACATCGACGCCGGCCGGGGCGCAATATTGCGAAGGCACGGTGCACGGTCTTTCCAGGCACTACAATCTGGCAACGGGAAGCGGCTTTCTCGCCGTTCGGGCCCGGCCGAACTCGTCGTCGCGCATGATCGGGCAATTGTTCAACGGCGACCAAACCGAGATCTTTGACCGTCGCGGAAACTGGTACCAGGTCGATTTCGGCGGCCGCGCCGGCTGGGCGAATGCGCGCTGGCTGCGCAACGACTGCGGCTATTGAGGTATTTTCGCCTGAGCTAAAATAGCTGTTGCAACCAAATCGGCCGCTCCGCGTTGGCGGCGATGATGGACAGCAAGCCATTTGAAAAGCCGGTCGTGGTCGAACTCGGCCATGTCGGCAAATATCGGCATATCCGCAGCGCCCAGGAGGCGGCGGAGTGCCTGATGACGGTCTGGCCACTCAATCGCGGGCCGCGTCATCGTGATGCCCTCGACACTTGCCTAAAAGTGCTGGAAGGTTATCGTTCGACGGCCGATGCACGCCGGGCACTGATCGAAGCCGCCAGGGAATCGGACGTGCTGGTTACGGACGACAAGCCGCCAGACGACAGACTGGCCGATGACAGGCTGCATTGAGGCAACGGGCTTTCAACCGGAGGGTTTCATGGCGAAACTGACCTATAAGATCGTCGAGCATGATGGAGGCTGGGCCTACAAGGTCGGCTCGACATTCTCCGAAACGTTCCCCACCCATCAGGACGCGTTGCGCGCCGCCGAGATCGCTTCCGCCGAACAGCAGGTCGCCGGCAACACCGACGGCATCCAGTACGAGGACGCCGACGGCAAATGGCACGACGAGCTCGCCGACGGCCGCGACCGGCCGCAGACCGAGGTTTCGGATTAGGGTGTGTCGATATCCAGGTGATGCCGGCGTGCTTTACAGGTCGGTTTGGTAGCGCTACCGTCTCACATCGCGCGTGACCGGGGAGGAGCCTGGGCGCTGTCGCGGCCCAGGCAAGAAAGCGGTTTCCTTCGAAGTCGTTGCAGGAATCAGTCGGGAGGAGATCGATGGCGTCTGTCGCAATCGGCGATGTCTACAAGTCATTTGGGACCGTCGAGGTCCTGCACGGGGTCAGCGTCGATATAGACGACGGCGAGTTCGTCACGTTGGTCGGGCCTTCGGGTTGCGGAAAGTCGACCCTGCTCAGGATGATCGCCGGCCTGGAAAAGATCTCGCGCGGCCAGATCGCGATCGGCAAACGTATCGTCAACAACGTTGCGCCAAAAGAGCGCGACGTCGCCATGGTTTTCCAGAACTATGCGCTCTACCCGCATATGACGGTCGCCGAGAACATGGCGTTCTCGCTGATGCTCAAGGGCGTTCCCAAGACGGAGAGCGATGCCGGCGTGCGGCGCGCGGCCGAAATCCTGGGACTGCTGCCGCTGCTCGACCGCTATCCGCGCCAGCTTTCCGGCGGCCAGCGCCAGCGCGTCGCCATGGGCCGCGCGATCGTGCGCGATCCGCAGGTCTTCCTGTTCGACGAGCCGCTCTCCAATCTCGATGCCAAGCTCCGGGTGCAGATGCGCGCCGAGATCAAGGAACTGCACCAGCGCCTGAAGACGACGACGGTTTACGTCACCCACGACCAGATCGAGGCGATGACCATGGCCGACAAGATCGTCGTCATGCACGACGGCATCGTCGAGCAGATCGGGCCGCCGCTCGAACTCTACGACCGGCCGAACAATCTTTTTGTCGCCAGCTTCATCGGCTCGCCCGCCATGAACATGCTCAGGGGCGAGATCGTAAGCGACGGCTCGCCGTCGTTTCGCGGCGCCGGAGGGATTTCGGTCCCGTTGGCCTCGGCACTTTCCATCGGCAATGGTGAGCCGGTCGTGCTGGGGATACGGCCCGAGCATTTGCGGCTATCCGACAATCAGGGCATTCCGGTCACTGTCGTGGTGGTCGAGCCGACAGGGTCCGAAGTGCAGCTCATCGGCCGAACCGCCGGCGGCGAGGAGATCGTCGCCAATTTCCGGGAACGGCATTCCTTCACGCCGGGCGAAACCATCTGGCTTACGGCCGAGCCTGGCCTCATCCATCTCTTTCACGGCAAAACCGGACAGCGGTTCGAAACACCCATCAAGCAGTAGGACGGCACGGACAATAAGCAGGAGGAAGCGAGCATGAAATTCACCAGACGCGACGTGATCCGCACCACCGCCGGCGCTGCGGCGGGAGCCTTGGGAAGCCGGCTCATCGGCTCTCCCGCCTTTGCCCAGGAGGGATTGAAGTACAAGCCCGAGGACGGCGCCAAGCTCAGGCTGCTGCGCTGGTCGCCCTTCGTGCAGGGCGACGAGGATCAATGGCTGGCCAACACCAAGCGCTTCACCGAAGCGACCGGTGTCGAGGTCCGCGTCGACAAGGAAAGCTGGGAGGACATCCGTCCCAAGGCAGCGGTCGCCGCCAATGTCGGCTCCGGCCCGGACTTGATGTTGGTCTGGTTCGACGACCCGCATCAATATCCCGACAAGCTGCATGACGTGACGGAACTGGGCGAATATCTCGGCTCGAAATATGGCGGCTGGCACGATGGACCGAAGCAATATGCGACACGGCAAGGCAAATTCCTCGGCCTGCCGCTGGCCACCATCGGCAATGCCATCGTCTATCGTGAAAGCTGGGTGAAGGAGGCCGGCTTCTCCGAATTTCCGAAGGACACGGCAGGCTTGCTCGAGCTTTGCAAGGCATTGCAGGCGAAGGGACACCCGGCCGGCTTCACGCATGGCCACGGCGTCGGCGACGGCAACAACTACGCCCACTGGCTGCTATGGAGCCATGGCGGCCAGATGGTCGACGAGAGCGGCAAGGTGACGATCAACAGCCCCGAGACGCTGAAGGCGATCGAATACGCGCAACAGCTCTACAAGACCTTCATTCCCGGTACCGAAAGCTGGCTCGACGTCAACAACAACCGCGCCTACCTGGCCGGCGAATTGAGCGTGATCGCCAATGGCATTTCCGCCTACAACACCGCCAAGATCAACAAGGACAAGGATCCGAAACTGACCGAAATCGCCAAGGACACGCGCACGACCAACCTGCCGATCGGTCCTGTCGGGAAATCCGTCGAGCTGTTCCAGGTGACCACGGCCGTGATCTTCGACTACACGCCCTACCCCAATGCGGCCAAAGCCTATCTGCAGTTCATGTTCGAGGAACAGCAAATGTCGCAGTGGATCACGTCCTCGGCGGGCTATTGCTGCCAGACGCTCAAAGCCTTCGGCGACAACCCGGTGTGGACGGCCGATCCGAACAATGCCGCCTACGCCAAGGCCTCGGCGACGCTGCGGCCCAACGGCTATGCCGGCCCGCTCGGCTATGCTTCGGCGGCGACCATGGCCGACTATGTGCTGGTCGACATGTTCGCCAAGGCGGTGACAGGCCAGGCGACGCCGCAAGAAGCGATGGCAGAAGCCGAGAAGCGCGCAAACCGCTACTATCGCGTTTGAGCGGATTCAGCCGGGCAGCCATGCTGCCCGGCTTCGAATCGCGCATGGCCGCCTGGCCGATCAATGAGACTTAGAGGAGCCGACCCATGGCCGTGATCTCCGCTGCCGCTCAGCCACCCCGGTCGACGCTGTCGCGCATTTTGACGTTCGTGTCTGAAAGTCATAACGCGCTTGGCTTCGGCTTCATGCTGCCGGCGGCGGCGCTGCTGCTGGTCTTCCTAACCTATCCGCTCGGGCTCGGCGTCTGGCTCGGCTTCACCGATGCCCGCATCGGCCGCCCCGGCATCTTCATCGGCATCGAGAACTACGAATATCTGTGGGATGACGCCGTCTTCTGGCTCTCCGTCTTCAACACCTTGCTCTACACGATCAGCGCCTCGATCCTGAAGTTTGCGCTAGGCCTCTGGCTGGCGCTTATCCTCAACCAGAACCTGCCGCTCAAGTCGTTCTTCCGCGCGATCGTCCTGCTGCCCTGGGTGGTGCCGACGGTGCTGTCGGCCATCGCCTTCTGGTGGATCTACGATTCGCAGTTCTCGATCCTGTCCTGGGCGCTTATGGAAATGGGCCTGATCGACCATCGCATCAACTTCCTCGGCGATCCGGAGAATGCGCGCGCTTCGGTCATCGCCGCCAATGTCTGGCGCGGCATTCCTTTCGTGGCGATCACGCTGCTTGCCGGCCTGCAGACGATTCCGCAGTCGCTCTACGAGGCCGCCACGCTCGACGGCGCCAGCCGCTGGCAATTGTTCCGCTATGTGACGCTGCCGCTGCTGACGCCGATCATCGCCATAACCATGACGTTTTCGGTGCTGTTCACCTTCACCGATTTCCAGCTGATCTATGTGCTGACGCGCGGCGGGCCGGTGAACGCCACCCATCTGATGGCGACGCTGTCGTTCCAGCGCGGCATTTCCGGAGGCCAGCTTGGCGAAGGCGCCGCGATCGCAGTCGCCATGATCCCGTTCCTGCTGGCGGCGATCCTGTTCAGCTACTTTGGCCTGCAACGCCGCAAATGGCAGCAGGGCGGCGGAGATTGACATGACCGCGATCGAAACGAGCAAACGCCCCGAACTCGACGAAGGCGGCATGGGCTACCTGCAGAGTGTGCCGCGCCGCGTGGTGACGGTTTACCTGCCGTTGCTGATATTCGTCATCGTGCTGTTGTTTCCGTTCTACTGGATGACGATCACGGCGGTTAAGCCCAACCTCGAGATGACCGACTACGCCAATTTCAATCCATTCTGGGTGGTGCATCCGACGCTCGAGCATATCCGCTATCTTCTCTTCGAGACGTCCTATCCGGGCTGGCTGCTCAACACGATCATCATCTCGACCGCCGCCACTTTCCTGTCGCTGCTGGCAGCAGTGTTCGCTGCCTATGCGATCGAACGCTTGCGGTTCTCCGGGGCGCGGCAGGTCGGCCTCGCGGTGTTCCTGGCCTATCTCGTGCCGCCGTCGATCCTGTTCATTCCGCTGTCGGTGATGGTGTTCAACCTTGGGCTTTACGACACGCCCTTCGCGCTCATCCTCACCTATCCGACCTTCCTGATCCCGTTCTGCACATGGCTGCTGATGGGTTACTTCCGCTCGATCCCGTTCGAGCTGGAGGAATGCGCGCTGATCGACGGGGCGAGCCGCTGGCAGATCCTCACCAAGATCGTGCTGCCGCTGTCGGTGCCGGGCCTGATTTCCGCGGGCATCTTCGCATTCACGCTGTCATGGAACGAGTTCATCTACGCCTTGACCTTCATCCAGTCGTCCGAAAACAAGACTGTGCCGGTCGGCGTGCTCACCGAACTGGTGCGCTCGGACGTCTATGAATGGGGGGCGCTGATGGCGGGAGCGCTGATCGGCTCGCTGCCGGTGGTGGTGCTCTATTCGTTCTTTGTCGAGCACTATGTTTCCTCGATGACCGGAGCCGTGAAGGAATAAGTTCGGAGGTATTCCCGGCGGCCGGGATGTCCCGAGGCACCCTGCCGGCCGAGGCTGCGGCGGGTTGCACACCTTTGCGTGAGGTTCTGGGAGCGTGTCAGCTGCTGGTGTCGGACTTCGGCGCAAATGCGCGGTCGGCAATGCGTTCGATGAAAGCGACGACCCGTTCCGGCCCGACGAATTGTGGCATATGGCCAAGCCCCTCGACCGGCTCGAAATCGAGCCCGCTGATCTTTTCCATCAGCGGCCAGCCATGGATATCGATGCCCAGCACGACGTCGGAAGCACCAAACAGAATGCCAGCCGGCATGGTGATCTCGCGATAGCGTTGCTCGATACGGCCAAGGTCGTGCTCGATGGCCACGACATCGGTCGACGTTGCATAGAAATGGTTTGGCCTGAGCCCGCACCAGCCGCCGCCCTCGACCATATAGTCGGCCGGCGTCGCCTGCGGCGCGAAAATGAAGGCCAGCGTGCGTTCTGCGTATCTGAGAGCCGCCGGGATCGCCACCGTGTGAGCCATGATCCGGCGCCGCAGCGGCGACTGAATGTATAGCGGGCCGAACTTCTCGCGCGCGTCCGGCTCCAGATGGGTCAGCGGCGCCAGCAAGGCGATACCGGAAACCGCCTCGGGATGCTCGACAGCCAGCGTCAGCGCGATGGCGCCACCCAGCGAATGGCCGACGATCAGCGGCTTTTGCAGTCCAAGCGCCTCGATAAAATGCCGCACGATCTCGGCCTGCTCGGGTAGCCGCCCGCTGGCGCCCCTGGCCCGCACCGAATAGCCGGAACCCGGACGGTCGAGCGCGATCAGCCGATAGTTCGGGCCGAACCGTCCGAACAGCGTGTGGCGGAATTGATGAAGCTGCGCGCCAAGGCCGTGCAGGAAGACGATCGGCCGCCCCTCGCCCATCTCGAAATAATGGATGCGATTGCCGTCGATCTCGATGAATTTACCGCTGGCCGGCACCAGCCTTTCGGCTTTCGCCGCAATCCGCAGCGTCGCCAGCACAGGATAAGCTGCCACGACGAGCGCCAGCAGAAACAGCGCGCCGGGCAGCCATAGAAGAATCGATACCGGCATGTTCTTGCTCATGGCCCCAAACCGGCGCAGCATCACCCGCCGAAGGTTCCACTGCAAGGGAGGTGGCACAGGTGGATCCGTCGTTTGGCGGCATTGCCGCCGGCCGTTCGCCGCGCTATCTCAGGCGACCCGTTGCCGGAGCCTGCCATGACCGAAATCGTCACCGCCGCCATGCTCGTCATCGGCGACGAGATTCTGTCCGGCCGCACCAAGGACAAGAACATCGGCCACCTCGCCGACATCATGACGGCGATCGGCATCGACCTGAAGGAAGTGCGCATCGTTGCGGACGAGGAAGACGAGATCGTCGCTGCGGTGAATGCGCTGCGCACCCGCTACAGCTATGTCTTCACCACCGGCGGCATCGGCCCGACGCATGACGACATCACCGCCGATTCCATCGCCAAGGCCTTCGGCGTGCCGTGCGAATACGACGCCAGGGCCTACGCCCTGCTGGAGGCAAGCTATGCTGCCCGCGGCATCGAATACACCGAAGCGCGCAAGCGCATGGCGCGGATGCCGCGCGGGGCAGACCACATCGACAACCCGGTGTCGGTTGCGCCGGGCTTTCGCATCGGCAACGTCCATGTCATGGCCGGCGTGCCGGCGATTTTCCAGGCGATGCTCGACAATGTCGTGCCGACATTACGGGCCGGCACCAAAATGCTGTCGGCAACCGTGGAATGTCCGTTCGGTGAAGGCCTGATCGGCGGCCCGCTGGGCGACATCCAGAAGGCGCATCCGGATACGATCATCGGCTCCTACCCGAAATATGGCGACGGCAAATTCTGGACGGAACTGGTGGTGCGCGCCCGCAGCCAGCAGGCGCTGGACTCCGCGCGCGCCGACGTAGAGGTTATGGTGGCGGGCCTGACCAAGGCAAGCAAGGTGGGCTGATCGGCAGGCGTGACGGAACCAAGCATCGCGCCGTGACGTTTGTCACGAGTGGGATCGCCGAAAAACTGAGGGATTGCCCATGCGCTTCAAGACCATTGTCGCCATATTGCAGAATGAACAGGACGCCGAGCGCGTTCTCGACTGCGCGATCCCGCTGGCCAGCCGGTTCCAGAGCCATCTGATCGGCATTCATGCCGAGGCGCTGCCCGTGCCCTACACCTCGGCCACCGGCTTTCCGGACACCGAGTTCCTGCAGGTTTCGGCCGACATGAACCGGGAGCGCGCCGAGAAGTTGCAGGCCGCCTTTCACAAACGCGTCGAGAATTCCGGCCTGTCGTTCGAGTGGCGCAGCCTCGAGAGTTTTTCCGGCGACAGTGCGCTGACCGGTATCTCGACCGTTCGCACCGCGGATCTGATCATCGCCGCGCAGCGCGAATCGAGCGGCGATCCGAGCGCCGACGTCGACACGCTGGTCTACGATGCCGGCCGGCCGGTGCTGGTGGTGCCGCATTCGGGTCCGCTGGTCACCAGCTTCAAGCACGTGCTGCTCGCCTGGAACGGCAGCAAGGAGGCCGCACGCGCGGCCTTCGATGCCCTGCCCTTCATCATCGAGGCCGAGAAGACGGACATCGTCGTCATCGACCCGCCGGATACGCTCGAAGAGGCGCCGGAAACGGCCGGCGCCGAGATCGCCGCCTCGCTGTCCAGGCACGGCGCGACCGTCAGCGTCTCGGTGCTGAGGTCCGGCGGCGCCTCGGTCGACGACATCATCCAGACCAGGGTCGCCGAATCGGGCGCGGACCTGCTCGTGCTCGGCGCCTACAGCCATTCCTGGCTGCGCCAGCTGCTGTTCGGCGGGGTGACGCGAACGGTGCTGCGCACCGCGCCGGTGGCGGCTTTCCTGTCGCGGTAAGTTCATAGAGATCACGGGTTGGACAATCGCTTTGCCGCGCCCTTGCCAAGGCCAAGCCTTTCCAGTTAATTCCGCCCGCATTCCATAGTGTCTGCGCGCGATGCGCGCTTTGCGGAGTGCGCGAAAGATGTCCCTGCCCGAAAAAGCCTTCCCGGTCTCCTGGGACCAGTTCCACCGCGATGCACGCGCGCTCGCCTGGCGGCTTGCCGGCGCCAACAAGGGGCAATGGAAGGCAATCGTCTGCATCACGCGCGGCGGCCTGGTTCCGGCCGCCATCATTTCGCGCGAGCTCGGCATCCGCATCATCGAGACGGTCTGCGTTGCCTCCTATCACGATTATACCAGCCAGGGGCAGTTGCAGGTGCTGAAGGAGGTCACCCCGGCGCTGCTCGCCGATGACGGCGCTGGCGTGCTGATCATCGACGACCTCACCGACACCGGCAAGACGGCGGGCATCGTGCGCGCGATGATGCCTAGGGCGCATTTCGCCACCGTCTATGCCAAGCCGAAAGGCAGGCCGATGGTCGACACTTTCGTTACCGAGGTCAGCCAGGACACCTGGATCTATTTTCCCTGGGACATGGGCTTCACCTACCAAAAGCCGATCGCCGACGACCACGCCGGCTGATTCGCGGTAACGCCGCTTCCGTCGGAAGACAGCGTCGAGCACTCCTTGAAGGAGTGGCCCCGGCACACGATATTTCCTTAATCGACGCCCATTGGAGTGGTTAACCAGTCCACATGAAGTTTTTTACTTTTATTGCTTATGATTAGCCGTAAGATTCACGAGACGGCAAACGATTCTGGAAGCTGGGGCAAGCTTCTCCGATGTTGACAAGGCCAACGACGCACAACCATCTGGCCGAAAGAGTCCGGCGACTCTTCGGCACGGTGCCGTCCCGCCTGCAGGTTGCAGCGCTGCCTTGGCGCGATAGCGAGGACGGCGTGGAGGTCATGTTGATCACCAGCCGCGATACCGGCCGCTGGGTGCTTCCCAAGGGCTGGCCGGAAGCAAAGGAGCCGCTTTGCGAAGCAGCGGCGCGCGAGGCCGGCGAAGAGGCCGGGCTGCGCGGCACGATCTCGCATCATGAGGCCGGCCGCTATTTCTATGCCAAGGTGCTGGCGTCCGGCGAGGAAGTGCCCTGCGAGGTGCTGGTGTTTCCGCTGCACGTCGACAAGGTCGCCGACCGGTGGAAGGAAAAGCGGGCGCGCATCCGCAAATGGGTCAGGGCCGCCGAGGCGGTACGCATGGTCAACGAGCCCGACCTTTGTCAGATCATCGCCCATTTCGGTGCTGACCCGCATCGCTTCAACTGAGTCGGCACATGGCTTCCGAGTCGGCATGGTCTTCGCTGCGGCGAAGGCCTTCGAGCGTCGGCACCAGGCTTGTGGCTACAAAAACGGAAATCAGCGCGCTTCTGTCCCCGTTATCCACATATGTGACACACAAGATGTTGGGGTCATAAAAGCTACGCAAACGAATCCTTGACGGCGCAAAACGAGTCGCCTTTTATAGGCCATGCGCTCCTGTTGAGAGTGCGACCGGAAAAGTTTCGAGGCCGGTCTTTTTCCCGGAATATGTGCGTTTTGATCCGCATTCCCGCCTGTTTACGAGGCCGGCGAAGGCGTGGGATTTTGAAGCCTTGGGGGGCGAAAGGGGAGGATTGTCGGACTTGAATAAATTGTCTGTTAACACTATATTTAGTGTTTGCAGGTAGGTTCGACGCTAGATAATGTGAATTTCCCTCGACCGAGGGCGTTACAAAAAGTTTTCAGTTTTGAGGGACCCACAGGGTCCGTGAGCGCGTTGGACAGCGGCCTCGCAAGAGGTTCGACCGGCAGGGCCGCGGAGACTGTGACTATGAGAGCCGGCGGTTTTGAACGCCGGCAGACGGCGGCCATGCGCGTTTCGTCACGAGGGCAGAAATCCTCTGGGAAAAGCGCTATATGTAGACAAAAGGGACCGGACCAATGCGCATCGAGCGTCGTTTCACCAAGCCAGGGCAATCAGCTTACGCGGAGATTGAATTCCGCAAGGCGCTTTCGGAGATCAAGAATCCGGATGGCTCGGTGGTGTTCCGCTTGGACAACATCGACGTGCCGGCGCAGTTCTCCCAGGTTGCCGCCGATATCCTGGCGCAGAAATATTTCCGCAAGGCGGGCGTCCCCGCACGGCTGAAGAAGGTCGAGGAGACGCAAGTCCCCTCCTTCCTGTGGCGCTCGGTCGCCGACGAGGCTGAACTGGCCAAGCTGCCGGAAGCCGAGCGCTACGGTTCCGAGACCGACGCCCGCCAGGTCTTCGACCGGCTTGCCGGCACCTGGACCTATTGGGGCTGGAAAGGCGGCTACTTCAAGTCGGAGGAAGACGCGCGCGCCTTCCGCGACGAGCTCGCCTATATGCTGGCCACCCAGCGCGTCGCACCGAATTCGCCGCAATGGTTCAACACCGGCCTGCACTGGGCCTATGGCATCGACGGCCCGAGCCAGGGCCATTTCTATGTCGACCCGTTCACCGGCAAGCTGACCAAGTCGAAGTCTTCCTACGAGCATCCGCAGCCGCATGCCTGCTTCATCCAGGGCGTGCAGGACGACCTCGTCAACGAGGGCGGCATCATGGATTTGTGGGTGCGTGAGGCGCGCCTGTTCAAATACGGCTCCGGCACCGGCTCCAACTTCTCGTTCCTGCGCGGCGAAGGCGAAAAGCTGTCGGGCGGCGGCCGCTCGTCGGGCCTGATGAGCTTCCTCAAGATCGGCGACCGCGCCGCCGGCGCCATCAAGTCGGGCGGCACGACGCGTCGCGCCGCGAAAATGGTCATCGTCGACGCCGATCATCCCGATATCGAGGAATTCATCGACTGGAAGGTCAATGAGGAGCAGAAGGTAGCCTCGCTGGTCACCGGCTCGAAGATCGTCAAGAAGCACCTCGAAGCGATCATGAAGGCCTGCATCAACTGCGAAGGCAATGGCGACGATTGCTTCGATCCGGCGGTCAACACCGCGCTGAAGCGCGAGATCAAGGCGGCCAAGAAGGACGCGGTGCCGGAGAACTACATCTACCGCGTCATCCAGTTCGCCAAGCAGGGCTATACCTCGATGTCGTTCAAGACCTACGACACCGACTGGGATTCGGATGCCTATCTCACCGTTTCCGGCCAGAACTCCAACAATTCGGTGTCGCTGAAGGACGATTTCCTGCGCGCCGTCGAGCAGGATGGAGACTGGCATCTCACCGCCCGCAAGGACGGCAAGGTGCTGAAGACGCTGAAGGCGCGCGATCTCTGGGAAAAGATCGGCTATGCCGCCTGGGCGTCGGCCGATCCCGGCCTGCATTTCAACACGACGATGAACGACTGGCACACCTGCGCCTCGGCCGGTGCGATCCGGGCGTCAAATCCGTGCTCGGAATATATGTTCCTCGACGACACCGCCTGCAATCTGGCCTCGATCAACCTTCTGCCCTACCGCAACGCCGACGGCACCATCGACATCGCCGCCTACGAGCACACGGTGCGGCTGTGGACCATGGTGCTGGAAATCTCCGTCATGATGGCGCAGTTCCCGTCGAAGGAGATCGCCAAGCTTTCCTACGAGTACCGCACGCTCGGCCTTGGCTATGCCAATATTGGCGGCCTGCTGATGACCTCGGGCATTCCCTATGATTCCGACGAGGGCCGCGCCATCTGCGCCGCCCTCACCGCGATCATGACCGGCACGGCCTATGCCACTTCGGCTGAAATGGCCGCCGAGCTCGGCGCCTTCCCCGACTACGACCGCAATGCGCAGAACATGCTGCGCGTCATGCGCAATCACCGCCGTGCTGCCTATGGCGAAAGGGACGGCTACGAGAAGCTTGCCGTCAACCCGGTGCCGCTGGTCGCCTCGGATCTCAAGCAGCAGGAGCTTGCCAACCATGCCAAGGCCGCCTGGGACCGCGCCATCGAGCTTGGCGAGGAGCATGGCTACCGCAACGCGCAGGCAACGGTGATCGCGCCGACCGGCACGATCGGCCTGGTGATGGATTGCGACACCACCGGCATCGAGCCCGATTTCGCGCTGGTAAAATTCAAGAAGCTCGCCGGCGGCGGCTATTTCAAGATCATCAACCGTGCGGTTCCGGAAGCGTTGCGCACGCTCGGTTATTCCGAGAGCCAGATCGCCGAGATCGAGGCCTATGCCGTCGGCCACGGCAATCTCAACCAGGCGCCGGGCATCAATCCCGGCTCGCTCAAGGCAAAAGGCTTCACCGACGAAAAGATCGCAGCACTCAATGCCGCGCTGAAGTCGGCCTTCGACATCAAGTTCGTCTTCAACCAGTGGACGCTGGGCGCCGACTGGGTGAAGGAGACGTTCGGCTTCACCGATGAGCAGCTCAACGATTTCTCGTTCGAGATGCTGCCGGCGCTTGGCTTTTCGAAGAAGGACATCGAGGCCGCCAACATCCATGTCTGCGGGGCGATGACGCTGGAAGGCGCGCCGTTCCTGAAGGCCGAGCACCTGCCGGTGTTCGACTGCGCCAGCCCGTGCGGCAAGATCGGCAAGCGTTCGCTGTCGATCAACAGCCACATCATGATGATGGCGGCGGCGCAGCCCTTCATCTCCGGCGCCATTTCCAAGACCATCAACATGCCGAACGACGCGACGGTGGAAGACGCCAAGGGCGCCTACATGCTGTCGTGGAAGCTGGCGCTGAAGGCCAACGCGCTCTATCGCGACGGCTCGAAGCTGTCGCAGCCGCTCAATGCCTCGCTGCTCGCCGATGGCGAGGAGGACGAGGACGAAGCCGTCGAGCAGCTGATCGCGGCACCGGCCGCGCAGCGCGCCGTTCAGGTGACCGAGAAGATCGTCGAGCGCGTCGTCGAGCGTCTCTACCGCGACCGCGAGAAACTGCCGAACCGCCGCAAGGGCTATACCCAGAAGGCGGTCGTCGGCGGCCACAAGGTCTATCTCAGGACCGGCGAGTTCGACGACGGCCGTATCGGCGAGATCTTCATCGACATGCACAAGGAAGGTGCGGCCTTCCGGGCGATGATGAACAACTTCGCCATCGCCATCTCGCTCGGCCTGCAATATGGCGTGCCGCTCGACGAATATGTCGAGGCCTTCACCTTCACCAAGTTCGAGCCGGCCGGCATGGTGCAGGGCAACGACGCGATCAAGAACGCCACGTCGATCCTCGACTACGTGTTCCGCGAACTGGCTGTCTCCTATCTCGGCCGCCACGATCTCGCCCATGTCGACCAGTCGGATTTCGACAAGACTGCACTCGGACGCGGCATCAACGAAGGCAAGGCGACGCCCTTCTCCAAGGGTCTCACCCGCGGTGCCTCGCCGGTCAAGCTGGTGTCGGGCATGGGTGCGGAGCCCAAGGGCTTTGCCGGCGCGGGCTCCGGAACTCCGTCCCGTACCGCCCCAACCGCCTTCTCCGGCTCCAACGTGCTGACGTTGAAGCCGGCCAGCGACGAAGCCATCGCCTACAAGCGCGACTACGAGGAGCGCGCCAGGGAACTGGTCGAGGACATCGTCTACGCGGAAGCGTCTGATCCGACGGAGCTGTTCACCGACGAGGCGGCGAAAGAAGCAGCCGAAGCCAAAGCGCTCGCCGCCAACCGGCGCCAGCAATCGCTGATGCAGGGCTACACCGGCAACGAATGCTCGGAATGCCATAACTTCACGATGGTGCGGAACGGGACGTGCGAGAAGTGCGATACTTGTGGGGCTACGAGCGGGTGTAGCTGAGGACTGATGCTACTCGTTGTTGCCGCTGGCTCCTGCTCCTCCTCCTCTTCCGCTACAGTGACCCTACAGCGGTAAAAAGTAGCCTGAGACGCGAGCTGGCGACGATCGGCGCGGCGCACATTGCGTTGAAGCCGACCCGCCGGCAACTTAGCTGCTTCAGGAACCGGCCGAAGGCCGGGCATTGAGAGCTTGTGATCGACAAGGACTGCCTCGGAAGGCTGCAAGCCGTCTTCGCTGATCGGAATGCCGGGTGGCGGCGTAGCCCATTTTGCGAGTCGCCGGCCCCGGCTACGACTCCAGGTTGGCTCTTCGGACCCGGTAAGGCCGGGCCTGAAAGCTGTCGCTTTCGACCACACTTATTCGGTGCCAATTCTGATTCCGATTTGGCCGGTGACGCCGCTAGCATTGCCGGCTACAAGTCGCTCAAGATGGCGCTGAGGCCTGATCGACGAGAATGCCTGATCGACACTCTGCTCCAACACATCGCAGCCATTCCAGCCCTTCGACGGGCAGGATTGCGGTGAAGGGTGATCAACAATTTCGGCGATGAGGTGCTGAAGTTGTTTGGGTTTAGATAGATACTCAACGGGGTAATCGAACATGGCCGATGGCAAACTGGATGTCCTTCTACGCGTGCCAAAACATATAGGGAGAGAATTTGCCGAACACTGGGACGAGATAAGAGCAGCGGAAGGGATCTCTCCTGATCACAAGCTTCGAGATTCCGATGATGTTGAGCGTTTTGATGCGGGCGCAATGGTGGAATGGCTAGTGCCGCTAACCAATGCCGTTGGGCCCATCATAACGGGGGTCCTAGGATACTTAGTTGCCAAGCGCGGCGAGATCGAGATTGGAGAGATGAAATTCAAGAATATATCAGTTGCTGATATAAAGGAAATCATAACCTTTATCGACGGGCGCAAGAAAGATTGATTTTATCTGCCATCCCACTGAGTCTTGAGCGTCTATTACGTAGGCGGCTCAACCGTATTCCTTCGTTACCCATTCAAACAACTGACCGCCAGAAAACAAGTGATATTCTTTCGGAATTTGAAGCTATCTACCCGCATTTCTCTGATAAGCTATTCATCTTTCATATGTCGACGACTGAATTTTCCTCCGAGTTCCGTGTCGCTGACGGAATCCGCATAGTTGCGCTGGATTATGAGCAGATTAACGCAATTAATTGGTTCATGAATCTGAGTTTAAAAATAGAACATCCAATTTTTCACTACAATGAATTCATGATTCGGTCGGGAGAATTACTAGCTAGTTGGGGAGAGGTCAGCGCCGCTCGGCGCATCCACGCACGATTAGTATCGAGTTGGACGTCTTTTAATAAGTCACCTACAACACCTAACCCTTATTGGCGGCCATTCTTTCCAATAGGTCTTATTTCCATGACGCGAGTTGTTGAGTATCTCGCGAACGCCTTCGTACTGGGCCACGAGATTGGTCATCACTTCGGAACCTTGGATGAAAATGACGCGACTAAATACGCGAATACCATTGCAAACGAATTCTTCGCCGGAGCGATGTACGAAGACTCGTTGACTGGTGATGGGCCAAAATTCACGTCATTCTTCAGCCCGCCGATCGATGTTAAACTTGACGAACACGGTTCTTTCAGCGGCCAAGCCACTCGAGGGATGTTTTTGATAAAATATTTTGAACTCATAAAATCACAGCAAAAATCAGAGATTTTCTGTGATTATTTTGCGTTTATTGCCGTTTCCATCCAATCCGCAAAGCGTAAAACGCCACCAATAGACGTAATTAGTTCGCTAATCCTATGTATTGAGGGCGTAGAGGGGCTAACTTACTTGACTAATACACTTCAGCGCACTCCTCGGTCAAGGCGGCGAACGGCAGTACGATTCGACAACGGAAATGCGAAACTGCGAATTGCATTTCTTCTTCACCTCATAGACCTGTCGAGTCGGGGAAAAGTTGAATTGCCGGAGTCAGTGTGCGCTTACTGGCTGAACATGGATGATGATGCGAGGAACAGGCTTGAGCTGCTTCAATTTCGGTACGGGCGTAACTCCATCGCCGATATGACAAAGTTCCTGTCTCGGGGAGCGTTTTGTCTAGGCAGTGGCATGCCATTCCCAAAGCTATCTCCACCACCTGATGAACTTCCAACGGGTCCGGACGGGATTATACACATGGCGGAGGAAGCCTTATTGATCCCCTGGCGTTTTCCGTCATCCATTTACAGAATCGAGGAGAACCACGGCTGGACACCGGAGCAGCCCGGGGACCCCGCGGTAATTGGGTTCGCGTCTGCTCTGACTGATGCGGTGGAATGCGTGTTCGGCCAAGGCGCCGAAATGGTGAATAGCAAACCACAGAAAGAAGCGGCGATACGACTTGTTAGATCGCCTCGCCTTCGACTGCTAGATCCCGACGGGAAAAGAGCGAGGACGGCAAAAGCTGCCCGTAGAGGCGCGCACCAGAGATCTTCCAGACCGCAGCGAACAGAATGACTGCCACCCTCACTGACAGCTTCCTATTCTTCCCAGTGTGGGGCCCTTGAGGGGGAGAAGGGAAGTGCCGCTACTCCGCGTCGGCCACCATCTGCCGTCCGCCAGTCCAGTCGCGCCAGGCCCTCTCGTCGCCATGGAACACGTTGAGGTCGATGCGGCCTCTCACCCCGTGCGACAGGCCGGAGCCGGAATATTGCCAGAACAGCCATTTGCGGCCGGGATAGACCTTTGACGGGTGCGCCGCCACGGCACGCAGCCAGAATGGATGATCGGGGAATGCGCCCCGGAGATTGTCGCGGTAGAAGTCGGGCGCGGTGTAGATGATCGGCCGCTGGCCGTAGTGGCGCTCGAGCTTGTCCATGAACACCTGCATCTTCTCCAGCACCTTTTGCCGCGATGGGCGCCGCTTGCAGCTGGATTCGCCGTTCCACTCGACGTCGATCACCGGCGGCAGCGCGCCCTCGACCCTCGGCACGTTGCGGATGAACCAGTCGGCCTGCTCGCCGGCGGTGCGGCACCAGTAGAAGAAGTGATAGGCGCCGCGCTTCAGGCCGGCAGCGTCGGCATTGCGCCAGTTCCTGGTAAACATCGGGTCGAGATGGTCGCCGCCGTCAGTCGCCTTGATGTAGGCGAAGTTGGCGCCCTGGGCGCGCAGCTTCTGCCAGTTCACATTGCCTTGCCAGCGCGAAACGTCGACGCCGTGAACGGCAAGGCGCCTGGGCGAGGATGCCTTGCCGAAATTGATCGGCTTGGCATCGCGAAAGCCATAGCGTGTGACCGGCTCGGCAAGCATTGCTGGCGCTGCGCGTGTCAGCCGCTTCGGCGGCGACATCAGCGCGATCACCTCGGCCGGCGGTTCGACGTCCTGATCGGGTACGTCCATCGCGACCGGCTGTTCGTCCTGCTCCTGTTCGACAAAAGCGGGCGCAGCATCAGTTTTCGCCACGGATGCCACCGGCGCGGGTGGCCGCACAACCGAGCTGGTGGTCTCGCTGGACGGCACTTGCAGCGCATCGACGCCGGAGGTCGACGTACAGCCGGCAATGCACAGCGCTGCGATCGAAAAGATGACGACGCCTGATATCCGCATCTGGACCTGTACGCAAAACACAACAGACCGAAGGCAGGACAACGCCGCCGGACAAACTAAGCTGGATTCCTAACAAGAAACTACCAACAAAGTTTGAATCGAATTGTTAGGGCTTTGCATCGGGACGTTGGCCCGGACGGAGGTGCGCTATCCCCCAACGTTCGGCGACGTGGCTGCCTCGCAATCTCGCTTGACAACTCAGGGCATGAGATTAGGGTGCGCTAATCTTACAGTGTAAGGCCATATTTGGGAGGAAGTCATGCAGCCTGCCGCCTTGTCAGAATTGCAGCCTGTAGCTCCGCCGGAGCCACGCTCGCCCGCCATCGAAATCGGCGAGACATCTCACGATCTCAGCCGCGCCATCGAACGTGCCGAGGTCAATGCCTGGCTCGATCTCTATCGCGCCGCCCCGGCAGACTTTGCCGCAAGGCAAGGCTTAGCCATCGCCGAAGATGGCGATCTCGTCTGGACCACCTGCACGACGATCCCGTTCATCCATTTCAACTGCGTCAAGAATCTCGGTGTCGATAGCGCTGCCACCGAGAGCCGGCTCGACGCGCTTCTGGCGCATTATCGCGGGGCCGGTATTCTGCGGCCCTGGTTCTACACCAATCCGCATACCGAGCCCGCGACGCTCAGCTGCTGGCTCGAGGCACGCGGCCTGCAGCGTCAGGGCGGTTGGGAACGCATCTTTCGCGACGCCACGCCATTGCCAACGGAGCCGCTTTTCCCGACGAAGGATGTCTCGGTCGAGCGGGTGACGTCGGCAACGGCAAGGGAATGGGCTGGGTTCATCGACAGCCAATATCGGTTGCCGACCTCACCGTGGTTGCTGGCGCTGGCCGGCCGACGCGGCTGGCATCATTACATTCTGCGGCGGGACGGCGCGGTGGCGGCGGTGCGCTCGATGTTCATCGGTGCCGACGGCATGGCCTGGAGCGGCATCGACGCGCCGGTTCCCGGCATCATGGCGCCGAGCTTCGACCTCGATGCAATGCTCGGCGAAGCGATGGTGCGCGACGGACTTGCGGCCGGTGCAAACCTGTTCGTGGCCGACATCGAGGCGCCGCAATCCGAACGCGACGGGCCGGCGTATCGCAACTATGCGCGCCTCGGCTTCAGGCTCGCTTATTTCCGCAGCCATTACAGCTATTTGCCGGCAAATTCCGGCTAACCGCTTCAAGACCCTAGCCGCACAGCCACAGCTTGTGGCAGGTCGTGGCCATCAGGTGGGCCGGCGGTACAAAACGATCGTTGACCGCCACATCATCGTCCGCCCGGCGGACCTTTTCTTCGAGCAGCGTGCGAAGTTGCGCCGGTTGCACGCGGTCGCGCTCCATCACCAGCTTGATCATCGGATCGCTCAAGAGTTCGTCCAGGGTGTTGATGCTGTCGTTCATTCCGTCGCCTCCTCGACTGCCGCCCGCACGCAATAGATAGGCAGCAATGATGGCCCGCCAATGACGCTTTGCCGGCTATCTCGTGTCGCTTTGGATTAAATTTTGTCCAGATTTCATCTCAAACCGGAGGTGGCGCGCCTTCATATTGCGGCAGGCCGTCGTCGATCTGCACCCAGGGCTGCTTCGAGGCGGTCCAGATATGCATCTCGGGCCTGAACACTGAGGGGTCATCGAGCGAGCCGGTGGTGACGCCGATGATGCCGGCGGAATCGCGCCGGGAAAACATCGTCGTGCCGCAGCGCGGGCAAAAGCCGCGCTTGAGATCGGGCGAGGAATTCACCATCGCCAGCGGTCCGTCGACCGTCACATCGTCGATACGGAACAGCATGCGCGCGTTGAAGGCGGCACCCAGCGCCTTCTGGCACAACCGGCAATGGCAGACGCGCTCATTGATCGGTGCTGCCTCGGCGCGGTAGCGCACCGCGCCGCACAAACACCCGCCCTGATACCCAGCCATCGCCCGTTTCCCTGCCTGTGAGGATAGGCGGCATACCTATCGATAGGCGCGGTAGCGTCAATTGAAAAGCTTTGATGGCGCCATCTATAGCTGTGATGCGACCGATACACGACTGGCCGATGCGCCGCGCCAAGGCCTCATTGACGAAATGCCGGCCGTCTCGCGGGAGACGGCCGGCAGACAATTGACTGCGTGTCAGTTCGTTTCGTTGACGACTTCGTCCCAGGTCTTGACCTTGGTCTCGCCATTGAGGAACGGCAGCGCGGCAGCTGTGAGCTCCGGCGCGAAGAACACATCGTAGTGGGTGCGGTTCGGCACGATCGCCAGGCGGTTCTGCGACAGGTTCTCGCGCGTCCAGCCGGCGTCCTTCAATCCGCCGCCGAGCATCTGGTAGAATTTGATCTCGTGCTCGGGCCGGTACATGTCGCTGTCGCCGAACACCAGCATCACCGGCATTTTCAGCTTCGGCACGTCGGCGGAATAATCGTAGTCCTTGCGCATATAGGCGCCAAGTTGATCGAGGAGTTTCGGAAAATCCTCCGGATGCGGCGCAACGGCGACGTAGGATTTGTACATCGGCGTGTCCTTCATCATGTCAGCCATCGCCGCGCCGACCTGTGCCTGCTGGCCACGCATCTCGGCATAGAAGCCGTCCGCGGCGTAGGGGGTCGAGACCAGCACCAGCCGGCGCACCGCCTCGGGATGCTGCACGGCCATGCGGAAGGCGACGCCGCCACCCAGCGAATAACCCATGACGTCGACCTTGTCGTAGCCGAGCGCCTTGACGATCGCCGCCATGTCGTCGCCCATCGCCTCCAGGCTGAGCGGCCGGTCGCCGAGTGCGGTGCGGCCATGGCCCTGCAGGTCGACGCCGATGACGGTGCGGTTTTCGGTAAGCTTCGGCAGGATCGGCGCGAACATATCCGTCGTGCCGAGCCCGCCATGCAGCAGAAGCAGCGGCTCGCCCTTACCATAGACGGCGTAATAATAGTTCAAACCGTTGATCGGCAGCAGGCCGGATTTTTCCGGCTTCGGCAATGTTGCGGTTGCGGTCGTCATGGCGGGCTTGGCCTCCTCAGCGTTGATGGTGCCCGGCGCGGCAAACAGCGCGGCGGCCGAAGCGAAAATGGCGAAAAATATCGATCTGGACATGTCAGTCTCCCTCTCCCGTTTGCATCAAAGTCGCCTTGCGACTTCCTCGAGCTGTTCGGCGCACTGGCCCCAGCCCTCGTGAAAACCCATTTTCTCGTGCTGTTCGCGGTCGGCGACCGACCAATGCGCAACCCGGGCGACGTAGCGGGTCTTGCCCGTGCCCTCGTCCTCGAGTGTCACAATGCCGGTCATGAACGGTTTGGCGGAAGGCTCCCACGCCTTGGTATAGGCATCGGTGAAGACGAGCTTCCTGCCCGGCACGACTTCGAGGAAGACGCCGGGGTTCGCAAACTCGTTGCCGTCGGGACCGGCCATGACGACCAGGCTGGTGCCGCCGGCGCGAACGTCCATCTCAGCGCGCGGCGTCGTCCACGGCTTCGGCGCAAACCATTGCGTCAACAGCTTCGGCTCGGTCCAGCAGCGATAGACGTTCTCGCGCGGTGCATCGATGATGCGGGCGAGAACCAGCTCGCGGTCGGAGTTGGGGGCGATGTCGAGCTTGGTGGTCATGGTGTTTCCTCACATGTCGGGTTTGGCTTTCGTGTCTAGGACGAACCGACAAGACGCAAGCCGACACGGTCCACGAGAAAAAATCCGCGGAACCGGAGATTCGAACGACGGAACCGAGTGGCTTCAGTGGCGCTTGGCTTGCACCAGATAGGCGTCGATCTCAGTCTCGCCGAGCCACTTGGCCGCTTCGAGCCGATGCAGGCCTTCGACCAGGATATGGCGCTTGCCGTCATGGCGCACCTGGATCGGCGTATTCATGCCGTTTTCCAGAATGTCCTCGGCAAGATGGCGGACGGTCTCGGGATGCAGCGTCTTCTTGCGCGCGGTCGGCACGTAAATGTCGTTGACCCTAACCTTTTGCACTCTCAGCATATCGGCTCCCGTGGCGGACAAGGCCGCGTTTTGTGAGATAGTCTGTTTGTCCGGCAAGGCCAAGGGAGCAGCCCGGCGATGACTGGCCCGATCGTTTCCAATTGACGCTTGGCCGGCGGATGGCCGAAATGGCGGCCTTCGACCTTAGCGGTGTCCATGAACCATCTGCCGACCGAGTTTCCCGATTTCGGACTGACGCCGGAGCAGCGACGCCAGGCGGTGCGCAGCCATTACTGGGAATGGCCGGGTATGGATGGCGGGCGCGGCGAAATCTGGTGCTACAGCGACCGTTTTTCCTACCACCCCGGCGAGATGGTGGCGCTGCATGTCAGCTCGACGGCCGCCAGTTTCGGCATCGCGATCGTCCGCGACGGCGGTACGGAAACGACGATATTCGAAAGGACCGGGATCGCGGCGCGCTGGCAGGATACGCCTGATCAGTGTTCGGTCGAGGGCTGCGGCTGGGAAGCATCGTTCGAATTTTGCATCGGCGACGACTGGCCGTCCGGCGCCTATCGCGTCACGCTTGAAGCCGACGCTCGCGACGGCAAGCCGATCCGCTACCACCATCTTTTCATCGTCGCGCCGCAGCCCGGCAAGAAGCTTGGTCGCGTGCTGCAGGTCGCGGCCACCGGCACCTGGCTCGCCTACAACACATGGGGCGGTTCCAACCATTACGAAGGCATCACCGGGCCAGGCCGCGACCAGTATGCACGAATAGTGTCGACGCAGCGGCCTTGGTGCCGCGGCTTCGTCGTGCTGCCCAGGGACGCGCCGCGCGTGCCGCTCGAAGTCGCCGTGCCGCCGAAAACCGTGCCGCGCTATCCGCATATGGAATGGGCGTTTGCCACCGGCCATTCGAAGAAATACGCCTCGTCCGGCTGGGCAAGCTATGACAGCCATTTCTTCCGCTTCGCCGAGCGTGCCGGCTACGCCGTCGATCTTGCCAGCCAGCACGATCTGCATTTTTCGCCCGACATTCTCGACGGCTACGCCTGCGTCGTCTTCGTCGGCCACGACGAATACTGGACCTGGGAGATGCGCGATGCGGTCGACACCTATGTCGAGCGCGGCGGCCATGCGGCGCGCTTCGCCGGCAATTTCATGTGGCAGACCAGGCTGGAGGACGAAGGCCGCCGGCAGGTCTGCTACAAATACCGCGCTCGCGCAGAGGACCCGGCCTATCGCGGCGGCGATATAAGGCGCGCCACCAATTCCTGGGAAGCGCCGGAAATCGGCCGGCCGGGTGCGGCGACCTTCGGCCTCAACGCGACAAGAGGCGTCTATGCGGGCTGGGGCGGCTGCGCGCCGCGCGGCGTACGCGGCTTTCCGGTCTACCGGCCTGAGCATTGGGCGTTTGCCGGCACCGGCATCTACTATGGCGACCTGCTCGGCGCCGACAGCCATGTCTATGGCTACGAGGTCGACGGGCTCGATTTCGAGATCCGCGGCGGCCTGCCCTACCCCACGCCCGACAGCGGCGCACCGGACGGCCTGCAGGTGCTCGCGGTCGGCATGGCTGCCCAGGTCGAGGAAAGCGCCGACATTCCGTTCGAGGACCAGTTCCTCGGCGACGAGGACGGTCGCTTCACCGCCGAAACGCTGTTCGGCGAGGCAAGCGACGCCAATCTCGACAAGGTCAGACGCGGCAACGGCATGATCGTCAATTTCCCGCGCGGCAAGGGCGAGGTGTTTCACGCAGGAAGCTGCGAATGGGTCGCCGGCCTGCTAAGGCAGGACGCGATGGTCGAGCGCGTCACCAGAAATGTCCTCGACCGCTATCTTGGAAAGCCATGACATGCTGAAGCCCCCTGTCCCGGAAGCCCGCGAAGCCTCGCATCTGTTTTATCTGTCCAGCCTGCGTCGGCCGCTGATCGACCGCGCCGAAGGCATCTACATGTGGACGCAGGATGGCCGCCGCTTCATCGACGGATCGAGCGGGCCGATGGTCGCCAATATCGGCCACTCCAACCGCAACGTGCTCGACGCGATGAAACGGCAGATGGACCGCGCCACCTTCGCCTACCGCCTGCATTTCGAGAACGAACCGGCCGAGGAGCTCGCGCGGCAACTGGCGGCCAAACTCCCCGAGGGCCTGGACCGCATCTTTTTCGTCTCGGGCGGCTCGGAGGCAACGGAATCCTGCGTCAAGCTGGCGCGGCAATGGGCGGTCGCCACCGGCCAGCCCAGCCGCTGGAAGGTGATCACGCGTTTTCCGTCCTATCATGGCGGCACGCTGGGTGCGCTCGCCGTCACCGGCGACGATGCGCTGGCCGAAACATTTGCGCCGATGATGCAAGTGATGCCGACCGTGCCGGCGCCCATCGCCTGGCGCGACCGCGACAATCTTTCGATGGAACAGCGCGGCATCCGCTATGCCGACATGCTGGAGGAGAAGATTCTCGCCGAGGGGCCGGACAGCGTGCTCGCCTTCATCATGGAGCCGGTCGGCGGCGCTGCCACGGCAGCACTGGTGGCGCCGGACAGCTACTATCCGCGCATCCGCGAGATCTGCGATCGCTACGGCATCCTGCTCATCCATGACGAAGTGATGAGCGGTGCCGGCCGCACCGGAAAATTCCTCGGCGGCGACCACTGGAACTGCAAGCCCGACATCGTCGCGCTGTCGAAGGGGCTGGGCTCGGGCTACGCGCCGCTCGGCGCGCTGGTGGCACCGATACGGCTGGTGCAGCCGTTGCTCGCGTCCGGCGGCTTCCAGCACGGCCATACCTATGCCGGCAATCCGCTCGCCTGCGCCGCCGGCCTCGCCGTGCTCGGCGAGATGGACCGTCTCGGTCTGATCGCCAACGCGGCTGATATGGGCAAGCTTTTGATGGACGAGCTGAAGGGATTGGCGAAGCGGTTTCCGTTCATCGCCGACGTCCGCGGCAAGGGCCTGCTCACCGGTGCCGAAATGGTCGCCGACCCAGAAACGCTGAGGCCGATCGAGCCGGCAAAGAAGGCCACCCAGCGCCTGCTCGACCTCGCCTATGAGCGCGGCCTGATCATCTACGGACGCAAGGTCAAGGGCGGTGTCGATGGCGACAATTTCATGGTCGCGCCGCCGATGATCGTCACCGCCGCGCAGATCGGCGAGATCGTAGCCATCATCGGCGACTCGCTCGAAGTGCTGGCCGGTGAACTCGACCTGCCGGTCGAAGGCTGAGGGGCGAACCATGGCGCTGCGAAAAGTCATTATCACCTGCGCCGTCACCGGGTCGGTGCACACACCATCGATGTCGCCGCATCTGCCGGTGACGCCGGACCAGATCGCCGCCGACGCGATCGCCGCCGCCGAAGCCGGTGCCTCGATCCTGCATCTTCACGCCCGCGACCCCAAGGGTGGGAGGCCGACCGCCGACCCCGAGGTGTTCATGCAGTTCCTGCCGCGCATCAAGCAGGCGACCGACGCAGTGATCAACATCACCACCGGTGGCTCCTCGCTGATGACGCTCGACCAGCGGTTGGCCGCGCCGCTCAGGGCGGAGCCGGAAATGTGCTCGCTCAACATGGGCTCGATGAATTTCGCGCTGTTCCCCATGCTCGAGCGGCCGCGGGAGTGGCAGCACGAATGGGAGCCGAAGCTGCTCGAGGCGACCCGCGACACGATCTTCAAGAACACCTTTGCCGACATGGAGACGGTGCTCGAAAAGCTTGGGCGCGGATGCGGCACGCGCTTCGAATTCGAATGCTACGATGTCGGCCATCTCTACTCGCTGGCGCATTTCCGCGACCGCGGGCTGGTGTCGGGACCGCTGTTCATCCAGTTCGTGTTCGGCATCCTCGGTGGCATCGGCGCCGATCCCGAAAACCTGATCCACATGAAGCGCATCGCCGACAAACTGTTCGGCGACAGCTACCAGTTTTCGGTGCTGGCCGCCGGACGCCATCAGATGCCGATGATCTCGATTGCGGCGGCGATGGGCGGCAATGTCCGCGTCGGGCTGGAGGACAGCCTCTACGACGGGCGCCAACTGGCCAAGTCCAATGCCGACCAGGTCCGCCGTATCCGCAGCGTGCTCGACGGGCTGTCGCTGGACGTCGCGACGCCGGCCGAGGCGCGGCAGATGCTGGCGCTCAAGGGCGGCGACCGTGTGGCGTTCTGATGGTTGCGCTCCGGCACACCCCCTCTGGCCTGCCGGCCATCTCCCCCTCAAGGGGAGAGATCGGCAGCTTCGATCTCGCTGCCCACCCTGCAACGTTGGTGAATCGCGAAACCCGGCGCGACATCCAATCTCCCCCCTTGAGGGGGAGATGTCCGGCAGGACAGAGGGGGGTGCCTGGGCGCCCTGCCTGCCGTGAGTACGCCATCCACAAACGTGCTTATCCGCCCCGGCCGGGTGGAGGACGTCGAAACCATCCACGCCGCACTCCTACGGCTCGGCGCGCATGTCGGCGCACATCAGGAGATCACCTCGACAGCTGCGGATCTCCGCACCTATGGCTTTGGCGAAAAGCCTGCCTTCTCGACCTTGATCGCCGAAGTCGGCGGCGAATTTGCCGGGCTTTGCCTGCATTTTCCGATCTTCTCGACATGGATGGGACGACCCGGCGTCTATGTGCAGGACCTCTACGTCGAGGACCGGTTTCGCGGCCGCAGGATCGGCGAGCGCCTGCTGCGCCGGGTGGCGGCGCAGTGCCGGAAGGCAGGCGGCGTCTATCTCAGGCTGTCCGTCGATACCGACAACGAGACCGCCAAGGCTTTTTACGAACGGTTGGGCATTGCCTGGTCGAGCTACGAGCAGGTGCAGAAGATCGTCGGCGACGCCTTTTTCGCCTTCGCCGATGCACCGGAGGAGCCAACATGAAAGCCTTCTATGCCGAAGAACAGAAGCGCCACGACCCGAAGGCGTTCCTCTCAAGCGGCGCGCCGCAGCCCAATCCGGAAAAGCCGGAACGGGTCGAGCGATTGCTAGCCGGCGCAAAGGCTGCCGGCTGCACGATCGAACGGCCGCGGGATCACGGGCTCGGCCCGATTGCGGCGGTGCATACGCCCGAATATCTCGATTTCCTCCAGCATATCTTCGCGCGCTGGCAGCGCATCGAGGGTGCCTCTGCCGAGGTCATTCCCAACATCCATCCGATCGCGCGGCACGGCTCCTATCCTGCCTCGGCAGTCGGCCAGGCCGGCTACCACATGGCCGACACCGCCTGCCCGATCTCCGGCGAGACGTGGCAGAGCGCACTGTGGAGCGCCTGGAGCGCGGTTGAAGCAGCCGAGGCGGTGATGTCGGGCGTGCCTTCAGCCTATGCGCTCTGCCGTCCGCCCGGCCATCACGCCTTTGCCGAGGTCGCCGGCGGCTTCTGCTTCATCAACAATTCGGCGGTCGCCGCACGGGTTCTGCGCAAGCAAGCGGCGCGGGTGGCGATCCTCGACGTCGACCTGCATCACGGCAATGGCACGCAGGGCATCTTCTATGCCCGGCCGGACGTGCTCACCGTGTCGCTGCATGCCGACCCGGTGCGCTTCTATCCGTTTTTCTGGGGCCATGCCGACGAGCGCGGCGAAGGCGCCGGCCTCGGCTACAATCTCAACCTGCCGCTGCCGCGCAAATCCGGCGACGCCGCATTCCTCGAAGCACTGGACGTGGCTTTCCAGCGTATCCGCGCCTTTGCGCCAGAAGCGCTGGTGGTGGCGCTCGGCCTCGACGCCTTCGAGGGCGATCCGTTCGGTGGGCTGTCGGTGAGCACGCCCGGTTTCTCGCGCATTGGCGAGGCCATCGCCGGTCTCGGCCTATCGACAGTCATCGTCCAGGAAGGCGGCTATCTCTGCGACGAGCTCGGCGACAATCTCACCGCCTTCCTCACCGGTTTTGGCGGCGCCCACAAGCGATGATCGGCCCGCGAGGCGCGCTCAGGATCGTTCCTGCCTCAGCATGGCGACAACGCGGTGCACACTCTCCAGCGTCTCGTCGATCTCGGCTGAAGTGTTGTAATGAGCGATGCCTATGCGCACGACGCCCTGGTCGGCCGGAATGCCGAGCTGGTGCACAATCTCCCAGGCGTAGTTGTGGCCGGACCATAGGAAGATGTTTTCCGCATTCATCTGCCGCACGATCGCCTCCGGCACGATGCCTTGGACGGTGAAGGACACCGTCGGCACGCGCTCATTGATCCGCTTCGGATCGGTGATGCCGTGGATGGTCAGGCCGGCAATATCCGACAGACCGTCGATCAGCCGTTGCGCCAGCGGGTTCTCGTAAGCGATCGACAATTCGAAGGCCTTGGTTATTTTCTGGCGGCGCGATGCTTGATCGCCGGCCGCCGCGCCCAGCTCGGCAAGATAATCGACCGCCGCCGACAGGCCGGCCATCAATTCAATTTGCGGCGTGCCGAGCTCGAAGCGCTCCGGCAAGGCATTGGACGAGCAACGGCATTTGTACGGCTTCAGCGCATCGACGACGTCCAGCCTGCCCCACAAAATTCCCATATGTGGGCCGAAGAACTTGTAGGCCGAGCAGATCAGGAAATCACAGCCGAGATTTTGGACGTCGATCAGGCCATGCGGGGCGAACTGCACGGCATCAACGTAGACCAACGCACCGGCCTGCCTGGCAGTGCGGGTCAACGCCTTCACCCGGTTGATCGACCCCGGTGAGATTGCTGGCGTAGTTGAGCGCGATGAGCCGCGTCCTCTCGGAAAGCAGCGCGGCGAGCGCCGCCTCCTCGATCTGCCAGCTCTGCTGGTCGAAAGGTAGCCAGCGCACGACAAGGCCAAGGTCTTCAGCCAGTTGCAGCCAGGGTGAGATGTTGCCCTCATGGTCCATGCGGGTGAGGATGATCTCGTCGCCGGGTTTCATCGTACGGCCAAGCGTTCGCGACATGTGGTAGGTCAACGTCGTCATGTTGGCGCCGATGATGATTTCCCGCGGACTTGCCGCGCCAAGGAAATCCGCCATCGCCAGATGGGCCTCGTCGACGATGTCTTGTGCCGCGATGGTGGTCTCGAAGAAGCCGCCGAGATTGGCATTGGTGGTCAGCAGGCAGCGTGACACCGCGTCCGCCACCGCCTGCGGCACCTGCGTGCCGGCAGGATTGTCGAGATAGATGCGCCTGCGGCCCTTGTCGGTCAGCGACAAGGCCGGAAATTTTGCGCGCACCGCGTCGATCCGGAAGTCCATGGCTGTTCCCCTCCCCTTATGATCATCGGACGATCACGTCTCGACGCCTCACGGGCACGGATTGCCGACGCGCTGGTGGATCGCATCGACGGCTTTCTGCATGTCCTCGGTCCAGACCACGTTGGCGGAAGAGAGCGCCATTTCGAGTTGCGAAATGGTGGTGGCACCGATGATGTTCGAAGTGACCAAGGGCCGGTTCGAGACATAGGCATTGGCAAACAGGGCCGGCTCCATGCCGAAGGTGCGCGCCAACCGGTTGTATTCGAGCTGCACTTCGGCAGCATTCGGCGTCTCGTAGCGCTGGCCGCGGTTGAACAACTGCGAGCGCGAGCCCTGCGGCCGCGCGCCATGATCGTATTTGCCGGTCAAATAGCCTTGCGCCAGCGGCGAATAGGCAAGCAGCGACACCTGCTCGCGCTCGCAGACTTCGGCAAGGTTCACCTCGAAGGTGCGGTTGACGAAATTATAGGCGTTCTGCAACGAGACGACGCGCGGGCCGAGGCCCTTGTCGGCTTCGGCAATGAAACGCATGACGCCCCAGGAATTCTCGTTCGACAGGCCGAAGTGGCGGATCTTGCCGGCCTTCACCAGCTCGTCGAACACACCAAGCGTCTCGGCGATCGGCGTCTCGCCCTCCGGCACGCCGGCGGCATCGGAGCGTCGCGGCACGGCGCCGATGCGGTTCGGATTGGCGCCCCACGGTACGTCGCGTTCCGGCCAATGGATCTGGTAGAGATCGATGTAATCGGTGTTGAGCCTGGCGAGTGACTTATCAATAGCGTCGAAGATGTCGGCGCGCACCAGCTTCGACGGGCGGTCGCCGCGAAACCAGGTGTTGGCGGTGCGGCCAACCACTTTCGAGGCGATGATCACCTGGCCGCGATTGCGCTTCTCCTTCATCCAGTTGCCGATGATTGTCTCGGTGCGGCCCTGCGTCTCGGCCTTGGGCGGGATCGGATAGAGTTCGGCGGTGTCGATGAAATTGACGCCGCGCGCAAACGCCAAATCCATCTGAGCGTGACCGTCCGCCTCGGTGTTCTGCTGGCCCCAGGTCATCGAGCCGAGGCAGATCTGCGACACGAAAAGATCGGTCTGGCCGAGGCGGCGTTTGTGCATGGAGGTTCTCCGGCGGGAATTTTGCGCGGCTGCGCGAGGAGGAAGCAATAGCATACAGGAAAGCGCCGGCCGCTTCCAAGCCCGCCGCCGGCAGGCCAGGCGACTTTCCCAGGATGCCGGCGAACGGGGTTTATCCCCACGGCCAATAAAAAGCCGGACTGCATGTGCATGCAGTCCGGAAGTTCGCCAGGAATGGCGAGGAAAAACCGGCCAAATGCCGGCACTGACGCATACGGTCGAAGTGCCGCAGAAGTTTCGCCGGACCAGCCGAATTATGTCAAAAAAGATCGGGGCAGCATGGCTGCCATGCGAATGCTGCACTGCACAATCGTCATGATCCGCCTATATTGAAGGCCGCGGAGGTTTCAATAGAGGGGCTTGAATCATGGGATTCTTCACTGAAATGTTCGCCCGTCCGCGTCCGCGGGAACAGCTGCGCTATCGCGCGGCACTGGCGCTACTCCATTCGATGAGCAATGCCGATCGCGCCGATATCGGGGTCAAGCCGGCCGATTTCCCACGCATCGCCCGGGAAATGTCCTTGCGCTAAACAGTGCACCGCGAGATATCCCGGCGCGGCCGGGATATCTCCTGAGCGAATCTCAACGCAATCCGAGGAAGATCGACTTGCCCAATGGCACGCCGTTGTGGCGCAGGATGTCATAGGCAGTGGTCAGGTGGAAATAGAAATTGGGCATGGCGGCATGCAACAGATACTGCATTCCTGGCATCGAAACCTCGCGTCCCGCAAGCCTCAGTTCGACCATCCTGTCATCTGAACCATCGAATTCGGCCGCCGAAAATGTCGCGAGATGAGCCAATGTCTTGCTAAGGCGGGCCTGCAGATCGGCGAAGCTCGCCTCATTGTCCTCGTATTTTGGCACCTCACGCCCGGCCAGCCGCGACGGCGCGCCCTTGGCGTGATCGGTGGCAATCTGTACCTGCCTGGTCAGGGCGAACATGTCCGGCGCCAGCCTCGCCGTGAGATACACCTGCGGATCGATCTTCCGGTCAGCCGCATTTTGCTCGGCAATGCTCAGGACGTTGGCCAGTGCCTTCAGCCTCGCCGAAAATACCGGCACGGATGCTTCATACATTGATATGGTCACAAGAAATCTCCACGCGGCCCGACTGCCGACGGCGAGAGGTAGCGCTTTCGCACGCGATTGTTCAAGCGTCACCACGTCGCCGCAATCGATATGATAGGATTTTTCATCGAGTGGAGGTTCCCGATGAGACGCGCCCTTTTCGCAACGGCCGCTTTTATCTCTCTTGCCGGCCAATCGGCGCTCGCCGCAGACGCGCCTTATATCGACGACAGGTCGAATGCCGAAGCGGTCATCCGGTCGCTTTATAGTGCCATCAGCCGGCACGAATTCGCGCGCGCCTGGGACTATTTCGGCGACACCAAGCCGGCCAAGGATTTCAACTCCTTCGTCAAAGGCTATGACGGCACCGACACGGTCGACGTAAAAACCGGTGGTGTGTCCGAAGACGGTGCTGCCGGCAGTATCTACTACAGCGTTCCGGTCGCCATCCGGGCGACAGCCAAGGACGGCAGCGAAAATGTCTTTGCCGGCTGCTATACGCTGCGCCAGATCAACGCCTCGATCCAGGAACCGCCATTTCGCTCGATCTTCATCGACAAGGGTGCGCTGAAACCGTCAAAGGCCGATTTCGAGGATGCCGTGCCGGCAAGCTGCGGCGAAGGACCGCCGCCGCCGAAGAAGGACGCAGCGCTTGAGCAGGCCAACAGAGCGTTTGCCACGACTTATGGCGACCAGTGCGACAAGGATCTTTTGGCGCAGGAGCCGGACATTTTCTCGATCCACTATAAGGACAAGGATGCGGCTGCCAGTGATCCCGAAAGGGAAACGCGGCTTTTCCACTTCTCCTGCTCGGCCGCGGCCTATAACGAAAGCTCTATTTATTACATGAGCGACGACGTGCTCGGCGTCAGGCAATTGCAGTTCGCCGAACCCGAAATGGACATTCGCTACGAAAACAACGACAGCGAAGGCAAATTGCTGGGCATGACCATAGTTGGCTTCCAGACCTCCGGCTGGGCAACCAATTCCGATTACGACGAAGAGACCAAGACGATCGCTACGTTCAACAAATGGCGTGGCATCGGCGATGCCTCTTCATCGGGGACATATCTGTTTCGCAACGGCGATTTTTCCCTGGTCCAGTACGACGTCGACGCGTCTTACGACGGCGAGGAAAATCCGCAGACGGTCGTCGACTACAACACCGCGCCCTAGGGGGCCTTCGATAACATCCAGTTGAGTGTACCCCGCCAGTCGGTCATGCGGATTGGCGTGCCATGCGTGCCAGTTTCAAAACGGACGAAGCGGGTCGGATAGGTTCTCGATTTGGCTAGGATCGATCGGAAGAAGCCTTCCTGTTTCTCGATTGGAAACACCGGGTCCTTGCTACCCTGGCCGAAGAAGACCGGCACACGACGCTTGAATGCGGGGCTTGAGAAGAAACTCTCATCCCACAGCGAGCCGAGCAGCAGCAGCCCGTCGATGCGCCCGCCGGTGTCCTTGCGATCGGCCAGCTTCCAGCATAACGAACCGCCCATCGAGCCACAGGCGACGAAGATTTTTGCGCCCGGCGACTGCTCGGCATAGTGGCCGATCAACGCAGCGATCTGGGCGGCACCGGTGTCGCCGAAGTCGGAAAAATCCGGCGACAGATAGAGGCCGCCATTGCCGGCCATCAGGTTCTTGATGCGGTTGAAATTGCCGCCAAAGGTGATGTCGTCGGTGCCCTGCTTACGGCTGCCGCCCTGCCCGTGCAGGTAAAGCACGATGATGCTGGCGCCCCCGACTTTGCCGACGGCAATGTGGCGGACATCTCCAGCGTCGGTCTTCAGCAACAGATCCTGCTGCACCTTGCGCACGCCGGTATCGGTGTATTGCGCGTGCACACGACGCTCAGGCACTTCGTCACGGGCGTTGATGTCGCGCAACTCACGATAGTCGATGACCGTATAGGCGCCGTTGTTTTCGGATGAGAGCGTCGCCGGATAGGCGAACAGATCATCCTTGAAGGGTTTGAGTTCGAGAGCGTTGGCGTAGGCGGCACAAGAGAGCGACAAAAAAATCGCGATCAGCAGGGCCGGGAGGCCAGAGGGGGGCAAGCGGAACCGGAAGCAAGAACGAAAGGCCATCCCGCAGCCATGCGTTTTTCGGCTTCGGTTTGTCAATCCTGCAGCACGCCGCCGGCGCTTTCCAGCGCCTCGCGCGTGTCGACATCGACGGCCGCCCCTTCGCCGATCTCGACATCGATGACGTCGAGCCCTTCGGCCTCGACCAGATGACGGGCACCGGTATCGCCTTCGAGGTGAGCGATGGCGGCGAACAGCGAGCGCGGCAGCAGCACCGGGTTGCCGCGCCGGCCATTATGAGAGGCGCGCACCACCGATCGCCCTTCGGACTTGCGGAACGCCTCGATCAGCCTGTCGAGGTCGGCCGAGGCGACGCCCGGCATATCGCCGAGGACGATCAGGGCGCCGGCGGCGTCGCCAGAAACCTTGGCGATGCCTGCCTTCAGCGACGAAGACAGACCCTCGGCGAAATCCGGATTGTCGGCGAAGGTCACATCCATGCCCGACAGTGCGCTGCGCACGCGCTCGCGCTCGTGGCCGGTGACGACGATGGTGGCCGCGGCTTTCGAACCGACCGCGCGTTCGGCGGTGCGGCGGACCAGGGGCTTGCCGTCGAACAGCGCCAAAAGCTTGTTCGGCCCGCTCATGCGGCTGGAGCGGCCGGCCGCCAGAAGCACCGTCTCGACCCTTGGTTCTGCTTTGGCCGGCAGCGGCTCGCGCGGCTGCGGCCGCGTCGGAATTTCCATCAGCAGCCCGCCAACGCCCATGCCGGCAATATCCCTGGCGGTCACGTCGAGACCAGCAATCAGCCGGTCGAGCACCCAGTCGAAGCCGTTCTCCTTGGGGCTACGGGCGCAACCGGGCGCACCGATGATGCGCTTGCCGCCTAGATTGCCGAGCACCAGCAGATTGCCAGGATCGACCGGCATGCCGGCGCGAATGACGGTGCCGCTTGCCCTTTCGATGGCGGCGGGCACGACGTCGCCGAAATCGGCCATCGCCGAGGCGCCGAAGATCACCACCATATCGTTGTCGCGGATCAGCGAGGCGGCAGCCTCGGCGACGGGGCTGACCTCATGCGGGGTTCGACGCTCCGTCGTCAGCCGGCTGCCCGAACGCGCCAGGCGCGCTTCGGTGACGCGCAGCGTCTTGTCGAGCACGCTCGGCTTGATGCCGGGCAGCACCGTCTGGATGACGCCGACGCGCACCGGCTGATAGGCGTTGACCGCAAAAATCTCGCCCTCGGCGCAGATCCTTGCCACCGCATCGACCAAAGCGAAGGCGACCGCAAACGGAATGATTTTCACCGTCGCAACCATCTGACCTTTTTCGACCGGCGCATGCTGCGCCAGCGTGGCGATGGTAATCGTCGGATCGACGGCATTGATGGCGTCGATCATCGCCGCGTCGACGGTGAATATGCCGGCAGCCTGCGCGTGGAGGTTGACCCTGCCGGTCGCAGCGCGCTTCGCCTCGATGTTGCGATGGATCATATATGCGGCGAGCTTTTCGGCCGCGGCATCCTCGCTGAGATCATCGGGCGCCAACACCGCCGCGACGACCTCGGAAATCCCGGAGGCCTTCAACAGGGACACATCCTCGGCGCTTAGCCTGTGCGCCTTGCGGAAGCGGCGCTCTCCGGCTGTGGTGGCGTGCGCCAGCACTGCCCCTTCGGCCGCATCGATCGGAACGGGACCAAATTTCACGCGACCGCGCCTTTGGATTCGAGGCCGCGAGAGCGAAAGGCGTGGATCGCTTGCGCCAACACCGCGACGGCGATCTCGGCCGGGCTGGCAGCCCCAATGTCGAGGCCGATCGGTGCATGAATGCGGGCGATCTGGTCGGCGGTCGCGCCCAAGGCCAGCAAGCGTTCGACGCGTTTCGCATGGGTCTTGCGACTGCCAAGCGCCCCGACATAGAAGCAGTTGGCGTCGAGCGCCGCCTTCAGCGCGAAATCGTCGATCTTCGGATCATGAGTGAGGGCAGCCAGCGCGGTATAGCCGTCGAGCGGCTGACGCTTCAGGACATCCTCCGGCCATTCGGCATGCAGCGCGATGTCGGGAAAGCGGTCGGACGTGGCAAACGCCGTGCGCGGATCGATGATCTCGACGGGATAGCCGGCGATCCTGGCCATCGGTGCAAGCGCCTGGCTGATGTGGACGGCGCCGATCACCACCAGGCGTGGCTGCGGCAGATGTGCGTTGAGGAAGAAGGCCCGTCCCCCAGCTTCGACCGACCCGGAATTGCCGGTGCGGAATGCCTTGGCGATGGCTGCCCCGAGTTCGCCGGCAACCTGGTCGCCCTCGCGCACGATACGGTCCCGGCCGTCACCAAGATCGGTTACCAAAATCGCCGCGCGGCGGGCACGACGTTCGGCGTTGAGTGTCTTCAGCGCGTAAGGATCCATCGACAATCAGCCCAATCTTTCGACATAGACCTTGATGCGGCCGCCACAGGACAGGCCGACCTGCCACGCAGTCTCATCGGCGACCCCGAACTCCAGCATCTTCGCCTTGCCGCTATCGATGACGTCGATTGCTTCGGTCACCACTGCGCCTTCGACGCAGCCGCCCGAAACGGAGCCATGGAAATTGCCTTCGGTGTTGATGACCAGATGGCTACCGACCGGCCGCGGTGCCGAACCCCAGGTTTCGACCACGGTGGCAATGGCGACGTCCTTGCCGTCCTTCATCCAGCCCTCCGCGATGATCAGCGGGTCGCGGGCTTCATCGAGATAGACACTGTGTTCCATGATTTTCTCCCTGGGAGACATGTGGTTATGCGACGCGCTTCGCGCCAGCCTGGATCCACCGGCGCGGGTCGACCGAACGCACCGAATTCTTGTCCAGCGACGCACAGAGATCGGCGAGCGCGTCGAGATTGTGCACCGAACGGAATTCGTCGACATGCGGCAGCATCGCCCTGACGCCGCGGGCGCGCGCCTCGAAGCCGTCGAAGCGCAGCAGCGGGTTCAGCCAGATCAGCCGCCGGCAGGATTTATGCAGCCGTTCCATTTCCTCCGACAGGCCGGCGACCTCGTCGCGCTCCAGCCCATCGGTGATCAGCAGTACCACCGCGCCTTGCCCCAGCACGCGGCGCGACCAAAAACGGTTGAATTCTGCCAGCGTATCGCCGATGCGCGTGCCGCCCGACCAGTCCTTTACCGCGGCAGAACAGTCGGCGAGTGCGGCATCGGGATCGCGATGCCGCATCTGACGGGTCAGATTGGTAAGCCTGGTGCCGAAGACGAAGGCGTGCACGCGCCGGCGCTTTTCCGTCAGCGCATGCAGGAAATGCAGGAAGATCCGCGTGTACTGGCTCATAGAACCGGAAATGTCGGCAAGCACCACCAGCGGCGGATGGACTTCGCGGGGCGAGCGGAATTTAGGCAGGATCAACTCGCCGCCGGTGCGCGCAGCCGAGCGCATCATGGCGCGCGGATCGATACGGCGGCCATGCGCATCGGCTTTGAAACGCCGCGTCCGAACCATGTCGAAGGGCAGCCGCAACTGGGCGATCGCTATCTTGGCGTCGGCCATCTCGGCGGCGTTCATCTGGGCAAAATCCTTGCCTCTCAGCACCTCGTTGCCGGAGAAGGTGAAGCGCGCGTCGACCTCGATCTCGGGAACTTCCTGCGCCGGCTGGTTCTTCTGGTGACCCTCGAACATCGCCTGGCTGACGCGGTTCTCGGCCGCGCGGGGTTTTTGCTTCCCTTTGTTGTCGGGAGCGATCGGCGAAAAGATCGCCAGCATCTTTTCGATCAGCTCGTGCGACTTCCAGAACAGCCGGAAGGTCTCGTCGAAGGTGGCGTGATCTTCGTGCCTCGAGACCAGCACGGCGTGCAGCGTCCAGTAGAAATCGTCACGCGAGCCGATGCCGGCAGCGAGCACTGCCTCGATGGCGTCTTTGACCGAGGCCGGTCCGACACGCATACCGGCCTTGCGCAAGGTGCGGGAGAAATAGACGACGTTGTCGGCGATCCGCCCGTCCGCCGTTGCCTCTTTGGGTTCCGCACGCGGCATCGCCCTACTCCGCCGCCGACAGCTCGGCCTTGACCTCGTTGAGGATGCGCCGGCCTTCGCCCTCACCGATGCGGGCAATATCGTCCTGGTATTTCAGCAGCACGCCAATCGTGTCGGAAACCGTCTCAGGGTCCAACGCCACCTTGTCGAGTTCGGTCAGCGCGCCGGCCCAGTCGATGGTCTCGGCGACGCCGGGCACCTTGAACAGCTCGATCTGACGCAGCTTCTGGATGAATGAAACGACCTCGGCCGAAAGCCGGCTGTTGGCCTGCGGCACCTTTCGGCGCACGATCTCAAGCTCGCGCTCGGCATTGGGATAATCGACCCAGTGATAAAGGCAGCGCCGCTTCAGCGCGTCGTGGATCTCGCGCGTGCGGTTGGTGGTGATGATGACGATCGGCGGCTCCTCCGCCTTGATGGTGCCGAGTTCGGGCACCGTCACCTGGAAATCGGAGAGGATTTCGAGCAGGAATGCCTCGAAGGCCTCGTCGGTGCGGTCGAGTTCGTCGATCAGGAACACCGGCGCGGCGCCCGCCTTGCCAGTCAGCGCATCGAGCACCGGGCGGCGGATCAGATACTTTTCGGAAAAGACGTTGCGTTCCATGTCGGAGCGGTCGACCTTGCCGGCCGCCTCCTCCATGCGGATTTCGATCATCTGCGCGGCGTAGTTCCACTCGTAGACGGCAGACGAAACATCGAGCCCTTCATAGCATTGCAGGCGGATCAGCCTACGGCCGAGCGCCTCGGCCAGCACCTTGGCGATCTCGGTCTTGCCGACGCCGGCCTCGCCCTCAAGGAAAAGCGGACGCTTCATGCGCAGCGACAAAAACAGCACAGTCGCCAGCGACCGGTCCGCCACATAATCCGCACCGGTCAACAGATCGAGCGTCTCGTCGATGGTCCGCGGCACGGGGCGCGATTTCAGCTCGGTCATTTGATCTCCGTGGACGCGGCCATCAAAGCCTCTACAGAGCGTGGTAGCTGCGGTCGTGATAGATCAGCGGCCGCAAATTATCGCCGATGCGCAGGCCTGTCACCTTGCCAAAAAGCACACGATGAGTGGCCAAATCCTTGGTGTCGATCAGCTCGCAGTCGAAGACGGCAAGCGCGCCCTTCAACGTCGGCGCACCGGTCGAGATGACGTCCCATTCGGCCAATGCGAAACGCTCCTCGACCGGCAGGCCGGTGATGCCGGAAAAGCCGATCGATAGCGGCTCCTGATCCGAAGCCAGCGTGTTCAGGGCAAATTTGCCGTTTTTCACAAACGGCTCGTTCTTGGGATTTTCACGATTGAGGCAGACCAGGATGGTCGGCGGCGTGTCCGACACCGAGCAGGCCGCGATCACCGTCGCGCCACGCTTGCCCGCCGGGCCATCAGTGGTGACCACATGCACATGGCCGGCAAAATGGGCCATAGCGTCGCGGTAGGCCTGCGGCCCGATTTCATTCTTCTTCAGCACCGATGATTTTCCGTTAGTCAGAACCAGCCGTTATATATGACCGCATATTGCATGCCACAAGCGAAGTGCTTGAGCTATATCCCGAATTCGCGTGTTGCGCCAAAGCTGGCCAGCCTTTAGGTCTTGACGGCATTGGCGCCGGCAAAACACGCGACCGGCGCGGAGGAATTCTTCGCTCGCATGCGACCTTGGACAACCACGATAGCGGTGCTGGCCTGGCTCTCGCTCGCCGGTAGTGCGAGTGCCGAGACGCTGCTGATCGGTGTCGCGGCGCCTTTGTCGGGGCCGTCGGCGATCCTCGGCAAGCAGATCGAGGCAGGCGCGACAATAGCGGCTGAAGCGAGTGATACCGAGATCAGGACGATCGATGACGCCTGCACGGCCGCTGGCGGCGTTGCCGCCGCGCGGGAATTCGCCGCGGCCAAGGTCAAGGTCGTCATCGGTTTTCTGTGCACCGACGCAATCGAGGCGGCTCTGCCGATCCTCAAGGATGCCGACATCCCGGTGATCACCGTCGGCGTGCGCACGGAAAGCCTGACCGACCGGCGCGCCAAGACGGGATGGCCGATCTATCGTCTCGGGCCGCGCGGCGACGACGAGCGCAATGCCGTCGCCGCCACCCTCACCCGCCTATGGCAGAACGAGCTGTTCGCTATCGTCGACGATGGCACGATCTATGGCCGCGAAATGGCCGAGACGTTTCGGTCTGCCGCCGAGCAGGCGGCATTGAAGCCAGTGTTCGTCGACACGTTCCGGCCGCAGCTCGACAACCAGATCGGCCTGATCGGCCGACTGAAGAAAGCCGGCGCAACGCATGTCTTTGCCGGTGGTGACGGCGATGATGTCGCCATTATGGGCCGCGACGCCGGCCAGCTCGATACCGGCATGGTGTTTGCCGGCGGTGAAGCGCTGCGCGCGCCGCTCGGCGACGTGCCTTACGCCGTCGGCACGCTAATGATCGCGCCGCCCGAATGGGTTGACGTCGCCGACCCCAAGGTGCTGCAAAGCTTTGTCGCACAAAACATCGTGCCGGATGGTTATACGCTTCCCGCCTATGCCGCGGTCGAGATCGCCCGCGAGGCCTTTGCGGCTTCCGAAACCTCCGGCAAAAGCCTGGCTGACCTGCTTACTGGACATGACTTCACTACGGCGATCGGGCCGATCCGCTTTGACGAGAAAGGCGACCTGACGCAAAATCCTTATCGCGCCTACCGTTTCGACGGCGGCCGTTTCGTGCGGGCGGAGAGCCAATAATGTTCCATACCGGTCCGCGCAATCTCATCACCGACGTTGCCGGCTTGCGGGTTGGCAATGCGGCGAATGCCAAGCTGAAATCCGGTGTGACCACCGTCATCTGCGACGAACCGGCCGTGGCCGGCGTGCAAATCCTGGGCGGTGCGCCGGGCACCCGCGAAACCGACCTGCTCGAGCCGCACAATTCAATCCATGCCATCCACGCCGTGGTGCTTTCGGGCGGTTCGGCCTTTGGCCTCGACGCCGCGTCGGGGGTACAGGCGGCATTGCGCGAAAGAGGCATGGGCGTCGAGGTCGGCGGCTTTCGCGTGCCGATCGTGCCGGCGGCGATCCTGTTCGACCTGCGCAATGGCGGCGACAAGGATTGGGGCCGGTATCCGCCTTACCGCGACCTCGGCTACGAAGCCGCGCAAACCGCCGCGATAGACTTTGCGCTCGGCACCGCCGGCGCGGGTGCCGGCGCGCTGAGCTCCGGTCTGAAGGGCGGGCTCGGCTCGGCCTCGACAATGCTGGACAGCGGCGTCACCATCGGCGCGCTCGCCGCCGTCAACCCGACCGGCTCGGTGACGGTCGCCGGGACCCGCCATTTCTGGGCGGCACCGTTCGAGATCGGCGACGAGTTCGGCGGCTTAGGCTATCCCCACCCGATGCCTGACGGTGCCAGAAAGATCCTGCTGAAGTTCCGTGACAAGCATGCCGCAGAGCAGGCGGAAACCGGCGCCAACACGACCATCGCCGTGATCGCCACTGATGCGGTCCTCACCAAGGCCGCCGCCAAACGCCTGGCGATATCAGCGCATGACGGCTTTGTCCGTGCCATTTGGCCGACGCACACGCCCGCCGACGGCGATCTGGTCTTCGCGCTGGCAACGGGCAAGAGCGGCATCGAGCTCGGGCCCAACGATGCAATCGATCTCTACGCAGCTGCCGGCGCGACGATGGCGCGCGCCATCAGCCGCGGCGTCTTTGCCGCGACGCCGGCCGAGGGCGATCTCTTCCCGGTCTGGTCGTCGCGCTGAACGCGCCGACGCTCATTCGGTGAGCAGTAGTCAGACTGGACTATGATCAGGTGGGGTCGGATTTTTCTTCCTCGAACGTGACCGCAACATCCGAGTTTGCCGACAGGCGCACCTTCTGGCCCTCGACCTCGGCGACGAGGCTGAGAGGAATGAAGTGGTGATGGCCCCTGTGAGCGCCCTCGCCGCTGTCGCGCTTGGTCAGCTTGATGCGATCCCCGTCGACCTTGTCGACGGTGCCGACATGGACGCCGTCGGCGCCGATCACTTCCATACGTTCGCGGATCTTGGCTGCATCGGTCATGGGGGTCTCCCTTAGGGCGCCGCGCGTCCTTTGGACGCGCAAAGGATGCTCTAAACATTTTGAATCAATGCATCGTGCCCTTCCGACAATCGATTCTGATTTTCGGAAGGCACGATGCGGTGAAGCTGCCGACAATAACAAACGACAGCCGGATTGGATGCATCGACTTCGTGTTTCAGTTAGCACGATCTTTTGACAGCATCGTGATAGGGAATTTAACGACGTCGACTGTCTGAACGGAAAGCCCCATGCGAAATCTTGCCCTGTTTGCCGTCTGCCTGTTCGCCCAGCTTGCAACTTTGGTCGCCGCCTACGCAGGCGATGTCGCCGAGCTTGAGATCCTCGGCTTCAGCCGTGACGGCGGCATCTTCGCCTTCGAAGAATATGGCGTCCAGGACGGATCGGGATTCCCGTATGCCAACCGCTATTACATCGACACGGCCGACGACAGTTTTCTCAAGGGATCGCCGATCCGAGTCCGGCTCGAAGACGAGAATGCCATGGTGGACGCAGCGCGGCTGCAGGCTCGGCAAAAGGGCGAAGCGATCGTCAGTCAGGCGGAACTCACGGCAAATCGCGGCATCACCGCCGGCTTCAACCCGGTGACCGAGCTTTCTGCCGATCCCTTCCGCATGGTGGTCAATCCGCGCCCGATCTTTTCGCCGGTCGACGATCCGCTCGAGTTCCGGCTCGACCAGATCGGCATGAATGACACCGAACGCTGCCAGAGCCAGGGCGAGATCAACGGCTTTCGCCTGCTGCGCATCGAGGCGAAGGACGGCGGCCAGACGAGGATTATTCACGAGGACAAATCAATCCCGCAAAGCCGCGGCTGTCCGAATGGGTACCAGATCGGCGCGGTCCAGACATTTTCACTGGATAGCCTCAGCGCCTATGCCGTGCTGATCGCGGTGCGCCAATACGGCTTCGAAGGGCCGGACTATCGCTGGATCGCGGTAACCGGTCGCCTGTGACGTTCCCCGCCATGCGCTATCGCGCTCTGCGCCGTCTCCGCCGCTCCTTGCCGCCGCTGCGCACCGCTTTTGTCGGTGCCTTGTTGTGGGCCATGGCGATGGGCGCCAGCGCGCTGCTCAATCTGCAGCTGTACGATTGGGAGACCCCGGCGAAGGTCCGCTTCGTCTCGCTGCTTTATGCTGCCGGCGGCGCGCTGGCCTTCCCGGTTGGGCTGTTTCTGGCGCGACTCGTCTCCCTCGGACGCAACTGGGAGATCGCCCTCGCTGCCGCCTTCGTCTGCCTTCTCACCGTGACTATCGCCTTCACCGGCGGCCTCTTTGGGCTGCAATACCGCTCCTACTATGTCCAATGGCATGCGCCCGCGCTCACCATCACCTGGGTTTTCCAGTTCGTGTTCACGATGTTGACGGCGCTCTACCAGTTCGTCGTCCTCGGCATCCGGCTGTATTTTCCGCTCGGTTTCATTGCGCTGGCTGTCGCCAGTGTCTGGTTTGCGCGCCAGCAACGTTGAGCATTTTGCTTGCCTCTGTTAGGACGCGGGCAAATGCTCTTGCAAGTCAGGACCGACTGATGATCCCTCGCTACTCCCGGCCGGAAATGGTGGCCATCTGGTCGCCCGAAACCCGGTTCCGCATCTGGTTCGAGATCGAGGCCTACGCCTGCGACGCATTGGCCGAGCTCGGCGTCATCCCGAAGGAGGCCGCCAAGACCATTTGGGAGAAAGGCGGGGCGGCGAAATTCGATGTCGAAGCCATCGACGAGATCGAACGCGTCACCAAGCACGACGTCATCGCCTTTCTCACCCATCTTGCCGAATTCGTCGGGCCGGATGCCCGCTTCATCCATCAGGGCATGACATCCTCCGACGTTCTCGACACCTGTTTTGCCGTGCAGCTCACCCGGGCCAGCGACATCCTCCTGGCCGACATTGACGGGCTGCTTGCGGCGCTCAAGCGCCGCGCCTTCGAGCACAAGGATACGATTACCATCGGCCGCAGCCACGGCATCCATGCCGAGCCGACCACTTTCGGCGTCAAGCTGGCGCAGGCCTATGCCGAATTCTCGCGCTGCCGCGAGAGGCTGGTGCACGCACGCGAGGACATCGCCACCTGCGCCATCTCGGGTGCGGTCGGCACCTTCGCCAATATCGACCCCTATGTCGAAGAATACGTGGCCAAGAAACTTGGGCTGAAGCCCGAGCCGGTGTCGACGCAGGTGATCCCGCGCGACCGCCATGCGATGTTCTTCGCCACGCTCGGCGTCATCGCCTCGTCGATCGAGCGGCTGGCGATCGAGATGCGCCATCTGCAGCGCACCGAGGTACTGGAGGCGGAGGAGTATTTTTCGCCCGGACAAAAGGGCTCGTCGGCGATGCCGCACAAGCGCAACCCGGTGCTGACCGAGAACCTCACCGGCCTTGCTCGCATGGTGCGCTCCTTCGCGCTGCCGGCAATGGAGAATGTGGCGCTGTGGCACGAGCGCGACATCTCGCACTCGTCGGTCGAGCGCATGATCGGGCCCGACGCGACGGTGACGCTCGATTTCGCGCTGTCACGGCTGACCAGCGTCATCGACAAACTGCTGGTCTACCCCGACAACATGCTGAAGAACATGAACAAGTTCCGCGGCCTCGTGCATTCGCAGCGCGTGCTGCTGGCGCTGACGCAAGCCGGCATTTCGCGTGAGGAAGCCTACCGGCTGGTGCAGCGCAATGCCATGAAGGTGTGGGAGCAAGGCGCTGATTTCCTTGAGGAACTTTTGGCCGACAAGGACGTTGTTGCAGCTCTGCCTGAGGCCGAGATCCGCGAGAAATTCGACTTGGGCTATCATACCAAGCATGTCGACACGATCTTCAGCCGAGTGTTCGGAGAAGCCTGATGATTTCGGCGGCCGGAGATTTCGATTTTCTTGCCCTGCCCGGCCGCGGCAATTCCGGACCGGATCATTGGATGTCGCATTGGTGCAGGGTGCTCCCCAATTCGAGCCGCGTGCTGCAGGCAGAGTGGGACCGGCCGAAGCCTGAAGACTGGATCGGCCAGGTGGATGCTGCGGTGGCCGCCGCACCGCGCCGCATCGTGCTGCTTGCACATTCGCTGGCAGTGGCGACGGCGGTGAAGTGGGCTTCCGGGGCCAGTCAAAGCCAGCTCGACAAGGTCGCGGCGGCGTTCCTGGTCGCCGCGACCAATGTCGAGGATACCGATCCCTCATTCGACGCGGTGCGCCCGTTCGCGCCGATGCCGCTGAAGCGCCTGCCCTTCCCGGCATTGGTGGTGGCGAGCCGCAGCGACCCGCGCGTCACCTTCGACAAGGCGACCGCTTTTGCCGCAGCCTGGGGCGCGGATATCGCCGATGCCGGCGATCTCGGCCATATGGGAAACGAGGCCCGCCTGGGCGTATGGCCAGCGGGCCTGCTGATGCTAGGACGCTTACTCGAGAAGGCTAACCTCTAGCCTACGCCTTACCGGGAACCGTCCTTATCACTGTGCCCCACGGATCCTCGCGGGTAGTGTCGCTCGCGGCATTGTCCGAACGCATCTCGACCCAGGCCAGGCCGGAGCGGGAGGGATCTCGGCGACCGGCACCCGGGCTCTGCCACGCATTTGCTCCGATATGATGATGATAGCCGCCGGACGACAGGAACACCGCCGCGCCACCATATTTTGCCACCGTGTCGAAACCGAACTCCTGGTGCCACCATGCTTCGGCTTCTTCCGGCCTGCCGACCCGCAAATGGACGTGGCCGATAATGCTGTTTTCCGGCGCGCCCTGCCAGCCGGCGTCGCCGGCCGGCACTTCGGCAACCACCGAAGGGATGTTCAGCCGCTCCGTCGCCATCGCGATCTTGTCGCCGTTCCATTTCCAGTCCTGCGGACGGCGGTCGGCATAGATCTCGATGCCGTTGCCTTCCGGGTCGGTCAGATAAAGCGCCTCGCTGACCAGATGATCGGATGCGCCCTCGATGCCGATCTTGCCGGCGATGGCATGATTGATCCAGCGGCCGAGATCGGCCCGACTGGGCAGCAGGAAGGCGGTGTGGAAAAGACCGGCGCTGCGCGGGTCATCGGGTTTCGCCGCCGGATCCGCTTCGATGTCTAGCAAAGGGCGATTGACTGCGCCGAGCGTAATCGTGCCGCCGGCGCGGCTCAGTTCCTGCAGGCCGACGACTTTGCGGTAGTAGGCAGCGAGATTTTCTGCATCGCGCGCCCGCAAGCCGACGCGGGCAACGCTGACCGGGGTCGTCGCGGCAAAAGGCAGTTCGCTCATCAAAGTGCTCCGTTCAGGCGGCGTTCGACAAGCTTCCAACAAGGGAACCCGGCGCCATCGATCATTCTACGCCGTGTCCGTGCCAAAATCTCGGAACAGCCATTCTTTCCCGGCGACAGATCGTCGATCGCGATCGTTCACACAAGAGTGCAAGAAGCGAACATGGTGTTCACAATTGCGAGCAGAAGGACCCGTCAGAGGCCGTTTGCGTGCGGCTCTTTGGACCCATACCTGGTTGCACCCGACAGTGTCGCTCGCTACATGCGCGCCATGAAAGTCAAGGAAGCAGATATTCTCATCGTGCCGGGCTACACCAATTCCGGCCCCGATCATTGGCAGAGCCGCTGGCAGTCGAAACTATCGACGGCGCGCCGCGTCGAGCAGGCGGAATGGTCGAAGCCGGTGCGGGACGATTGGACGGCAGGTGTCGCCAAGGCGGTCAACGAGGCCGAGCGGCCGGTCGTCATCGTCGCTCACTCGCTTGGCGTCGCCGCGGTCATCCAGGCATTGCCTCGGTTCGAGCGGCCGGTCGCCGGCGCCTTCTTCGTGGCGCCGCCCGATGTCGCCAATCCCAAGATAAAGCCGAGGCACCTGATGACCTTCGGCCCCTATCCGCGCGACCCGCTGCCATTTCCGTCGGTGGTGATCGCCAGCCGCAACGACCCGTTTTGCGCCTTCGGCGTCGCCGAGGACATTGCCGCGGCCTGGGGCTCGCTGTTCATCGACGCCGGCGATGCCGGCCATCTCAACGCGGATTCCGGCTTTGGGCCCTGGCCCGAAGGGTCGATGACCTTCGCGAAATTCCTGACGGATCTCTAGGAAGCGATTGAACCCCTGACGCTGCTCAGCAGGGTCTTTGCCCCAAGCGAAATCAGCGAATGCTCGGAACCCATCGCCAGCAGCCGGTAACCCATCGACACCACGCGACCGGCGATGGCCGGTTCCATCACATAGATCGCCGCATGCTTGCCGGCCTTGCGGGTGCGCTGGGCGATCGAGGCGACGGTCTCCATCATGCTCTCCAGCGTCGAACTGACGGTGGTTCCCTTCGACCAGGCGATCGAGAAATCCGACGGGCCGAGGAAGATCCCGTCGATACCCGGCGTGTCGAGAATGCCGTCGAGTGCATCAAGCGCGGCGCGCGTTTCGACCATGGCGAACGCCATGGTGCGCTGGTTACTGTCGCGCAGCCAGTCGGCATAATCGCCCTTGCCATGGCGCGGAAAGGCATAGGTCGGCCCCCAGGAGCGCTCGCCGAGCGGCGGGTATTTCATGGCGGCGGCAAACAGCTTTGCGTCCGCCACTGAATTCACCATCGGGGCGATCACAGCCTCGGCGCCGAAGTCGAGCGCGCGGCTGGCCATGTCGAAGCGGCCGACCGGGATGCGCACCAGCGCCGGCTTGTTGGCCGCCAGCACCGGCACAAGCCCGCGCAGCACGCTGTCCTCGTGATGGCCACCATGCTGCATGTCGAGCGTAACCGCGTCGAACCCTTGTCTGGCCAATATCTCGACAGTCAGGGCATCCGGCACGCCGGACCATGCGGTGAACAGCGTCTCGTCGGCCGCCAGGCGTGACTTCAGGGACATTGGTGATTTCCTCTTTGCTTGCAGCAATTCAGCCGGAAATGACCGCAAAGGCAAAGAAAAACCGCCCGGTTAGGCCGGGCGGTCGATTGGTCCAGCATTCGATCGATGTCGGTGGAAGGATCAGGTGTTCTTGATCTGCTCAATCGCCTGCGCCATCAATTCATCCATGGTGCGGCGGATCTGATGGTCCGACTGATCGATGCCGGCTGCATCGAAATCCTTGCGTATCTTGCGGAAGACGTCGTGATCGCCGGCTTCCTCGATGTCGCTGACGACCACTTCCCTGGCATAAGCGTCGGCATCGGCGCCGGATTTGCCGAGCTTTTCGGCAGCCCACAGGCCGAGCGCTCTATTGCGGCGTGCCGCAGCCTTGAACCGAAGTTCCTCGTCGAATGCGAATTTGCGCTCGAAGCCCTCTTCGCGGTCTTTCATGCTGCTCATGGCATCCCTCCGTGAAATCCGATTCGTTGGGTCAATATGTGTTGCCGGAGCACAAACCAAAAGGGCGCCGGCCGGTCAATATGCTACATTGCCTGCTGCGCTGCGGCATTTCGGTCCCGAAAGCGGTTGATTGAAAGGATTTGCCGATTGAGCAAACAGTGCGATTGGGATAGACACCGGCATTGAACCCCACCGTCGCCATCTTATTTTAGGCAGACGGACAGGAACTGGTCGCTTGCCGCCTGCCCGCAAATCCAGAGAAAAATCAGATGAAAAATCGCCGCCGCATTTATGAAGGCAAGGCCAAGATCCTTTATGAGGGACCGGAGCCTGGCACGCTGATCCAGTTCTTCAAGGACGACGCCACCGCTTTCAACAAGAAGAAGCATGAAATCGTCGATGGCAAAGGCGTGCTCAACAACCGCATTTCCGAGCACATCTTCAACCATCTCAACCGGATGGGCATTCCGACCCACTTCATCCGCCGGCTCAACATGCGCGAGCAGCTGATCAAGGAAGTCGAGATCATCCCGCTCGAAGTGGTGGTACGCAACGTCGCCGCCGGCTCGCTGGCCAAGCGCCTCGGCATCGAGGAAGGCACCGTGCTGCCGCGCTCGATCATCGAATTCTATTACAAGGCCGATGCGCTCGACGATCCGATGGTCTCGGAAGAGCACATCACCGCCTTCGGCTGGGCGAGCCCGCAGGAGATCGACGACGTCATGGCGCTGGCCATCCGCGTCAACGACTTCCTTTCCGGCCTGTTCATGGGCGTCGGGATCCAGCTCGTCGATTTCAAAATCGAATGCGGCCGCCTGTTCGAAGGCGATATGATGCGCATCGTCGTCGCCGACGAGATCTCGCCGGATTCCTGCCGGCTGTGGGACGTGGCGACCCAGGACAAGCTCGACAAGGACCGCTTCCGCCGCGACATGGGCGGGCTCGTCGAAGCCTATCAGGAAGTTGCCCGCCGCCTCGGCATCATGAACGAGAACGAACCGCCGCGCCCTGCCGGACCGGTGCTCGTCGCATCGACCGACGGTGTCAAAGGCAAGCCGCACTGACGGCTTGCCCGCTCAACAGGTGAACAGGAGCATGTCCAGCGTGATCAAGGCCCGCATTACCGTAACCCTCAAGAACGGCGTGCTCGACCCACAAGGCAAGGCAATCGAGCATGCGCTTTCCGGAATGGGTTTCGGCGGCGTCGGCCAGGTGCGGCAAGGCAAGGTTTTCGATATCGAGCTTGCCGAGGGCGACAAGGCCAAGGCCGAGGCCGATCTGAAAGCTATGTGCGACAAGCTTCTGGCGAATACGGTGATTGAGAATTACGCGGTGGAGATCGGCTGAGCTTGTCGAAAGACATCCAGATATCGAAGTTCATGAGTCTTGTTTTACGCCATGCTCCCCATGAAGCGGGGCTGACTTTGGATGAGAACGGTTGGACTGATTTCAACAAACTTTGCGCGGCAATTCAGGCGAAGTTCGGCACATCCGCCGCCGAGGTTGTTCGGATCATCGACGAGAACCCGAAAAAGCGCTTTGCAATCGACGGTGATCGTGTCCGTGCGGTTCAAGGCCACAGTGTCGAGATTGATCTCGGCCTGTCGCCATCAATTCCTCCAACAGTCTTATATCACGGCACCAAGGAAGAGTTTCTCCCCAGCATCTTACGAGAAGGCTTGATCAGCCAGTCTCGGCAGCACGTTCATTTGTCAAAAGACATTGAAACAGCTGTGATCGTCGCACAGCGCCGCAAGGGGAGAAGTGTTATCCTGCGGATCGACTCGGAAAACATGACCAAAAACGGCGCCTTATTTTTTCTTTCCGAAAATGGCGTCTGGCTGACCAGCCATGTTTTGCCGCGATATCTGTTCCAACTCAACGAGCATGAATTCTCATGAAATCAGCCGTCGTCCTGCTCCCCGGCCTTAATCGCGACCGTGACATGATCGCGGCGCTGACCAAGATTTCCGGCACGCCGCCGGTCACCGTCTGGCAGACCAACACTGAAATTCCCGACGTCGACCTGATCGCCATTCCCGGCGGCTTTTCCTTTGGCGATTATCTGCGCTGCGGCGCCATTGCCGCGCGCATGCCGGTAATGCGGGCTGTGGCCGAAAAGGCGGCCAAGGGCGTCACGGTCATCGGCGTCTGCAACGGCTTCCAGATCCTGGTCGAGGCCGGCCTGTTGCCGGGTGCATTGATGCGCAACACCTCGCTGAAATTCGTCTGCCGGCAAGTCAAGCTGCAGATCGCCAATGCCAACTCGATGTTCACCAGCCGCTATCAGCCGGGCCAGGTCATCCGCGCGCCGGTGGCGCATCATGACGGCAATTATTTTGCCGATGCCGAAACGCTGGCCCGCCTCGAAGGCGAAGGCCAGGTGGTGTTCCGCTACGCCGAAGGCACCAATCCCAACGGCTCGATCAACGACATTGCCGGCATCGTCAACGGCCGTGGCAATGTGCTCGGCCTGATGCCGCATCCCGAGAACCTGATTGAAGCGGCGCATGGCGGCAGCGACGGCCGGGCGCTGTTCGAAAGCGCGCTGGGCATCGCCGCTTGATGCATTCAATCTTCCTCCTGGAGCGACGGTCATGAAACTCTATTCGCGACCGCTGTCGCCCTATTCGTCGATCGTGCGGGCGCTGGCCTACATCAAGAACGTGCCGCTCAAGGTCATTGCACCGCCGCCTGGGTTTCCCATTCCCGAGGCATTCCGTGCCATCTCCCCGCTCAACCGGATTCCAGTGCTGATCACCGGCTCGGGCGAAACGATCGTCGAATCCGTGGTCATTGCCGAATATCTGGAGGAGCGCTTTCCCGAGCCAGCGCTGCTGCCCAAGGATTCGAAAGACCGGGCGTTGGTGCGCATGTTCGCCCGCATCACCGACCTTGACGTGCTCGCCCCAACGATGAAGCTGTTCGAGCTCTATTTCGTGCCGCAGCGCAACGAGGCGGAGATCAAGGCACAGTTCGCCCGATTGCATCACGGGCTTGCGGCAATCGAGGCCCGCATGGCGCATGGCCCGTTCGCGCTCGGCGACGACATCTCCTTCGCCGATGCGTGGCTGACGCCGACCCGCTTCGTCTTCAACAATTTCAGGGCGACGATCGGCCGCCCCGACCTGCTTGACGCCTATCCGAAATTCGATGCCTATGAGCAAATCGCCTTGCAGCATCCGGCGCTGTCGCGCGTCTGGGGTGAGATGACAGACGGTCTGAAGATCTTTCTGTCCGAACTCGAGATGGGCGCCGCTTGACCATGCGATCGACACTCGCCAGCCTCGCCCTCGCCACTGCCGCCGGTCTTGTACTCGCCTCCTGCCAGGCAAGCCCGAAGAGCACGCCGGCGCCGGCAGGCAAGAGCGCGTCACTGCTTGCCATGGAGCAGGTGGCAATAGCTGCCCACAAATGCTGGATCGCCAGCAAGGACCCTGCCTTCAAATCCTATCAGATGGCCAACGAGCTGAATTCGTTCAGCGGCACGCCGCGCTTCCTGCTGGTGCCGGCCAAACATTATGGCGGAAAGCCGTTGCTGGTCGTGCAGGCGCAAGGCAATTCGAGCCGCGTCGACGTGTTCGGCCCATTGATGGCGGAACCGCTCGGCGGCCGCATCGGCTCGGACATTGCCCGCTGGCAGGCGGGCAATCCGGCCTGTGGCGCTGCTGCCTAGCCCAATGGGTCGCTTGCTGCAGATCACCGGTCTGGTCGTCGGCCTGGCCGGGCTCGTCCTGCAGCTCTGCATCACCGTCCCGGCATCAATGGAAGCCGGCCGCGGCTTTGTCGGCTCGCTGGTCTTCTATTTCAGCTTCTTCACCATCCTGACCAACATCGGCGCGGTGCTCGTCCATGCCTCGTTGCTGTCGTCGACGGGTTATGCCTGGTTTCCGGCCTTTGCCGGGCCACGGATACGGGCGGGCGTAGCCGTTGCCATAAGCCTGGTCCTCATTATCTATGCCACGGTCCTGGCGCAGCTTTGGCAGCCGCAAGGGCTGTTCCTGCTCTGCGACGTGCTCCTGCACTATGTGACGCCGGTGGTGTTCGTGCTGTGGTGGCTTGTGGCGGGCGCCGACGGCTCGACGCGATGGCGTGACATCTCGTGGTGGATGATCTATCCGATCGCCTATCTGGCCTACGCGCTGCTGCGGGCGCCGATCGTCGGCGAAGTACCCTATCCATTCCTCGACGTCTCCAAACACGGGGCGGCCAGCGTCGCCGTCTCGGCTCTGGCCATCACCGGGCTTTTTCTGGTTCTGTGTATCGTGGCCGTGCTTGTGGACCACGGCGTATCGAGGCTCAGGGCGGCGGGCGTCCGCTAAAGTGCGGTGCCTCAACCCTCAGTCCCAGAACGGCCTGAGGCCCTCACGATGGGCATCACAACGCGTAATGCCTATGTCCTTGAGCTGGTCGTCGGTCATCTCGAGCAGGACCAGCCGGCTGCGCCGACGATCCATTAGCCTGCCAATCCATCTCGCGAAGGATCCGAGCGTACGCACCAGCCGACTAACATAGGTTGGCCGGCCTAACGGAGGCGCCACCTGCATCTGCAATTCAGCCCTAACGGAGCGGATTGTCTCTATTGTAGCCATTTTCTTTCTGCCAAAACTTCGGATTGTACCCTTCTCGCCGCCGATCTGATATGTATTGACTCACATCCTGGTGCAATGTAAAAAATTGTCACCATGACAACTTGGCTTCCAGATCTTACCGCGGGTACCGGCCCGCTCTATCAGCGGCTTGCCGATTCCATCGAGACGGACATCGACCGCGGCCTGATCGGTGCAGGGGCAAAGCTGCCGCCGCAGCGCGATCTGGCATACGACATCGGCACGACCGTCGGCACGGTCGGCAGGGCCTATCAATTGCTGCGCGAGCGGGGATTGGTCAGCGGCGAGGTCGGCCGCGGAACCTATGTTCTCGCTCAGCAGTCGGAAAGCGCAAAACCGGATTTCCTGGAGCCGGTCGAACAAGGCACGCGCTATATGGATGCGCCCGGCGACAAGCTGCGCTTCGATAGCACCGCCGCACCGGATGTCGGCCAGGGTGCCATCGTCGCCGATGTGTTGACACGCACGGCGCAAGACCATCCGCATGAGATTTCAAGCTACACGCGTGATTTCCCGGACCGCTGGTTCGAGGCCGGCAGGCGCTGGCTGTCGCGCAATTCCTATCGCCCGGCGGCGGATGCCATTGTCCCCACGCTCGGCACCCACGCCGCGGTGATGGCAACAATTGCGGGGCTCACTGCCCCCGGCGACTATGTCGTCTTCGAGCACCTCACCTATTCGCAGATCTCCCGCAGCGCCGGCCTTATCGGTCGCCGGACCGCACTGGTGGCGGCTGACGACGAGGGCATCGATCCCCAGGATTTCGAGCGCGTCTGCGCACAAAAGCATCCGAAGATGATGTTTTTGATGCCGACGGCCAAGAATCCGACGCTGACAACGCTGTCGGCATCGCGCCGCGAGGCAATCGCGCATGTCGCCCGTCAATATAACGTCGTCCTGATCGAGGACGATCTCTATGGCGGACTGACCGACGACCCGACGCCTTTACTGGCCGAATATGCTCCCGAACGGACCATCGTTGCCGGCGGCCTGTCGAAATCGGTCGCGGCGGGTGTTCGCGGCGGTTGGCTCGCTTGCCCGCCGGCCTATCGTCACCGCATCCGGGTTGCCCATAAGATGATGACGGGCGGCCTGCCCTTTCTGCTGGCGGAGGTGGGCAGCCGGCTGGTGTTGTCCGGTCAGGCCGCCGAGATGCGCAAGCGCAGCATTGCCGAGATCGGTGCGCGCATCGCGATCGTGCGCGAGACACTCGACGGCTTCGACTTCAAGGCGCTGGATAATGTGCCGTTCGTCTGGCTCACTTTGCCGGACCCATGGCTTTCCGGCACTTTCAAACAGGCTTGCCTCGAACATGGCGTGCTCATCGACGACGAGGACGAGTTCAAGGCGGGGCGTTCCGAACAGGCCTTTCACGGCGTGCGGTTTGGCATCTCGCAGCCGCGACAGCGGGACGATATTGCGCACGGCGTCGCTGTGATCCGGCGGCTTCTGGACGAAGGCCGCGCCGGCTACGACAGCTTTTCCTGAACCGGCTTGAAACCGGCGGGTCGAGTGGCGATCTTCCGCTACTTGCGGCAAGCTGTTGCTTTCCGTCGTTTTAGTCATCCGACGGGGTGTATCGGCTGCAAAGCTTGCGATAAGACGGGACTCGATCCCAAGGACACAAATTGCCGATCATGACCATTTCCAATTCCGTGCCGATCACTCCGGAACTCATTGCCGCGCACGGGCTGAAGCCCGACGAGTACCAACGCATCCTCGACCTGGTCGGGCGCGAGCCGAGCTTTACCGAACTCGGTATTTTTTCCGCGATGTGGAACGAGCATTGTTCCTACAAATCCTCGAAAAAATGGCTTCGTACGCTGCCGACCACCGGGCCGCAAGTCATCCAGGGCCCGGGCGAGAATGCCGGCGTGGTCGACATCGGCGACGGCGACTGCGTCGTCTTCAAGATGGAGAGCCATAACCATCCCTCATATATCGAGCCTTATCAGGGAGCGGCGACCGGCGTCGGCGGCATCCTGCGCGATGTCTTCACCATGGGCGCGCGGCCGATCGCGGCGATGAACGCGCTGCGCTTCGGTGCGCCGGATCATCCCAAAACCAGGCACCTCGTTGCCGGCGTCGTTTCCGGCGTCGGTGGCTATGGCAATTCCTTCGGCGTGCCGACGGTCGGCGGCGAGGTCAATTTCGACGCCCGCTACAATGGCAATATCCTGGTCAATGCGTTTGCCGCGGGCCTCGCGAAGACGGACGCAATCTTTTTGTCCGAGGCCAAGGGCGTCGGCCTGCCGGTCGTCTATCTCGGCGCCAAGACCGGTCGCGACGGCGTCGGCGGCGCCACCATGGCCTCGGCCGAATTCGACGACAAGATCGACGAGAAGCGGCCCACGGTCCAGGTTGGCGATCCCTTCACCGAAAAATGCCTGCTCGAAGCCTGCCTCGAACTGATGGCGTCCGGCGCCGTTATTGCCATCCAGGACATGGGTGCCGCTGGTCTCACCTGCTCGGCGGTCGAAATGGGCGCCAAGGGCGACCTCGGCATTGAGCTCGATCTCGACAAGGTGCCGGTGCGTGAAGAGCGCATGAGCGCTTATGAGATGATGCTTTCGGAGAGCCAGGAGCGCATGCTGATGGTGCTGCGCCCCGAAAAGGAAAAACAGGCCGAGGCGATCTTCCACAAATGGGGCCTCGACTTTGCCATCGTCGGCAAGACCACCGACGATCTGCGCTTCCGCGTGCTGCACCAGGGCGACGAGGTCGCCAACCTGCCGATCAAGGATCTCGGCGACCAGGCGCCGGAATATGACCGTCCCTGGGTCGAGCCGAAGAAGCCAGCGCCATTGGGCGCCGGCGATGCACCGCAAACCGATGTGGCCGAGGCTTTGCTGAAGCTGCTTGGCGGGCCGGACCTGTCCTCGCGCCGCTGGGTGTGGGAGCAGTACGACACGCTGATCCAAGGCAATTCGTTGCAGCTTCCCGGCGGCGATGCCGGCGTCGTGCGGATCGACGGTCATCCGACCAAGGCGCTCGCCTTCTCCTCCGACGTGACGCCGCGCTATTGCGAGGCCGACCCCTACGAGGGAGGCAAGCAGGCGGTGGCCGAATGCTGGCGCAATCTTACCGCCACCGGTGCCTTGCCGCTCGCGGCCACCGACAACCTTAATTTCGGCAATCCGGAACGGCCGGAGATCATGGGTCAGTTGGTCGGCGCGGTGAAAGGTATTGGCGATGCCTGCAGGGCGCTGGGCTTCCCGATCGTCTCCGGCAACGTCTCGCTCTACAATGAGACCAACGGCCAAGGCATACTGCCGACACCAACCATCGGCGGCGTCGGGCTGATTGCCGATTGGTCGAAAATGGTGCGGATCGGCTTTGCCGCCGAAGGCCAGATGATCGTGCTGGTCGGCGCACCGACCATGTGGGGCACGCATCTTGGCCAATCGGTCTATATGCGCGACATCCATGGCCGTGCCGACGGCCCGCCGCCGCCCGTCGATCTCGATCACGAAAAGCGCGTCGGTGACCATGTGCGGGCGCTGATTGCGTCGGGCGTCGTTACCGCGGCGCATGACGTTTCCGATGGCGGCATCGCGGTGGCGTTGGCCGAGATGGCGATGGCCTCCGGCATCGGCGCGACCATCCCCGGCCTGATCGGCACCGATCCGATCCCGGTCTGGTTCGGCGAGGATCAGGGCCGCTATCTGCTGACGCTGTCGATCGACCCGCAGAGCGAGGCGTGGGATGCCATTCGCGAACAGCAAAGCAAGCTCGGCATTTTTGCACCGTGGATCGGCTCGACCGGCGGCAGCGAACTGAAGCTGGGCGAGGCACGTGCGATACCGGTCAGTGAATTGACCGCTGCCCACGAATCCTGGTTCCCTCGCTTCATGGCAAATGAGGTCGTGGACCCGTGATGTGATCGAGTGGAGCCGTTTCACTGTGGTTCATCCGCCGTTTCGACCATATCTATGAGTTCACGACCTGAACAAGGAATCCTCGCATGGCAATGGACGCCCACGACATCGAACGGCTGATCAAGGAAGGCATTCCGGACGCCAAGGTGACGATTCGCGACCTGGCCGGCGATGGCGACCATTATGCGGCGGAGGTGGTGGCCGAAAGCTTTCGCGGCAAAAGCCGCGTCCAGCAGCACCAGATGGTCTATGACGCGCTGAAGGGCAACATGGGCGGCGTGCTGCACGCGCTTGCCCTGCAGACCAGCGTGCCGGACTAAACTCCCGTCCAGTTACCGGCTCGCAAGCGCCTTGCCGGTCACGGCAATGATCGGCCCGGCCGGATAGTTTCCACCAACAATCATCCGCTCGCCATTCGACAGCGCCGACACGACCCCGTCGAAGAAAAGCGCATTGGGGCAATTGAGCGCATCTCGAAACAGCCGTGCGAAGCTGCCGAGGCTGACTTGAGAGCGCGAGATCGCCAGCACGACGGTGTTTTCGTCAAGCACGCCGACGCCGTTGCGGATATAGCGCGATGTGCCGTCCTGCTCGAAACGGGGATGAAGCCGGCCGTCGATCACCAGCATCGGGCCGGATTGCGTGGCGACCATCACGTCCGGCCCGGCCGCGGCATAGGCACTTGTCTCCATGACCGCCGCCTTGCCGTCCTTGCGGACCACGAATACGCCATTCGGTTTCAGGAAGAAATTGCCTTCGCTGTCGGCGACGTTGAGCGGCGCCTTCTCCCGGCCGTCTTCGACGAGAAGGCCGACTGGGGTCAGATCTTGGTGATACATGCCGGCGTTCATGGCGAGCAGCACCGGCCGGCCCTGATCCGCCATCGCCTTGTCGAATTTGTCCAGGGAACCGAAGGCCTTGCCGTCGAGGCCTACGTGGAACACACCGATGTCATAGCGGCGCAGATCGATTTCGCAGACGACGTAGGCGGCCGCCTCGAAGCTCGCGTCGCGGCACGGCGCCGGCAATTCACCGCCGACGACGAGGGGTGGCTGTCTCGGCGACCTGGCCCACCAAATCAAGGCCAGTGCGGCGAGCAGAACGGCGAGGAGGAACCCGGCGAGATATCGTCTTTTCATCGCGCCTCGGGAAAGATGGTGGCCAACGGCTTGGCACAAGATCAGACGTTCCTTTGCGCCATTTGCATGGCAAGGCGGCAAACATCTTGTTTCGCGCAACCCATGGGTTTATTTGAAGGGTAATGTTCGAGCCTGACTCCCACAGGCATGAAAGGGTATTCCATGAGCGGCATCAACGACTACATCGATAATGAAGTGAAGGGCAACGACGTTGTTCTCTTCATGAAAGGCACGCCCGGCTTCCCGCAATGCGGATTTTCCGGTCAGGTCGTGCAGATCCTCGACTATATCGGCGCCGACTATAAGGGTGTCGACGTGCTGACGTCGGCCGAGCTACGGCAAGGCATCAAGGACTATTCCAACTGGCCGACCATCCCGCAACTCTACGTCAAGGGCGAATTCGTCGGCGGCTGCGACATCATCCGCGAGATGTTCCAGGCGGGCGAATTGCAGACCTTCCTCGTCGAAAAGGGCGTCAGCGTCAAAGGCGCCGCCTGACTTCTGTTTTGCGTATGGCTCTCCGAAGATCGACTGCGATTGTCGGGGTCATGCGCTTAGCGCCGGGGCACCTTGGCAAAAAGTTGTGCCCGCTATCGGGGCAATGAACGAATGGATGCGTCGGCACGCCGGCGCATTTTCGTTTGAAGATCGGACTGGCCGTGGATCAGCAAGCACAAGCGCAGCAAAAGGCAAGCACCTTGCCTATTCCGCGCTGGGAATTCATCGCGCTATGCGCGGCGCTGATGGCGCTCAATTCGCTGGCCATCGACATCATGTTGCCGGCGCTGCAGCAGATCGGCGCCTCGCTCGGCGTCGAAAATGAAAACCACCGGCAATATGTGATCACCGCCTACATACTGGGCTTCGGCGGTGGGCAACTGTTCTTCGGGCCCGTCTCGGACCGCTTCGGGCGCCGCGCTCCGCTGGTTGCCGGGCTGGTGATCTATGTTGCGGCGGCGGGCGCTGCTGCAGTCGCCCCGTCATTCGCCACGCTTCTGCTATGCCGGGCCGTGCAAGGCATCGGCGCGGCGGCGACGCGCGTCATTGCCGTCTCGATCGTGCGCGATACGTTCGACGGAAGGCGCATGGCCGAAGTCATGTCCTTGATCTTCATGGTGTTCATGGCAATTCCGGTGGTGGCACCCGGTATCGGCCAATTCATCATGCTGTTTGCGACCTGGCACGTGATCTTCGTCACCATGGCGGCCGGCGCGCTGATCGTGTCCGCCTGGTCGCTGTTGCGCCTGCCCGAGACACTACATCCAGAATATCGCCGGCCGCTGACGCTGTCCTCCATCATCGGCGGCTTCCGCATCGTTCTCACCAACCGCATCGCGCTCTGCTACGCCTTCGCCAGCACCTTCATCTTCGGCGCCATGTTCGGCTTCATCGCCTCGGCCCAGCAGATCTATGTCAGCGTGTTCGATGTCGGCGAGATGTTCCCGGTCATCTTCGCGGGGGTTGCCGGCGTGCTTGCTTTTTCGAACTACCTCAACTCGCGCCTCGTCGGCCGCATCGGCATGCGCCGTCTGTCGCAAAGCGCGCTGCTGCTGTTTCTGGCCATCAGCCTTGCCTGGCTGGTCGTTTCCATCGAAATGAAGATGCCGCTCTGGCTCTTCATTACTTTCTTTGCCTGCGCCATGGTACCGTTCGGCGCGCTCGGCGCGAACTTCAACGCGCTCGCCATGGAGCCGCTCGGTCACCTGGCCGGCACCGCCTCGTCGATTCTCGGGTTCATGCAGACATTTCTTGGCGGCATCCTCGGCACGCTGATCGGCCAGGCCTTCAACGGTACGGTAACGCCGCTGGCCGCCGGGTTCTGCAGCGTGTCGGTGGCGGCGCTGCTGATGATTCTCATCGCCGAGCGCGGCAGGCTGTTCCAGCCGCAAAACCCGCCGGTCTAGTTTTACGCGCTGGCGGATAAAACTATTCCGCCCAAAGCTCGCGGCGCAGCTCCCGCCAGCTTTCCCTGTCCGGCGCGACCAGCAGGCCACCTCCGACATGTGACGGCAGATAGGCGCTGCCGTCGAAGCGCGCGGCATAACCGCCGGCCTCGGCATGGATCAGTACGCCGGCCAGATGGTCCCACGGCATCAGCTTGTTATAGACGACGAAATGGCCGTGGCCGCTGGCCAGCAGGCGGTATTCGTGGGCTGCGCAGCGATAGTTGAACTGCGACAGCGACTTGGTCTGATTGCGCGCCAGGCGTGAGCGGTCCGGCTCGGGTAGATAGTGCCACGAGACCGCTCCAGTCATTTCCGATATCGGCGCCGGTTTGGCGACATGGACTTTTTCGAAATTGCCATGCGCGTGCCGAATATGACTGCCGGCGCCACTGACGCCGACCAGCCAGTCCTTGCCGACGGGATCGTGGATGATGCCGGCGACCGTCTCGCCCTTGACCACGACGCCAAGCATGACGCCGAACAGCGGCACGCCGGAGGCGAAGTTGAAGGTGCCGTCGACCGGGTCTACGACGAAGGCGAGTTCGGCATCGCCGAGACCGTCGAGCAGCGTCGGGTCGTCGGAGCAGGCCTCCTCGCCGACGATCATCGCCTTGGGATACCGCTGAAGCAGCCTGGCGGCGATGAGCCGCTCGGCATTCACGTCGGCCTCGGTCACAAGATCGGCGGCCGAGGTCTTGCGACGCACGTCGCCCTCACTCAACCGGCGAAAGCGCGGCATGATCTCGGCGACGGCAGCGTCCGACAGAAGGTCGGCAAGCCAGTCGATCGCGCTGTCGTCAAATGTCATGGGGACCGTCTTGCTTTGCGTTAAGAGCATCGTTGAGGGCGGCGAAATCGAACAGCGTCCTGTCGAGCAGATGCGAGCGCCGCACATTGGCCATGGCACGGATCATGGTGTCCTTGCGGCCGGGCATGCGCTTCTCGATGTCGTCGAGCATCGCTTTCATGGCGTTGCGCTGCAGGCCTTCCTGGCTACCGCACAGATCGCACGGAATTATCGGGAATTTCATGGCGCCGGCGAATTTCTCGAGATCGGCTTCCGCACAATAGGCGAGCGGCCGCAGCACCATGACGTCGCCTTCGTCGTTGAGCAGCTTCGGCGGCATGGCGGCGAGGCGTCCGCCATGGAACAGGTTCATGAAGAAGGTTTCCAGAATGTCTTCGCGGTGATGGCCGAGCACCAGCGCCGAGCAGCCCTCCTCGCGGGCAATGCGATAGAGATGGCCGCGCCGCAGCCGCGAACACAGCGAGCAATAGGTGCTGCCCTCGGCCAGCTTGTCGATGACCACAGAATAGGTGTCCTGATATTCGATGCGATGCGGAATGGCATGGCTGTCGAGATAGTCGGGCAATATGTGCTTGGGAAAGTTCGGCTGGCCCTGGTCGAGATTGCAGGCCAACAGCTCGATCGGCAGCAGCCCGCGCCATTTGAGATCGAGCAGCACGGCAAGCAGGCCGTAGGAATCCTTGCCGCCCGACAGAGCGACCAGCCAGCGGTCGCCGGGCCTCACCATTGAGAAATCGTCGATCGCCTGGCGGGCAAGCCGCAGCAGCCGCTTGCGCAGCTTGTTGAACTCGACGGAGGACGGCACATCGGCAAACAGCGGATGAAAGCCGCCTTCGGCGTAGGCGACCGGTTCGAGCGTTTCGGCGTCTGGCTGCATGTTCACGGCGCGTCGGCCCTAAAGTCCTGTTGCCGCCCGCAGTAGCGCATCGAACTGAAAATCGAAATCGATTTCGGAATCACGCCGCGAAAAAGGAACGAAAAAGAAAAGGCCGCCCCGATAGGGCGGCCTTCGCTTGTATCGCGTACGAACGCGCCGATCAGCGCGAATAGAATTCGACGACCAGATTCGGTTCCATCTGCACGGCAAACGGAACGTCGGCCAGGCCGGGGATGCGCGTGAAGGCGGCGGTCATCTTGTTGTGGTCGGCCTCGATGTAATCGGGCACGTCGCGCTCGGCCAGGCCCACCGATTCCAGCACGATGACCAGCTGCTTCGACTTCTCGCGCACTTCGATGACGTCGCCCGGCTTGCAGCGGTACGAGCCGATGTTGACGCGCTTGCCGTTGACGTTGACGTGGCCGTGATTGACGAACTGGCGCGCCGCAAAGATGGTCGGTACGAACTTGGCGCGGTAGACGACTGCGTCGAGGCGCGATTCGAGCAGGCCGATCAGGTTCTCCGAGGTGTCGCCCTTGCGGCGGTCCGCCTCTTCATAGACCTTGCGGAACTGCTTTTCCGAAACGTCGCCATAGTGGCCCTTCAGCTTCTGCTTGGCGCGCAGCTGCAGGCCGAAATCGGAAAGCTTGCCCTTGCGGCGCTGGCCATGCTGGCCGGGGCCGTATTCACGCTTGTTGACCGGGGACTTCGGGCGGCCCCAGATGTTTTCGCCAAGACGGCGGTCGATCTTGTACTTCGCGGATTCGCGCTTGCTCATCGCATTCCCTTTCAAAACAACACACCCGGAACCTCATGGTCCGGGTGAAGGAAACGCGCCCTCCTCTGGCCCCCGTTTTCGAGACCTGACAGGGTTTTCCACGCAACGCGACGGAAAACCCACGGGACACGTCATTTCAAACAGGACATCAGGAAATTAAAACCGGCTTCCAAACGTCTTGCACACATAAAGAAAACCACCGGGCATTGCGGCCCGGTGTTGGTGGGCTGGTTAAACGGAGATTTAACCGCTGTCAAGCTTCCGGCTGGCGCGAATCGCCGAACCGGATAGTGTTGCGGTTGTAGAACGTGCCGGATGTGGCGGGAGGTTGCGCCAGCGGCATCAGGAAGGGACTGAAGTCAGAGGAGCTGGAATTCGCATGAAGAAGTTCTTCCTTACGTTGGTAGGAGCCGCGGTGATGGCCGGCACGATGGCGGTCGCGCCCGAGCCGGCGCAGGCCCGGCATTGGCACGGCCACAGGCATCACCAGGTCTGCCGCATCGTGGTCAAGAAGAAGGTGGTGTGGCGGCACGGTCATCGCAAGGTCATCCGCTACAAAGTGCGGCGCTGCGGTTGGGGATGGAACTGGTAATTTTCGCCCTCGCCGGTTGAGACTTCAGGGCCCGCGGCTCAGCCGCGGGCTTTTTATCGACCGGCATCCGCCGCCAGAATGGTCAGTCGATCAGTGTTTCGATTTCTTTTCCGGCAGGCCCTTGCGCTTGGTCTCGGCGAATTCCTCGAGCTGTTTTTCGCTCATGGATTTATACATTCCCTTCGACGCGCCTTTGAGCTCGCTCTTCTTGGTCTCGCCACGCTTGGCGGACAGTGCAGCACCGGCGGCTTTCTGCTGGGCTTTCGAGGTGGCTGGCATGATCGTTTCTCCTGTTCCTCAATGAGAAAAGAACGCATCGCCCTGGGCTGATGTTCCCGGAGCACCAAAGTGCCTGGGGTCAGGATACCGCCAGGCCAAATCCCTGCATCAGCCGGCGCGTCGGAAAATCGGCCTCGTTCGAGGTGAAGACGGCAAAATCGGCGCCTTCCGGCAGTACCTCTCTGCGATAACGGGCCTCGGTATCGGCGAGCAGCGACAGCGCGCGGCGTGCGATCGCCTCGGCCGGGTCGAGCCAGTCGACCGGCCAAGGTGCTGTCTTGCGCATGCGGTTGGCCAAAAACGGATAATGGGTGCAGGCAAGCACGACGATGTCGGTGCGTAACCCGTCATGCTCGACGAAGCACGGCGCGATCTCGGCGCGCACGGCGTCCTCGTCGACAAAACCATCGCGCATATAGGCTTCGGCCAATCCCGCCAGCTTGTCGCTGCCGACCAGGCGGACATGGCATTTCTGCGCCCATTTGCTGATCAGGTCGCGCGTGTACTGGCGCTTGACGGTGCCGGGCGTAGCCAGCACCGAAACTAGGCCTGAGCGCGTGCGTTCCGCCGCTGGCTTGATGGCCGGCACGGTGCCGACGAAAGGGTGGCCGGGAAACCTCTCGCGCAACGCATCGATGACCAGCGTCGAGGCGGTGTTGCAGGCGATGACCGAAATAGCCGGCGAAAACCGTTCGAGCAGCCTGGCGAACAACTCTAGGATGTGTGTTCTCAGCGCCGGCTCCTCCCAGGCGCCGAAGGGGAACGCCGCGTCGTCGGCGACATAGATGAAGCGGCGGTCAGGCATCAGGACGCGCGCCTCACGCAGCACAGTGAGGCCGCCAATGCCGGAATCGAACATCAGGATCGGACGGGCGCTCGATGGACTGGTCATTATCATTGAGTCACTAAGGGCTGGGAATCACAAACGAGATCACGAGAGAAGGTTCGGCCCATGCTTTTTGCTTCGGCCAATGATGCTTTATCCCGGCCGCTTCTATCTGGAACCATCATGGCCTTGATGCGGCGAGACGGTCACACAAGGCCCCGCTTGCCGAAGCCGCCGGCCCGCGGCCGGCCGTTCGCCGGAGATGCAGGGTGAGGTGCAGGGTGGTTCGACGGCACCGGTGCGGCCCGCATGGCATAGGCCGGAGCCAGGGCCGCCACGCCGGCGGCCGACTCTGAATGGGGCGCCGCGGCGCCGCGCAGCGGCCCGGGCGGGTCGAAATCGTCGAAACTCAGGGATGACGCCATATCCGAAGAGCTACCGCCCGCCGGCTTGGCCGCCAAGATGACCGCCCACAGCCCGACGAGAGCTAATCCCAGCAGGTTAAGGCCGGAATGCGACTCGTCGCCGTCGAACTTTACGACAAGAACAGTGCCGGCCTGCAGAATCGCAAACAGGGTCGAGAACACGATATACGACCAAAGGATCCAACCGGACCCTTGCGCATCGCGGCTTCGACGCCAGGCGAAATTCGCGCGGAACAGAACAATCACCAGCGAGGCGACGAGAACGGCCGCGGCCAGCCCTTCCCTGGAAGGTCCGGGCTTCGAATTGGCCAAACCCTCGATGCCGATGGTCAGCACGACGCACAGCACAAAGGTCACGATTTCCGCAACCAGCAAGGCCGCCGAATAGAAGAAAAAGCGAGGACGACCGATATCCGAGCTAAACATCCGAGGATCCATCGTTTTCCAGACAATGGATCACATCAAATAACATTCGGTTACTGGTGAGATATGGGCAACTCGAAGGCTAGTCTTTGTCCTTCGCCTTGCCGGCGCGTGCCGCGGCCGCCGGGAGCCGCCTTGGATCGTCGCCGGGCGATCCGTCGCCGCGCGGCATGGCCGGCGAGAACCTGTCCAGCGATGATATAATACCGCGTAGCACCTTGAGCTCCGGCTCGGCAAAACCGGGGCGGGTCAGCACTGCGCGCAAATTGTCGACCATCTTCGGCTTCTTCGGTGCCGGGCGGAAATAGCCGCGCGCCTCCAGTGCACCTTCCAGATACGCAAACAGGGCGTGCAATTCTTCCTTGGCAGCTGGCGGCATTTCGGGACCGGAGAAGTTGGTCCTGGTCTCGTCTTCCAGGCCGGACTTCATCCATTCATAGGACATCAGCAGGGCCGCCTGGGCGATGTTGAGCGAGGAGAAGGCTGGATCGACGGGGAAGGTGATGATCTCGTCGGCAAGGCCGACCTCGTCATTATAGAGGCCGAAGCGCTCGCGCCCGAACAGGATGCCGGTGCGCTGGCCGGCCCGCTGCCGCGCGCGCAGCGCCCTGCCCGCCTCGACCGGGCCGCGCACCGGTTTGAAATTGTCGCGCGCGCGCGCCGTGGTGGCGAAGACGAAGTTCAAGTCGGCGACTGCCGAGCCCAGGTCGTCGAACACCTCGACGGCATCGATGACATGGTCGGCGCGGCTTGCCGCGGCACGCGCCTTCTCGCTCGGCCAGCCGTCACGCGGATTGACGAGGCGCAGTTCGGCAAGGCCGAAATTGGCCATGGCGCGTGCAACCATGCCGATGTTCTCGCCGAGCTGTGGCTCGACCAGGATGATCGCCGGTCCGGACGCAGGCGTTCCGGAGGCAAGAGGGTTGTCGGGATCCTGGGTGGCGGTCATGGTTGTCAATGAACTGCTGTTTGCGGCATTTCGCAGTCCCCTGCCACATTTGGCGGCGAAAATGAAGCTTTCGCAAAGAATGCCGGCACTACGGCGCGGTTCGCCGTTTGCGCGGCCAAAAAGCCTTTGATATACGGGCCGCATCCCAGGGCCGGCAGCCGTGCGGGCAAGGCCGTTCCGTTCCCCAAAAGCGAGGCATTCTTTCCATGGCGAAGATCAAGGTGGCGAACCCGGTCGTCGAACTCGACGGCGACGAGATGACCCGCATCATCTGGCAGTTCATCAAGGACAAGCTGATCCACCCTTATCTCGACCTCAAGCTCGAATATTACGATCTCGGTATCGAGCACCGCGACGCCACCAACGACCAGGTGACCATCGATTCGGCCAATGCCATCAAGAAATACGGCGTCGGCGTGAAATGCGCGACGATCACGCCCGACGAGCAGCGCGTCGAGGAATTCAAGCTGAAGAAGATGTGGAAGTCGCCGAACGGCACCATCCGCAACATCCTCGGCGGCACCATCTTTCGCGAGCCGATCATTATGAAGAACGTGCCGCGGCTGGTGCCCGGCTGGACCAAGCCGATCATCGTCGGCCGCCACGCCTTCGGCGACCAGTACCGCGCCACCGACTTCCGCTTTCCCGGTAAGGGCAAGCTGACGATCAAGTTCGTCGGCGAGGACGGCCAGGTGATCGAGCACGACGTCTTCGACGCACCCGGCGCCGGTGTCGCCATGGCCATGTACAATCTCGACGAGTCGATCCGCGAATTCGCCCGCGCCTCGCTGAATTACGGCCTGCTGCGCAATTACCCCGTCTACCTGTCGACCAAGAACACCATCCTCAAGGCCTATGACGGCCGCTTCAAGGATATCTTCCAGGAGGTCTACGAGGCGGAGTTCGAAGCCGAGTTCAAGGCCAAGAAACTCTGGTACGAGCACCGGCTGATCGACGACATGGTGGCCTCCAGCCTGAAATGGTCGGGCGGCTATGTCTGGGCTTGCAAGAATTATGATGGCGACGTGCAGTCGGACACGGTGGCGCAAGGCTTCGGCTCGCTCGGCCTGATGACCTCGGTGCTGATGACGCCGGACGGTAAGACCGTCGAGGCGGAGGCCGCGCACGGCACCGTCACCCGCCACTATCGCCAGCACCAGAAGGGCGAGGAGACCTCGACCAATTCGATCGCCTCGATCTTTGCCTGGACGCGCGGCCTCGCCCACCGCGCCAAGCTCGACGACAATGCCGAACTGAAGCGTTTTGCCGAGACGCTGGAACGGGTCTGCATCCAGACGGTCGAGTCCGGCTTCATGACCAAGGACCTGTCGCTGCTGATCGGTCCCGACCAGCCATGGCTTTCGACCACCGGCTTCCTCGACAAGATCGACGAGAATTTGCAGAAGGCGATGGCCTGAGCTCCTCCGACATGGACAAGCCCGTCGTCTACGGCGCGGACTACAGCGTCTATGTGCGCATCGTGCGGCTGGTGCTCGAGGAAAAGGGCGTCGGCTACGAGCTGGTGCCCGTCGACATCTTTGCGGCGGACGGCATTCCCGGCTGGTACTTCGAGCACCAGCCGTTCGGCCGCATCCCAGCCTTCGAGCATGACGGCTTTCGCCTCTACGAGACCGGCGCGATTGCCCGTTATGTCGACGAAGCCTTTGACGGCCCGGCGCTGCAACCGGTCGAAGCCCGGCCTCGATCACGCATGAACCAGATCACCGGCCTGCTCGACGCCTACGCCTACAGGGCCATGGTCTGGGATGTCGCCGTCGAGCGGCTGGAAAAAACGCCGCCCGACGAAGCCGTGATCGCCAACGGGTTGAGGCAGGCGAGAACGGCATTGCAGGCGCTGTCTTCGCTGAAAGCCGAAGGGCCTTGGCTGTTGGGGACGGAACTGACGCTGGCCGACCTGCACGCCGCACCGATCATCGGCTATTTCGTCAAGGTCGCCGAGGGGCGAAAACTGCTGGCGGAGTTTGCCGATATCCAGGATTGGTATGTGCGCATCGCGGCGCGTGCGGGTTTTGCGAAGACCGAAAAGGCAGAGTGAGGAGACAAGCATTCGGCAATAGGCCTTCTGGTGATTAGCGAAAGCCGAAGTGACATCCAATCTCGATAGTGTCCTGAAGGTTCTGCAAAAAGTTTTGGAGAGAGAACGGCGCTTGCTCTGAAGGGCGAGCGGCCATGGCACGGTGGTGACGTTGCAATCACCGAT